>NZ_JAUHUK010000011.1:0-211905 GCF_030417915.1 Pseudomonas sp. C32 | reverse complement strand
TCAATCCCCCCGCCATACAATGTTCGTAAATTTTCCTTTAACGGCCCTTCGATGAGTATTTTCAATCGAAGCCGGCTGGCTGCGCGCGTCTTTATGGGCTAGTATTTTCGCAAATGAACATTAATGTTCGAATTCAAATACAGAACATCAAGAATTCCGAGGCCCGAGCCGATGCCCACTTCCACCTTGCCTACGCCCCCTCTTTCCGAGGTCTACGATATCGCCGTCATCGGTGGCGGGATCAATGGCGTGGGGATCGCAGCGGATGCTGCCGGCCGCGGGCTGTCGGTGTTCCTTTGCGAAAAGGATGATTTGGCCAGCCACACCTCCTCGGCCAGCAGCAAGCTGATCCACGGTGGACTGCGTTACCTGGAACATTACGAATTCCGCCTCGTGCGCGAAGCCTTGGCTGAGCGCGAAGTGCTGCTGGCCAAGGCGCCGCACATCGTCAAGCAAATGCGTTTCGTGCTGCCACACCGCCCGCACCTGCGCCCGGCCTGGATGATCCGCGCCGGTTTGTTCCTGTATGACAACCTCGGCAAGCGCGAGCAACTGCAAGGTTCGAAAAGCCTGAAATTCGGCCCGGACAGCGCGCTCAAAAGCGAGATCACCAAAGGCTTCGAATACTCCGATTGCTGGGTCGACGATGCACGTCTGGTGGTGTTGAACGCCATGGCGGCCCGGGAAAAAGGCGCCCACGTTCACACTCAAACCCGTTGCGTCAGTGCGCGTCGCGTCAAAGGCCTGTGGCACTTGCACCTGGAGCGCGCCGACGGCAGCCTTTTTTCGATCCGTGCCAAGGCTCTGGTGAACGCCGCCGGCCCATGGGTCGCCAAGTTCATTCGCGACGATCTGAAAATGGAATCGCCGTATGGCATCCGCCTGATTCAGGGCAGCCACCTGATCGTGCCGAAGCTGTACGAAGGTGAACACGCGCACATCCTGCAAAACGAAGATCAGCGCATTGTGTTCACCATTCCGTACTTGAACCATTTCACCCTGATCGGCACCACTGACCGCGAGTACACCGGCGATCCGGCGAAAGTGGCAATCACCGACGGCGAAACCGATTACCTGTTGAACGTGGTCAACGCCCACTTCAAAAAGCAGATCGGCCGTGACGACATCCTGCATAGCTATTCCGGCGTGCGGCCGCTGTGCAACGACGAATCCGATAACCCGTCCGCCGTGACTCGCGACTACACCCTCGCGCTGTCCGGCGCCGGTGAAGAGGCACCGTTGCTGTCGGTGTTCGGCGGCAAGCTCACCACCTACCGCAAACTCGCCGAGTCGGCGCTGGCGCAACTTGCACCGTACTTCAAACACATCCAGCCGAGCTGGACCGCCAGCGCCACGCTGCCGGGCGGTGAAGACATGACCACGCCACAAGCCTTGAGCTCGCGCATTCGCGACCAGTTCGACTGGGTCCCGAGTGAAATCGCACGCCGCTGGGCCACGACCTACGGCAGCCGCACCTGGCGCATGCTCGAAGGCGTTGAGAGTCTGAGGGATCTGGGCGAACACATCGGCAGCGGTCTCTACACCCGCGAAGTCGATTACCTGTGCAGCGAAGAATGGGCCACCACCGCCCACGATATTCTGTGGCGTCGCAGCAAACTCGGCTTGTTCACAACGGCGGAGGAGCAGGAAAAACTCAAGGACTACCTGAACAAGGTCGAGCAGAACCGCAGCAAGATCCAAGCCGCCTGATCGGATATCCAGACAAACGAAAGCCCCTGAATCTCACGACTCAGGGGCTTTTTCATGCCGATGGTTTTAGTCGCGCAGATCCGACTCGTGAATCGGCTGCTCGCGATGGGTCGCCCGTTGATACTGCGCCGGCCAGACCGCCTTGCGTCCGCCCAGATCGTCATCCGCATGCAGCGCCCAGTACGGATCGCGCAACAATTCACGCGCCAGGAAAATGATATCCGCCTGACAGGTGCGCAGAATGTGTTCGGCCTGGGCCGGCTCGGTAATCATGCCGACAGTGCCGGTGGCGATGCCTGACTCTTTGCGTACGCGCTCGGCGAAACGGGTTTGATAGCCGGGCCCCGTGGGGATTTCAGCGTTCACCGCCGTGCCGCCCGACGATACATCGATCAAGTCCACACCCAGGTCTTTCAGGCGACGGGCCAGCTCCACGGTTTCATCCGGATTCCAACCGTCCTCCACCCAGTCGGTCGCCGAGACGCGGACAAACACCGGCAACTCTTCAGGCCACGCCGCACGCACCGCTTCGGTAACCTGCAACACCAATCGGATGCGGTTTTCAAACGAACCGCCGTACTGATCACGGCGTTGGTTGCTCAAGGGCGAAAGAAACTGATGCAGCAGATAACCATGGGCTGCATGGATCTCGACCACCTTGAAGCCTGCGGTCAGCGAGCGCTTGGCCGCATCGACAAAAGCCTGAATGATCGTCGCGATCTCGCCTTCATCCAGCTGCTTGGGCTGGGTGTGCTGGGGATCGAAAGCAATCGGTGAAGGGCCAACCGGAACCCAGCCCCCCTCGTCGGGTTTGACGCTGCCGTGCTTGCCCAGCCACGGTCTGTAGGTACTGGCCTTGCGACCGGCATGGGCCAGTTGAATACCGGCCACGGCGCCTTGCGCCGCGATGAAGCGAGTGATGCGTTGTAAAGGCTCGATCTGTTCATCGCTCCACAGGCCAAGGTCCTGCGCGGTGATGCGCCCATCGGCCGTGATCGCCGTGGCTTCGGTAAACACCAGCCCGGCCCCGCCAACCGCACGGCTGCCGAGGTGGACCAGGTGCCAGTCATTGGCCAGGCCGTCGGCACTTGAGTATTGGCACATCGGCGAGACCGCGACGCGGTTGGGCAGAATCAATTGGCGAAGGGTATAGGGTTCAAGCAGCAGACTCATGGGGCACCTCTCGAATCAGTGGGCAGGCTCCAGGGTTCTGTTTGAAAAGTCGACGAGTGACAGGAAAAAGCTACAGCACCCGCCCCCGCGGGCAAAAAATGGACAAAACGTCACAAGGATAATCAAGCAGTGCTTAGAGCCTAGTCGACATCGCAAGATCAGGGAGGGTTCAAGAATGAAACACCTCCAATCAGCGTCCAATGCGTCCCCTGTGGCGAGGGAGCTTGCTCCCGTTGGTGTGCAAAGCACACCCAATCGCAGTGGCAGGTTTTGGGGCGGCTGCGCCGCCCAGCGGGAGCAAGCTCCCTCGCCACAAAAAAGCTATCGCGGTTCGATGTGGGCAATCATCAGTTGAACCGTCTCGTTTCCGCGAAACTCGTTGAGGTCGAGCTTGTAGGCCAATTCCACCCATTTGATGGTCGGATTCGGCCAGATGTCGCGGTCGATCCCGAATGCGATGCCATCGAGCTTGACCGAGCCGCACTCGCTCTTGAGGACGACTTTAAGATGCCGTTCGCCTACGACGCGCTGCTCGACCAACTGGAACACGCCGTGAAACAACGGCTCCGGGAAATGCTGCCCCCAAGGACCGGCATGGCGCAGGGCGCGGGCCAGTTCCAGATGAAACTCTTCCACCGCCAGCGTGCCGTCCGACAGCAAGCGCCCGGTCAGGTCTTCTTCGCGCAATTGCCGACGCACTTCAGCGTCAAAGGCTTCGGCGAACAGCGGAAAATTCGCTTCCGGCAGCGTCAGGCCGGCGGCCATCGCATGACCACCGTATTTGGTGATCAGGCTCGGATGCTGCGCCGCCACCACGCTCAGGGCATCGCGGATATGAAAGCCCTGGACCGAACGCCCCGACCCCTTGAGCAAACCATCGCCCGCATCGGCGAAGGCAATGGTCGGCCGGAAGTAACGCTCTTTCATGCGAGAGGCGAGGATACCGATGACGCCCTGATGCCACTCGGGATCGAACAGGCACAAGCCGAACGGCATCGACTCCAACGGCAAATCCTTGAGCTGCGCCAGCGCTTCACGCTGCATGCCTTGCTCGATGGATTTGCGGTCCTGGTTCATGCCATCCAGTTGAGCCGCCATTTCGCGAGCCAGCCCGGCGTCGTCGGTCAGCAGGCATTCGATGCCCAGGCTCATGTCGTCCAGACGCCCCGCCGCGTTCAGGCGCGGGCCGACGATGAAGCCCAGGTCGGTCGACGTGATGCGCGTGTGGTCACGCTTGGCCACTTCGAGGATCGCCTTGATCCCCGGTCGGGCGCGTCCGGCACGAATGCGCTCCAGGCCCTGGTGCACCAGAATCCGGTTGTTGGAATCCAGCGGCACCACGTCGGCGACGCTTCCCAAAGCCACCAGATCAAGCAATTCGCCGATGTTCGGCTGCGGCTTGTTCGCGTACCAGCCGAGCTCGCGCAATCGCGCACGCAAGGCCATCAGCACATAGAAAATCACCCCGACACCCGCCAGCGCCTTGCTCGGGAACTCGCAACCGGGCTGGTTCGGATTGACGATGGCATCGGCCAGCGGCAGTTCGTCGCCGGGCAAGTGGTGATCGGTAACCAGCACGTTAAGCCCGGCCTGTTTCGCCGCCGCCACACCTTCGACGCTGGAGATGCCGTTGTCCACGGTGATCAGCAACTGCGGCTGGCGCTCGAGCGCCACGGCAACGATTTCCGGTGTCAGGCCGTAGCCGTAATCGAAGCGATTCGGTACCAGGTAGTCGACATGCGCCGCCCCCAGCAAACGCAAACCCAACGTCCCCACGGTACTGGCCGTCGCACCGTCAGCGTCGAAGTCGCCGACGATCAGAATCCGTTGACGCTGTTCGAGCGCGGTCACCAACAAGTCCACGGCCGCTTCGATGCCTTTGAGCTTCTGGAACGGAATCAGTCGCGCCAGGCTTTTATCCAGCTCGGCTTCAGACTGCACGCCCCGCGCTGCATACAGGCGGGTCAGCAGCGGCGGAATATCACCGAGGAATGGCAGGGTGTCGGGCAGCTGGCGGGGTTCGATGCGCATGGGGTGACAGGGGCTTCTCTTGATGAAGTAGGGTAAAACCGCAGGAACGGCGAGGACTCAGCCGCGCTCGCCCGACAACCATTGCAGCTGGACTTCATGCTGACCACGGTCGTCGGTGACGAAAATCGTCCCTTCGCTGATCATCACGTCCCACTTGATGACGCGAGGCATGTCTTTGGCCAGGGTCTCCAGGACTTCCTGAGGGACCGCCGCGATGTGGACGTTTTTCAGGTTCTTGATCGCCGGGATCACCTTGCCTTCCCAGACGCGCAGGCTGCCATAGGCCAGCAGACTGGTGCGTTCGGTACGGCGCGAGCACCAGGTCAGGCGGTCGGCATCGGGCTGGCCGACTTCGATCCAGTGCAGGACACGGTCATCCAGGCTTTTTTCCCACAAGGCCGGTTCATCCACGTCCGACAGACCACGACCAAACGACAGATGCTCGTTGTACCAGAGGGCGTAGGCCAGCAGGCGCACGGTCATGCGCTCTTCGGTTTCCGATGGGTGGCGGGCGATGGTTTGCTTGACACTCTCGTAGACGCTGCGGTCGAGGTCGGTGAGGTTCAGTTCAAACTTGTAGGTCGTGGACGGCTGGGCCATGTACGGGCTTCTTGATACGGGGAAAGGCGGCAAGTCTAACCGATGCGGCAGGCAATCCACGAATTGATGGTGATCAACCTTGAGCGCCTGATAGTCGGCTATGTTAAAACGCTGTACTCGCTCAATCTTTGTCCTACAGGAACCAGCATGCCGCTCACCGCCAAACCGCTCTCAGGTCTGAAAGTCATCGAATTGGGCACTTTGATTGCCGGCCCCTTTGCGTCGCGCATTTGCGCTGAATTCGGTGCGGACGTGATCAAGATCGAATCCCCGGATGGCGGCGATCCGCTGCGCAAGTGGCGCAAGCTGTATGAAGGCACCTCGTTGTGGTGGTTCGTTCAGGCACGCAACAAAAAGTCCCTGACGCTGAACCTGAAACATCCTGAGGGCCTGGCGATCCTGAAAAAACTCCTGAGCGAAGCGGACATCCTGATCGAGAACTTTCGCCCCGGCGTACTGGAAAAACTCGGTCTCGGCTGGGATGTCCTGCACGCGCTCAACCCGAAACTGGTGATGGTGCGGCTCTCGGGCTTCGGCCAGACCGGCCCGATGAAAGACCAGCCTGGTTTCGGCGCCGTGGGTGAATCCATGGGCGGCCTGCGCTACATCACCGGTTTTGAGGACCGACCACCGGTGCGCACCGGGATTTCCATCGGCGACTCGATTGCCGCGCTCTGGGGCGTGATCGGCGCGCTGATGGCCCTGCGTCATCGCGAGGTCAACGGTGGCCAGGGCCAGGTGGTCGATGTAGCGCTGTACGAAGCGATCTTCGCCATGATGGAAAGCATGGTCCCGGAATTCGACGTGTTCGGGTTCATCCGCGAACGCACCGGCAACATCATGCCTGGCATCACCCCGTCTTCGATCCACACCAGCGCTGACGGCAAGCACGTGCAGATCGGCGCGAACGGCGACGCGATCTTCAAACGCTTCATGCTGATCATTGGCCGCGAAGACCTGGCCAACGATCCTCTACTTGCCAGCAACGATGGCCGTGATAACCGCCGCGATGAGCTTTACGGGGTTATCGATCGCTGGGTCAACTCGCTGCCCCTGGACACTGTCATCGAACGTTTGAATCAAGCCGAAGTACCCGCCAGCCGGATCTTCAGTGCCGAAGACATGTTCAGCGATCCGCAGTACCTCGCCCGGGAAATGTTCCTGCAAGCCAAGCTGCCGGATGGCAAAGATTTCAAGATGCCGGGAATTGTGCCGAAACTCTCTGAGACACCCGGTGATTGTGAATGGGTAGGGCCACAACTGGGCGAGCACAACGCGCAGGTACTCCAGGAACTTGGCTATGACGCGTCGCAGATCACACAACTGCGCAAAGACGGAGCCATCTGAGCTGAAGCGTCTGTTTGCGCGAGTCATCAAGCACTGCCGGTGGCGAAACGGACCGGCGATGTGCGCCATGGCAGGCGCGCTCCTGATCGCCGCCCTGCCTCCCTCGACGCTGGCGCAACCCACGGAAACCCTGATCTGGCTCAAGCGCGATTTGCCGCCGCTGTTCATTTTCGAAGGACCGAAAAAGGATCAGGGCGTCATCGATCAGCTGTTAACGCAATTGATTGCCGGCATGCCTCAATACCAACACAGCGTGATGAGGGTCAATCGCGCACGCGGCCTGCAGATGCTCCATGAGTCAACGTTCACGTGTGATGCGGCGCTGAACTGGAGCAAGGAGCGCGAAACCTGGATCGTGTTTTCCACCCCGGTCTTTCGCGCCATGAGCAATGGTCTGGCCGTGCGGCGTGCTGATCGCGACGTGTTGACCCCGTTCATCAAGGACGGCGAGGTGGACCTGTCGGCCCTCTTGGCGACCGGCAGCGTCACGCTGGGGATTGTTGCCGAGCGCAACTACGGCGAGTACCTCGACGCACTCCTGAAACAAGCACCGACCAAGGCACTTGCGCTGCATTACGGCAACGACGCTTTGGGCAGCCTGCTGCAAATGCAACGCCTGGGGCGCTTGCAAGTGCTGTTGGGTTATCGTCCGGAAATTCGTTACCAGGCGCAGCAGGAGGGGATCGCAGAAGATGAATTGCAGTTCTACCCGATTCGCGGCACGGGTAAGTACCTGTCAGGCTACATCGGCTGCACCGACACACCACAGGGCCGACAGGCGATTATCGAGATCAATCGACTGCTACGCGCCCTGCCCCGCGAGCCATTGAGCGAGGCGTACGCGGCCTGGCTCGATCCGGAAAGCCGCAGCGATTACCTGAAGGCTGCCAAAGAGTTTTTTGAGCAACAGGCCGGACAGTGAATAAATCGCGGGCAAAAAGGCAAAAAGAAACCCCGAGCAGTGGGAAGACTACTCGGGGTTAAACGTGGCCTACATAAAGACCCGTAGTAGCAAGCTACAAGCACCGGAGCACAATGCTTGATCCTGCTATTACCCGATCTGACTGACCTGCGCGCAGGAAGGTTCCCAGCGAAATCCCGTCAATTGCGGCTGGCCATCAACTTGTCCTGGGCAGCATTGCGCAACGCTGCGATGACACAGGGCTCCAGGCGTCCCTCCGCAATCAGCACGTCGCGATGCAATCCATCGACCACGTCCGTCAGCAAGCGCTTGTCGTTCAACTGGGCCTGATTGAACGCTCGCTTGACGACCGTGGCGCCCATCGAATTCTTCAGGGTTACCAGGCATTCGCCATGAATGCCTGAAGGGGTCATTGTGACTTGATACGGGCTCAGCGCCTCACCGAGCAACAGACTGATACTTTCCATCCCGATCACCACTCAATAGTCCGAAACAACGTGCCTTGGGCGTGCCTGCAATGAATGACCACGGACCCGAGAAGAAAGTTCTGGAGACTGACCGCAAGGCGCACCCGCGAATCAGCTCAAGTGAGCATGCACGGCGAACATGACAGAGAAAAAACGCTGCCGTCACGCCTGTCGGCTTCGTCGATCGATTTCAGCCCAACCGCCCAGCAATCCTCGCAACTGCCCGTCTGCACCATAAAACGGCACCGTCCACTGGTAAACATCCCTGATACCGTCCTTGAACCTCAATTGACGCTCAATAAAGCGAGTCCGGCGTGTTTCCAGCTGGCTCATGAATTCGGCATGCAGAAGTTCAGCGGTGCGTTTCGGCAAGACATCGACTTCGATCAACTGTCGACCTTGAACCTGATCAAACCGGGTCGACAACACCTCCTCATAACTTTTGTTGCACATCACCAATCGCCCTTGCAGGTCACGGACAAACATTGGATCAGGCATGGCATCCAGTAATGCGTGCTGGAAGGCGAGTTGATCACTGAGGCTTTTTTCGGCCTCGAACCGCTGCCTGACCAGCACTGTCAAACGCCGGTTCCACAGCAGCGACAACAGGCCGAATACGCTGGCGATAACGATGCCTTCGCAGACCCAGTGGCGCAGTGTCTGCCACAGACCGGGCACCTTGGATGGCGTGACGCCACTGAACCACTTCAGGCGAATGACACGTAACTCTTCTGGAGGAAACGCATTCAGGGCCTTGTTCAGGATGCTCAACAATTGCGGTTGCCCCTTGCGTACCGACAGGTAATCCGCGTCCCATATGCCCGGCACCACCGCACCGACCTGCAACAGCCCGGATGGATAGAGCTGCGCTCCAACTTCATTTTCGATGGTGGCGTAGGCGTCACCGCTTTCCACCCAGGCACGTGCCTCGGCGTTGGTTTTCACCGTACGCACCTCAATGGCCGGGTAGTCGCGACGGATCGCCGCTTCCAATGCATGCCGGGCCGGCAGCACCAGCACCCGTTTCGCCAGTTCTTCCAGCGATTGCACCCGTGGCGCCCCGACTCGCCCGACAAATACCCAACCGGCACCACCAAACGCATGACTGAAATCCAGCAACGTCTTGCGCTCGTCGTTCATCGACAGCATTGAGCTCAAGTCCGCCCCGCCATTTTCCAGTTTCACCAGCATCTGATCGGTAGAGAACGACTCTTCGAAAACGAACTGCACCCCCGTCATCACGCTGATGCGCTTGAGTACATCAAAGTGCAAGCCGCTCCATTGACCCTGCTTGTCCTTGAACAGGTACAACGGATAATCCAGCGCCGTGACGACGACGCGCGGGTGAGTGGCGATCCACTGCAACTCCTGCGCATCCAGCGTGATCGTCGCATCGCGCTCATGCATGTCCATCGGCGCCGCAATACCCCATTGGCCGATGCCCATGATTGCGAGCAGAAACAGCCAGTACGCGGCCGGTTTGACCCCTTTTGAAAACAGCATTGCCACATCCTTCGTGATCGACTCGCCCTTCCTTTCTGGGCGACAACACGACAAGTGTGCATGCAGAAATGAAAAAGCCCGTCAGGAGACGGGCTTCAAAATGTGACAGCTTTGACCGTTACAACGGCTTGCCACGGTTGCCATGCTGACTGACAAAGGCCTGTACGGCTTTCAGGTCATTCGGCAACACGGTGCAACGCTCATCTCGCTCAAACAAATCAGAAAGATGTGCAGGCAGTTCAAGCGTTTTTCCTACACCGGCCTTTTCCACGGCATCCGGGAATTTGACCGGATGGGCAGTGCCCAGGATCACCATTGGAATGTCCAGGCTGCGACGGCATTCACGCGCGGCTTTGACACCAATCGCAGTGTGCGGATCGAGCACTTCACCGGTCTGCTCATAGACTTCGGCGATGGTTTCGCACGTTTGCGCGTCATCCACAGCCAACGAGTCGAACAATTTGCGGGCTTCGGTCCAGCGCTCTTGCTCGACGCTGAAACCACCGCCCTGCTTGAACGAATCCATCAGCCCGGCGATGGCCGCGCCATTGCGACCGTGCAGGTCGAACAGCAGGCGTTCGAAGTTCGACGACACCATGATGTCCATCGACGGCGACAGCGTGGCGTGCAGGGTGTCCTTGACGTACTGGTTGCCGCTCATGAAGCGGTGCAGGATGTCGTTGCGGTTGGTGGCGACGATCAACTGGTTGATCGGCAGGCCCATGTTGCGCGCCAGGTAACCGGCGAAGATGTCGCCGAAGTTGCCGGTCGGCACCGAGAACGACACCGAACGCGCCGGGCCGCCCAACTGCAGGGATGCATGGAAGTAGTAAACGATCTGGGCCATGATCCGCGCCCAGTTGATCGAGTTCACCGCTACCAGACGCGTGCCCTTGAGGAAACTCTGGTCGGCGAAGCTTGCCTTGACCATTTCCTGGCAATCATCGAAGTTACCTTCGATGGCGATGTTGTGGATGTTCTCACCGAAAATGGTGGTCATCTGCCGACGCTGCACTTCAGACACACGGTTGTGCGGGTGCAGGATGAAGATGTCGACGTTTTCGCAGTGCTTGCAGCCTTCGATGGCGGCCGAGCCGGTGTCACCAGAGGTGGCACCGACGATCACTACGCGCTCGCCGCGCTTTTCCAGCACGTAGTCGAGCAAACGACCCAGCAGTTGCAGGGCGAAGTCCTTGAACGCCAGGGTCGGGCCGTGGAACAGCTCCAGCACCCATTCGTTGCCGTTCAGCTGACGCAGCGGCGCAACGGCGCTGTGGGCGAACACGCCATAGGTTTCTTCAAGAATCTTTTTGAAATCGGCGTCCGGAATGCTGCCGGTGACGAACGGGCGCATGACGCGAAAAGCCAGCTCGTGATACGGCAGACCGGCCCAGGAAGCGATTTCTTCCTGGGTGAAACGTGGCAGGTTTTCCGGGACGTACAGACCGCCGTCGGTGGCAAGACCTGCCAGCAGGACGTCTTCGAAATTAAGGGCCGGTGCCTGGCCGCGGGTACTGATGTAGCGCATAGGGGCAAACCTTCGGTTTGGGCTTCAAGCTTCAAGCTTCAAGCTGCAAGTTCAAAGCACCGAGGCTTTTAGCTTGCAGCTTGCAGCTGACGGCTTGCAGCTGCTTCTAAATTAGTTCAGGTGCTCGACACGGATCCGTACAACCGGACCGACCACACCCGCCAGGGCTTCCAGAGCAGCGATGGCGTCGTTGATGTGCTGTTCCAGCACGCGGTGGGTCAGCAGGATCATCGGCACCAGGCCGTCGTGTTCCTCGGCTTCCTTCTGCATGATCGACTCAATGTTGATGCCGCGCTCCGAGAGGATGCTCGCGACCTGAGCCAACACGCCCGGATGATCCTTGGCCTGAATGCGCAGGTAGTAAGCGCTTTCGCAGGCTTCGATCGGCAGGATCGGGTGAGCCGACAGCGAATCCGGCTGGAAGGCCAGATGCGGTACGCGGTTTTCCGGGTCGGACGTCATGGCGCGAACCACGTCCACCAGGTCGGCGATCACCGACGAAGCGGTAGGCTCCATTCCGGCGCCAGCGCCGTAGAACAGGGTCGAACCGGCAGCATCGCCGTTGACCATCACCGCGTTCATCACACCGTTGACGTTGGCGATCAGGCGATCAGCCGGAATCAGCGTCGGGTGTACGCGCAGTTCAATACCCGCCGCGGTGCTGCGCGCCACGCCCAGGTGCTTGATGCGGTAGCCCAGCGCTTCGGCGTAGTTCACGTCGGCGGTGGTCAGTTTGGTGATGCCTTCGGTGTAAGCCTTTTCGAACTGCAGCGGAATGCCGAACGCAATCGAAGCCAGGATCGTCAGCTTGTGGGCCGCGTCGATGCCTTCGACGTCGAAGGTCGGATCAGCCTCGGCGTAACCCAGTGCCTGGGCTTCAGCCAACACGTCTTCGAAGGTGCGACCCTTCTCGCGCATTTCCGTAAGGATGAAGTTGCCAGTGCCGTTGATGATGCCGGCCACCCAGTTGATGCGGTTGGCGGACAGGCCTTCACGGATCGCCTTGATCACCGGGATGCCACCGGCCACGGCCGCTTCGAAGGCGACAATCACGCCCTTCTCGCGAGCCTTGGCGAAAATTTCGTTACCGTGAACGGCAATCAGAGCCTTGTTCGCGGTGACCACATGCTTGCCATTCTCGATGGCCTTGAGTACCAGCTCGCGGGCAACGGTGTAGCCGCCCATCAGCTCTATCACGATGTCGATCTCAGGGTTCGTGGCCACTTCGAAGACATCGTTGGTAATCGCAATACCGGTCGTTTGGAACTGAGGCTTTGGCGTGCGCATGGCAATTTGTGCCACTTCGATCCCACGCCCGGCACGACGAGCAATTTCCTCGGCGTTGCGCTGAAGTACGTTGAAGGTACCGCCACCGACGGTTCCTAACCCACAGATGCCTACTTTGACCGGTTTCACTGTGAACTCCCCATAAAACGACCGACTCAAGGCCGGCCGTGGAAACAACCGCGTGCTCGCGGCTCTCTATTAATGGCCCGGCGATGTTGCTGCCGGACCATGCTCGTCAAGGCTGGCCGTGACGATGCGAATCTACTTCGCGCCCAGTGCCAGTTTGGCGACTTGTGGCGCAGGCTGGTAGCCCGGAATGACCTGACCGTCAGCCAAAACGATGGCCGGTGTGCCGTTCACGCCAATCGACTGACCGAGGGCAAACTGCTTGGAAACCGGGTTATCGCACTTGGCGGCCTTGATTTCCTTGCCTTCAGCCATTTTGTCCATGGCCGCTTTCTTGTCTTTCGAGCACCACACCGCTTGCAACTGCTCGTCACCCGGCGAACCCAGGCCCTGGCGCGGGAACGCGATGTAACGCACTTCAATGCCGCGCTTGTTCAGCTCAGGCACTTCGGCGTGCAGCTTGTGGCAGTACGGGCAGGTGGTGTCGGTGAAAACGGTGATGTGCGATTTGGTTTCGCCAATGGCCGGGTACACCACGGTTTCAGCGACCGGAATAGCGTTGATCAGCTTGGAGATGCCCAGGCGCTCGGTCTTCTCGGTCAGGTTGATCGGCGTGCCGTCCTTGAGCTGGAACATATAGCCCTGAACCACGTACTGACCGTCGGCGCTGGCGTAGAGAACGCGGCTGCCCTTGAGTTTGACTTCGTACAGGCCCGGCAGCGGGCTGGGTGTAATGGTTTCTACCGGCACTTCGAGCTGGAGGTTTTCCAGGCTTTTACGAATGGCTTTGTCGGCCGCGTCATCGGCGACGGCAAAGGTGCTGACCATCGCAATGGCGGCGGCAGCGAGAATCTGGGTCAGACGCATGAGAACTCCTGAAGGCGAACATATGGGACGATCAGAACACCCGTGCCGAAACACCGGGTCATAACCGCCCATCGTGCAAACCGGCAAAGCCTATCACATAAGGCCGGTGTGGCCGAATGCACCTGTCGCCAGACAACACGAGCTCGACGCATGACGCATAGATGGATGATGTTCCCTGGACGTCGTCAGCCGCGGGGATGGTGTTTGGCGTGCAGGTCTTGCAAACGGGCGCGGGCAACGTGGGTATAAATCTGCGTGGTCGATAAATCGCTGTGCCCCAACAGCATCTGCACCACCCGCAAATCAGCACCGTGGTTCAACAAGTGCGTGGCAAACGCATGGCGCAAGGTGTGCGGCGACAGCGACTTGCCGATCCCCGCCACCTTGGCCTGGTGCTTGATCCGGTGCCAGAAGGTCTGGCGGGTCATTTGCTCGCCACGCAGACTGGGGAACAACACATCGCTGGGACGCCCGCCGAGCAGTTCACCACGGGCATCACGCATGTAGCGCTCGACCCAGACAATCGCCTCCTCGCCCATTGGCACCAGACGCTCCTTGCTGCCCTTGCCCATCACCCGCAAGACCCCTTGGCGCAGATTGACCTGTTCCAGGGTCAGGCTGATCAATTCCGTCACACGCAGCCCGCAGGCATACAACACCTCGAGCATGGCGCGATCACGCTGTCCGATGGCTTCGCTCAGATCCGGCGCTTTGAGCAGTGCTTCTACATCGGCTTCCGACAAGGATTTGGGCAACGGACGACCGAGTTGCGGCATATCCACGCGCAAGGTGGGATCGACCGAGATCAGTTTTTCCCGCAATAGATAGCGATAAAAGCCACGCACACCGGAGAGAAATCGTGCGGTGGATCGAGGCTTGTAGTTTTGTTCGAGACGCCAGGCCAGGTGGTCGAGAATCAACTCCCGCCCGGCATTGGCCAGTTCCAGGCCTTTTTCCTGCAACCAGCCGTTGAACAGGGCCAGGTCGCTGCGATAGGCATCGCGGGTGTTATCGGAAAGACCTTTTTCCAGCCACAGGGCATCAAGGAATTGATCTATCAGTGGATGATCGATGGCAGGCATGGGCACTCAAGTCGCGTAGCCTTCAGACTGCGCACAAAATTAAAATGGACATGAAATCGGCCGCTAGTCTTTCATAGGCTGGCATCTCAAGGAACAGGGAGCAGTCATGAGCGAGCAGCAAATCTTATTGGCGTTTGGCGGTATCGGTGCGGCGGCACTGGGCTGTCAGTGGTTGGCCTGGCGCCTGAAGCTGCCGGCAATTCTTTTTCTGTTGCTGACCGGGATTCTGGCCGGACCGGTGTTGCACTTGCTCGACCCGCAGGAAATGTTCGGCCCACTGCTGATGCCACTGGTGTCATTGGCGGTGGCGTTGATTCTGTTTGAAGGCAGCCTGACGCTGCATCTGTCGGAATGGCGCGAGATCGGCAGTGTCGTTCATCGACTGGTGACACTGGGCGCGCTCTCAACCTGGATTGTGATTGCCGTCGCCACGCACTGGCTACTGGGTTTTGACTGGATGCTGTCGATACTTTTCGGCAGCCTGACGCTGGTCACCGGGCCGACCGTGATCGTGCCCATGTTGCGCGTCGTACGACCCAAAGCCTCGATCGCCAACATCCTGCGTTGGGAAGGGATTGTCATCGATCCTATCGGCGCGCTGCTGGCGGTAGTCGTCTATAGCTTCATCATTGCCAACACCGAAGGTAATGGCATTAAAGAAAGCTTGCTGACTTTCGGCGGCGTGATTCTGTGTGGCAGTCTCTTCGGGATTTTTGGTGGCTGGTTGCTCGGCACCCTGATACGCCGCCAGTGGCTGCCGGAATACCTGCATAACCTGGCAGCACTCGCCGCTGTTCTGGGGATTTTTATTGCGTCCAACGCAGTCACGCACGAATCCGGATTGCTGGCCGTGACGCTCATGGGCATGTGGCTGGCCAACATGAAAGGCGTGGATGTTCGGCACATCCTGCACTTCAAGGAAAACCTCAGCGTCCTGCTGATCTCCGGCCTGTTCATTTTGCTGGCGGCACGACTGGATCTGAACGCGATGATCGGGCTCGGGCCGCTGGTGCTCATACTGCTGCTGATCATCCAGTTCATTGCGCGCCCCCTGAACGTATTGCTCAGCACCGCAGGATCAAGCCTGAACTGGCGCGAACGTGCGCTGTTGGCGTGGATTGCCCCGCGGGGGATCGTTGCGGCAGCCGTGTCGGCGATCTTCGCCATTCGCTTGCATGAGGCCGGTCATCAAGGTGCATTGCTGCTGGTGCCGCTGACGTTCGCGGTGATCATTGGCACCGTCGTATTGCAAAGCGCTACGGCGAGGCCACTGGCGCGCTTGTTGAAAGTCGCGGAGCCGGCGCCGAGCGGATTTCTGATCATCGGCGCCAACGGACCTGCGCGCACGCTGGGCAAAGCACTGCAACAACTGGGCAGTCGCGTGCTGTTGACCGACTCCAGCTGGGAAAACATTCGGGCTGCGCGGATGGAAGGGTTGCCGACCTACTTTGGCAACCCGGCTTCACAACACGCCGATGCCCATCTGGACCTGGTAGGTCTGGGACATCTTCTGGCGCTATCGCCGTCCGGTGAGATGAACACGCTGGCATTGATGCGCTTTCGTCATGAGCTGGGTCATCAGCGGATGTTCGGCCTGGACAGCGGCCAGGAAAGCCGTCGCACCGACAAGCATCGGACCAGCCTGGAGCATCGCGGCAATCAACTGGGCAGCGAGGCGCTGACCTACGCCAAGCTTGCGAGCCAATTGAGCCAGGGCTCCGAGCTGTACAGCACGACATTGAAGGAGGGATTCAGCTGGGACGATTACCGCGCGCTGCATGGCGATCGGGCGACCTTGCTGTTCGTACGCGACGACAGTGGCTGGGTGCATGTGGTGACACCGGACAGCACACTGAAGCCTTCGGCGGGTTGGACATTGCTGGCGTTGATTCAGCCCGAGTCGGAGTAAATCCAAAAGATCGCAGCCTTCGGCAGCTCTGAATTCAACCTGCAGGAGCTGCCGCAGGCTGCGATCTTTTTAACCTGGCACCAAATCGCAGGCAACAAAAAAGCAGCCCGCAGGCTGCTTTTTTCTGCATCGGAAGCTGGACTTAAGCCAGTTTTTCCTTGATGCGAGCTGCTTTACCAGACAGGTCACGCAGGTAGTACAGCTTGGCTTTACGTACGTCACCGCGACGTTTAACGGCCATGCTGTCGATTTGCGGGCTGTAGGTCTGGAAAGTACGTTCTACGCCAACACCGTTGGAGATTTTACGAACGGTGAATGCACTGTTTACGCCGCGGTTACGCTTGGCGATAACAACACCTTCGAACGCTTGCAGACGCGAACGGTCGCCTTCCTTCACTTTCACCTGAACGACAATGGTGTCGCCCGGGGCAAAGGTAGGGATCTCTTTGGTCATCTGCTCTGCTTCGAGTGCAAGGATGATTTTGTTAGTCATGCTGTGCTCCTAAGGTAAATCGTCGGATCTACCATCGATACGTTGTTAACTATCGTCCCGCTCGAGGATGTATTCCTCGAGCAGCTTCTTCTCTTCTCCAGAAAGCGAGCGGCTTTCCAGAAGATCGGCGCGTCGTTCATAGGTCCGACCAAGGGACTGCTGTAAACGCCAACGCCGGATGTGCGCGTGATTGCCACTTAGCAATACGTCGGGAACACGCTGATCCGCATACACCTCCGGTCGGGTGTAGTGCGGGCAATCCAGCAAACCATCCGTAAAGGAATCTTCCTCGGCGGAGTCCGCATGCCCTAAAGCTCCAGGCAGCAGTCGTGTAACCGCATCGATCAGGACCATCGCCGGCAGCTCGCCGCCAGACAGTACATAGTCGCCAATCGACCACTCTTCATCGACATGAGCATCAATAAAACGCTCGTCAATGCCTTCGTAGCGGCCGGCAATCAGGATCAATGCATCCAGATTCGCCAACTCGCGTACCGCCGACTGATTCAGTTGACGGCCTTGGGGGGACAGGTAAATCACCTTCGCCGCCTCCCCGGCTGCTGCCTTGGCCTGAGCCAGAGCATCTTCCAGGGGCTTGATCTTCATCACCATGCCCGGACCACCGCCAAACGGGCGATCGTCCACAGTGTGATGTCGATCCGTCGTGTAGTCTCGCGGATTCCAACAGGTGAGCTGCAAGAGCCCCTGTTTCACCGCACGACTGGTGATGCCGTACTCGCTGATGGCGGAGAACATCTCGGGAAACAAACTGATCACTTCTACGCGCAAGTTAGCCACGCTTAGAAGTCCGCATCCCAATCCACCTTCATCTCACCTGCCGCCAGGTCGATGGCCAACACGCATTGCTCGGTATAGGGCAACAGGCGTTCGCGATCATCCAGGCTGCCAGCGCAAGGCTTGACCACCATTACATCATTCGAGCCGGTCTCCAGCAGGTGATCGATCTTCCCGAACAGTTGCCCGAGGGTGTCGATGACCTTGAGACCTTCCAGCTGGTACCAGTAGTACTCGCCGTCGGTCAGTTCAGGAAACAGGTTGCGCGGCACGCAGATCTCATAACCGGCCAGAAGACGAGCTTCTTCGCGATCATCGAGACCCTTGAGCTTTGCGACCAGGAACTTGTCGTTCCCGCGTCCGCTGACCAGCTCCACCTGCTTTACATTGCCGTCACGCTTGAGCGTCCAGGTTTTGTATTCCAGCAGGTTCTTAATCGGATCAGTAAAGGAGTACACCTTCACTTCGCCGCGAACGCCGTGAACCGAGTAAATCTTGCCGATAACGATCAAATCATCAGCAACAGCTGGCGTCGCGTTCATATTGCTCAGGCCGCAGCCTTAGCAGATTCCTTCAACAACTGAGCAACGCGCTCAGAAGGTTGTGCACCAACGCTCAGCCAGTAGGCTACGCGCTCTTGGTTCACGGACAGACGGACTTCTTGACCACGAGCAACAGGGTTGAAGAAACCAACCTGTTCCTTGTGCGAACCGTCGCGCGGGTTGCGGCTGTCGGTTACGGTCAAGTGGTAAAACGGGCGCTTTTTGGAGCCGCCAAGGGCAAGACGGATTGTTAGCATGTGAACATCGTTCCTGTAGTCGGTGCTGCAAATCTAAAGGCACAGCGGGCATAGGTGCCCGAAAGGCCGCATATTCTAAGGAATATCCGGACTTTTGCAAATGTCTTTTTCCGGCGGCCTATCGGTCGCCATGCAGATTTGCTATAGAGCCGTCGTTAAAAACGGCCGATCAGCTCCCGCCAAGTGCGGGTTTGCTGTGTATCCCACGTCCGTGTGGGGCTGCGCCGACCCGATGGCCGGCGCGAATTCTTTACATCTTGGGCATTCCACCGCCGGGCAACATACCGCCCATGCCGCGCATCATCTTGGCCATTCCGCCTTTCGCGGAGAATTTCTTCATCATCTTCTGCATCTGCTTGTGTTGCTTGATCAAGCGACCGATATCCTGCACCTGGGTGCCGGAACCCATGGCGATCCGACGTTTGCGCGAACCGCTGATCACATCAGGGTCGCGGCGCTCGGCCGGGGTCATGGAGTTGATGATGGCTTCCATCTGCTTGAATTGCTTCTCTGCCGCACCTTGAGCGTTGCCCATTTGCGCCAGATTCACGCCGCCCATGTTCGGCAGCTTGTCCATGAGGCCGCCGAGGCCGCCCATGTTCTTCATTTGTTGCAACTGATCGCGGAAGTCTTCGAGATCGAAGCCTTTGCCCTTCTTCAGTTTCTTGGCCAGTTTATCGGCCTTGTCCTTGTCGAGGGTCGCTTCTGCCTGCTCGATCAGGCTGAGCACGTCGCCCATGCCGAGAATACGCGAGGCGATACGCTCAGGATGGAACGGGTCGAGCGCTTCGCTCTTCTCGCCCATACCGATGAACTTGATCGGCTTGCCGGTGATGGCACGGACCGACAGCGCGGCACCGCCACGGGCGTCGCCGTCGACCTTGGTCAGGATCACACCGGTCAACGGCAGCGCGTCACCGAAAGCCTTGGCCGTGTTGGCGGCATCCTGGCCGGTCATGGCGTCGACCACGAACAGGGTTTCGACCGGGTTGATCGCGGCATGCAGCGCCTTGATCTCGCCCATCATCTCTTCATCGATGTGCAGACGACCGGCGGTATCGACGATGACCACGTCGATGAATTTGAGCTTTGCTTCCTTAATAGCCGCTTGCGCGATCTCGACCGGCTTCTGGCTCAGGTCGGACGGGAAGAAGGTAACGCCAACCTCACCGGCAAGCATTTCCAGCTGCTTGATCGCCGCAGGACGGTAAACGTCGGCGGACACGACCATGACGGTCTTCTTCTTGCGCTCTTTAAGGAAGCGCGCGAGCTTGCCGGCGGTGGTGGTCTTACCAGCGCCCTGCAAACCAGCCATGAGGATGACCGCTGGCGGCACGGCGCTCAGGTTCAAATCTTCGTTGGCCGCGCCCATCAGGCTTTCGAGTTCGGCCTGGACGATCTTCACGAAGGCCTGGCCCGGCGTCAGGCTGCGCGACACCTCGGTGCCGACAGCGCGCTCCTTCACCGAATTGACGAAGTCCTTCACCACCGGCAAGGCGACGTCGGCTTCGAGCAACGCCATGCGCACTTCGCGCAGGGTATCTTTGATATTGTCTTCGGTCAGCTTGGCCTTGCCGGTGACATGGCGCAGCGTCTGCGAGAGACGGTCGGTTAAGTTTTCAAACATTGCGCGATCCTTTCAGGCCCTGTGTAGACCGGGATAATGGCGGCCCGGACCGGACTAAACGTGTGCTCGGCGAGCCTGCGGCGTGGGCAGGTCGCGGATTATAGCGAAGACTGCGGCCGGCGGACACCTCGCTGTCAGCTTGCGCGGTCTTTCGTGTGGCGGGGGTTCTATGCCAAACTCAGCGACTTTCGGGCTTGCCTAACAGGATTTATGCTCCCCTTGTCACCCAGCTTGCTTACTTCCCTCGCCGCCGCCTGCTTGTATGCCGCTGCGACCATTTACCAGAGCACTCGCCTGGCCACCGGCGCCAAGGCCAACAAGCGCCTGCTGGTTTCGCTCGGCGTGCTTGCCGTGCTGGCCCATGGCGCCAGCCTGCTCACCCATCTGCTGACCCCGATCGGTCTCGGCCTGGATTTCTTCAGCGCCGCCAGCCTGATTGCCGCTGCGGTCATCGCCTTGAGCCTGTTGGCCTGCTCGCGGATTCCGGTGGAGAACCTGCTGGTGTTGCTGTTCCCGCTCGGCGCCCTGACCGTGCTTCTGGCGCAGTTCGCACCCGCGGGCACGGTACAGATCATCGATGAGGAGCCGGGCATCCTCGCCCACATCCTGCTGTCGATTCTTGCCTACGGCATGTTCACCATCGCGGTGTTCCAGTCCTTGCTGCTGCTGATTCAAGACCACCAGCTCAAGCACAAGCACCCCTCCGGGCTGATCAAGAATTTCCCGCCACTGCAAACCATGGAGAGCCTGCTGTTCGGTTTCCTCTGGGCCGGCTGGACACTGTTGTCGCTGTCACTGATTTCCGGCTGGCTGTTCGTCGAGAACCTGTTTGCCCAGCACCTTGTGCATAAAACCTTGCTGGCGTGCCTGGCCTGGATTGTCTTCAGCGTCCTGCTGTGGGGTCGCAACCGTCTCGGCTGGCGGGGTCACAAAGCCATTCGCTGGACCCTCGCCGGGTTTTGCCTGCTGATGCTGGCGTATTTCGGCAGCAAGCTGGTTCGTGAATACATCCTGCATATCTGACGGGCGGCATTAATGGACGACTTGCCCATAGGGCCGATGCTTGCAGTAGTGGCCCTGCTGATTTTATGGTCGGGGCTGTTTACGGCCATCGAGACGGCGCACCAGCATCTGCTGGCTCAGCGCACGGCAACGCGTTCCAGCGATAAACCGCTGGCGAAATTGAGCTTTCCCCTCGACAGCCTGATCTTCTGCAACACCCTCTGCCGCGCACTCGTGGTGGTCATCAGCACCCTCCTGGCGATTTTCACCTGGGCCGAAAACGGTCCATGGATTGCTTGCCTGGGAGCGGGCGCAGTGGTGCTGATGTTTGCCGACTACCTGCCCCGCGCCCTCGCCACTCGCTATCCCGAGGCGATCCTGGCCCAAGGCAACAACCTGCTTCGCGTGCCACTGAAAATCGTCTACCCCGCCGCCTGGCTGCTTAAAAGCACCAGCCTGTTGCTGGTGCGACCCTTCGCCCGCAAAGCCAAAGTTGTGCAACAGAGTGAAGACGAGCCCCTGACCGAGCGGCGCGACACGACCGAAAACGTCATCTGCCGCCCTCATCCGTTGTCAGGCATCCACGCCCTGGACAACATCACGGTCAACGACATCCTGGTCCCACGCAGCGATGTCGACGGGATCAACCTGGACGACCCCATCGACGAAATCATCGAACAGCTGCGACACAACAGGCGCACTCGCCTGCCGGTGTTCCACAGCGACATCAATCAGGTCGAAGCCGTGCTCAACACCCGGCACATCCTCCACTTGCTGCCCGATGCGAGCCTGACCCGAGAAGCCCTGCTGGCCGCCAGTCGCGAACCGTATTTCGTACCGGAAAGCACCCCGCTTCAGCTGCAACTGCTCAACTTCCATAAACAGCAGCGACGCCTGGGCATGGTGGTCGATGAATATGGGGAGGTGCTGGGCGTCGTCACGCTGGAAGACATTCTTGAGGAAATCGTCGGCGAGTTCGAAAGCCAGCACCAACTCGACAACCCGCACATCCACCCGCAAGCCGATGGACGCCTGGTGGTTGATGGCGCAGCTTCAATCCGCGAGTTGAACAAGAGCCTTGGCTGGCACCTGCCGAGCGACGGTCCGAAAACCCTGAACGGCCTGGTGACCGAAGCCCTGGAAACCATTCCCGAAAGCACCGTCTGCCTGAAGATCGGCCGCTATCGCCTGGAAATCCTGGAGACCGAGGACAATCGCGTTACGCAAGTACTGATCTGGCAGACCAGTTCGATGCCAGTAGTTATCTGAGATCTGAGACAAACTCTGTGGAATACCCTCGCAAGCCTCTTGTTCGATCGTTAGCCACCTTCCTATAATCGATACGCTTACCCAAGCCTCGCCGGGCCCGTGCTTACCCCTGCACCGCGCAACTTCCGGCCTGACCATCAGCCACATCCGCAGCAAGCCGACGACTGTTCCTACCTGAAACAGCGACCGCGCCCTCACCCACATCCCTGGGTTCTCGACCATAATAATTCGCTCCACTGGGGCACATGACTGTCAGGGATAACCGCATGACGACCAGCACGACTTACAGCGACTCCGTTCCCGCACAACCGACTAACTCCGCCACCCGCGTGGCCACGGCGAGTTTCATCGGCACCGCCATCGAGTTCTACGATTTCTACGTTTATGCCACCGCTGCTGCGCTGGTCATCGGGCCGGTGTTCTTTCCGCAGACGTCCGGCACCGCCCAGATGCTCTCGGCGTTTCTTACATTTGGCATCGCCTTCCTCGCGCGCCCCCTGGGCTCTGCCCTGTTCGGCCACTTTGGCGATCGCATCGGGCGCAAATCGACCCTCGTTGCCTCTCTCCTGCTGATGGGCGTGTGCACCACGCTGATCGGCGTGCTGCCGGGTTACGACAGTATTGGCGCCTGGGCGCCGATCCTGCTTTGCGTGCTGCGTTTCGGCCAAGGCTTGGGGCTCGGCGGTGAATGGGGTGGCGCGGCACTCCTGGCCACCGAGAATGCCCCCAAAGGCAAGCGAGCGTGGTTCGGCATGTTCCCGCAGCTCGGCCCCTCCATCGGTTTCCTGGCGGCGAACGGCCTGTTCCTGACACTGGCGATGCTGCTCGACGACGAACAGTTCCGCTCGTGGGGCTGGCGCATTCCGTTCCTGCTCAGCGCTGCGCTGGTGATGGTTGGCCTGTACGTGCGCCTCAAGCTGCATGAAACTCCGGTGTTCGCCAACGCCGTGGCACGCCAGGAACGCGTGAAGATCCCGCTGTTCGAGCTGTTCGGCCAATACTGGATGCCTGTTTTGCTGGGGGCCGGCGCGATGGTGGTGTGCTATGCGCTCTTTTACATCTCCACCGTGTTCTCGCTGAGTTACGGCGTGTCGACGCTCGGCTATAGCCGCGAAACGTTCCTCGCGCTGCTGTGCTTTGCCGTGCTGTTCATGGCGGCCGCCACACCGCTATCGGCCTGGGCCAGCGACCGATACGGGCGTAAGCCGGTGCTGATCATCGGTGGCGTGCTGGCAATTCTGTCCGGTTTCCTGATGGAACCGCTGCTGACCCACGGTTCGACCTGGGGCGTGGCGCTGTTCCTGTGCATTGAACTGTTTCTGATGGGCGTGACGTTTGCGCCGATGGGCGCACTGCTGCCAGAGCTGTTTCCGACCCATGTTCGATACACCGGCGCTTCGGCGGCCTACAACCTGGGCGGCATTGTCGGCGCTTCCGCTGCACCGTTCTTCGCGCAGAAACTGGTGGCGATGGGCGGATTGAGTTATGTCGGCGGGTATGTGTCCGTGGCGGCAGTGCTGAGTTTGATTGCAGTGCTGTGCCTGAAAGAAACGCGGCATAACGATTTGAATAGCGTCGCCTGACAGACCGCCATCGCTGGCAGGCCTGCTCCCACAGGGTTTGGTGTCGATCACAAAATAGCTGTTCGACACATAACCTGTAGGAGCTGGCTTGCCAGCGATTTAGTCCCACTGACAAAACACAGACCTCAACTTTTCCCCGCCCACTGTCACCTCGCTCTACGCGCATCGGCTCATCCCCGCTATACTTCCCGGCTTTTCCTGAATAAATGCCAATAGGGTCCCGCCGCGCATGGATAAGACCTACCAGCCGCACGCCATTGAAACTTCCTGGTACAACACCTGGGAGTCAGAGAACTACTTCGCCCCGCAAGGCGCGGGCGAGTCCTACACCATCATGATCCCGCCGCCGAACGTCACCGGCAGCCTGCACATGGGTCACGGCTTCAACAACGCGATCATGGACGCCCTGATCCGTTTCCGCCGCATGCAGGGTCGCAACACCCTCTGGCAGCCAGGCACCGACCACGCCGGTATCGCTACGCAGATGCTGGTAGAGCGTCAGCTCGAAGCCAAAGGCCAGAGCCGCCACGACCTGGGCCGTGAGAAATTCCTCGAGAAAGTCTGGGAATGGAAAGATGAATCCGGTGGCAACATCAGCCGTCAGATCCGTCGCCTCGGTTCGTCCGTCGATTGGAGCCGCGAGCGCTTCACCATGGACGACGGTCTCTCGGAAGCCGTTAAAGAAGCTTTCGTCCGCCTGCATGAAGACGGCCTGATCTACCGCGGCAAGCGTCTGGTCAACTGGGACACCAAGCTGCACACGGCGATTTCCGACCTCGAAGTGGAGAACCACGACGAAAAAGGTTTCCTGTGGAACCTGAAATACCCGCTGGCCGACGGCGCCAAGACCGCTGAAGGCAACGATTTCCTGATCGTCGCGACCACTCGCCCGGAAACCATGCTCGGCGACTCCGCCGTGGCCGTTAACCCGAACGATGAACGCTACAAAGCCCTGATCGGCAAATTTGTCGAGCTGCCACTGGTTGGCCGCCGCATCCCGATCATCGCCGACGATTACTGCGACCCTGAATTCGGCACCGGCTGCGTGAAAATCACCCCGGCCCACGATTTCAACGACTACGAAGTCGGCAAGCGCCATAACCTGCCGCTGCTGAACATCTTCGACAAAAACGCTGCCGTTCTGCCAGCCTGCCAGGTGTTCAACCTCGATGGCACGCTGAACGAAACCATCGACGGCAAGATCCCGACCGAATACGCCGGTCTCGACCGTTTCGAAGCGCGCAAGCAGATCGTGGCCGCGTTCGAAGCCGCAGGCCTGTTGGTCAGCGTCGACGATCACGCCCTGAAAGTGCCGAAAGGCGACCGTTCCGGCACCATCATCGAGCCGTGGCTGACCGACCAGTGGTACGTGTCCACCAAACCGTTGGCCGAGCCTGCGATTGCCGCCGTTGAAGACGGCCGCATCCAGTTCGTGCCTAAACAGTACGAAAACATGTACTTCTCGTGGATGCGTGACATCCAGGATTGGTGCATCAGCCGTCAGCTGTGGTGGGGCCACCGCATTCCGGCCTGGTACGACGAGTCGGGCAAGGTCTACGTCGGTCGCGACGAAGCCGAAGTGCGTACCAAACACAACCTCGGCCCGGACGTTGCGCTGCAACAGGACAACGACGTTCTCGACACCTGGTTCAGCTCGGGCCTGTGGACGTTCTCCACGCTGGGCTGGCCGGAACAAACCGAATTCCTGAAGAAATTCCACTCCACCGACGTCCTGGTGACGGGCTTCGACATCATTTTCTTCTGGGTTGCCCGGATGATCATGCTCACCATGCATTTGGTGAAGAACGAAGACGGCACACCGCAGGTTCCGTTCAAGACCGTGTACGTTCACGGTCTGGTGCGTGACGGTCAGGGCCAGAAGATGTCCAAGTCCAAGGGCAACGTCCTGGACCCGCTGGACATCATCGACGGCATCGAGCTGGAAGAGCTGGTGCAGAAACGCACCTCCGGCCTCATGCAGCCGAAACTGGCGAAGAAGATCGAGAAGCAGACTCGCGACGAGTTCGCCGAAGGCATCGCCAGCTACGGCACCGACGCCCTGCGCTTCACCTTCTGCTCGCTGGCATCCACCGGTCGTGACATCAAGTTCGACATGGGCCGCGTCGAAGGCTATCGCAACTTCTGCAACAAGATCTGGAACGCCGCACGCTACGTGCTGGACAAAGGTGAAGACTGCGGCCAGAACGGCGAAGCCTACGAGCTGTCCCTGGCTGACCGCTGGATCATCTCGCAGCTGCAACGCACCGAAGCCGAAGTGACCCGTCAACTCGACCAGTTCCGTTTCGACCTGGCCGCACAAGCCTTGTACGAGTTCATCTGGAACCAGTATTGCGACTGGTACCTGGAACTGTCCAAGCCTGTGCTGTGGGACGAAAACGCACCGGTCGAGCGTCAGCGCGGCACACGCCGTACTCTGGTTCGCGTACTGGAAGTGGCTTTGCGCCTGGCGCACCCGTTCATGCCGTTCATCACCGAAGAAATCTGGCAGCGCATCGCGCCGCTGGCCGGTATCGAAGGCAAGACGATCATGCTGCAACCTTGGCCTGTGGCCAATGAAACCCGCATTGATCAAGCCGCCGAAGACGACATCGAATGGCTCAAGGGCCTGATGCTCGGCACGCGCAACATCCGTGGCGAAATGAACATCGGCCCGGGTAAACCGCTGCCGCTGTTCCTGAAGAACGTCAGCGCCGAGGATCAGCGTCGCCTGACCGAGAACGAAGCCCTGCTGAAAAAACTGGCACGCCTCGAATCGATCACCGTACTCGCTGCTGGCGAAGAAGCACCGCTGTCCGCCACCGCACTGGTCGGCGAGCTGGAAGTGCTGGTACCAATGGCCGGTTTGATCGACAAAGGGGCTGAGCTGGCGCGTCTGGACAAGGAAATCCAGCGTCTGCAAGGCGAAGTGCAGCGTGTTGGCGGCAAGCTTTCCAACGCCGGTTTCGTTGACAAGGCCCCGGCCGAAGTCATCGAGAAAGAGCGCGCCAAATTGGCCGAAGCGGAACAGGCTCTCGGCAAGTTGGCTGAGCAGCATGCGCGGATTGCCAGTCTGTAAGTTTTAATTCGCCGCTTGCACATAAAAATGCCCCGATCTTCGGGGCATTTTTTTGATAATTACCAAACGTGTAAGTAGTTTCTTATCATTTTTTCTTTCGTTAACATCCCTACTCCAAACACAGTAACAGCCTACTTTTCAACAACACTGAACAAGGATTTTCAGTATGAGCACTAATCGTCAAAAATCGTTTCTTGCAACATTGAACTGGTCCACAAAAAGTTTCGGAATAATTTCACACCGTGGCAATACTGTTCCGGTTCTGGCCGAAAAACCTGTAGCAGACGTTTTTTATTTTCGATGCACAGATGAGTGGTACACGATTTACATACGCGCCGAAGGAGAGCATTTCGGCAAGACAATAGACCTTAACGGAAACTATTTTTCATGCAGCACATCATCTGACCCTACCACCTTCAAAATAATCAACAAAGATTGGAAAACGCTCACACTGGATGACCTCAAGACCAACAAAGAAAATGTGTATCTACTCACTCGAAGCGGCAAGCGAGTTAATGCCGAATTTGTATTCACAAACGAGTCCCCCGTAAGACTCCAAGCCAATGGGCAAATTAATATAACGCTCGACCTTAACATCATCGAACGAAACGCACCTTTTCTGAATGACCCCGATGAAATTTAAGAACACTGTTACTTAATCTATTAGTCAGCCCCTAATAAACGGCGGCTGACACTTTACTAATACAGAGTCATGAGTTGAGTGCTGTGAAGATGAATCAGCCACGTGGTTTGTCCTTTGTGGGAGAATAGGCGCCATATTGAGCCACCTCCTGAATCGACGCCCCCATGACCGCCCCCAGCAAACCCAAAGCACCACGCAAGCAGCCAAAACCTCCAACGCCTGCTGTGGCGCCGCGTGAAAAAGCCAGCCTGCACCCACGCAACCGCCATCAAGGTCGCTACGACTTTCCGGCGCTGATCAAAAGCACACCGGAGTTGGCCAAGTTCGTCATCCTCAATCCGTACGGCAAGGAAAGCATCGACTTCGCCAGCCCGGACGCCGTGCGCGTATTCAACCGGGCGCTGCTCAAATCGTTCTACGGCATCGCCCATTGGGACATTCCGGCTGACTATCTGTGCCCACCTGTTCCAGGGCGTGCGGATTATGTGCACTTTCTCGCAGACCTGCTGGCCAGTGGCAACGAGGGCGTGATCCCACGAGGCGCGGCGGTGAAGGTGCTGGACATCGGCATGGGCGCCAACTGCGTCTATCCGCTGATCGGCTATAGCGATTACCGCTGGCAGTTCCTCGGATCGGAAATCGACTCCACAGCGTTGGCCGCGGCCAAGGCCATTGTGCAGTCCAACGGTCTGAATAAATCGATCCAGCTGCGCCAGCAGACGAATCCCAAGCAGATCCTCACGGGCCTGCTGGAGAGCGCCGAACGGTTTGACCTGACCATGTGCAATCCACCCTTCCATGCATCGCTGGACGAAGCCACGCGCGGCAGCACTCGCAAGTGGCGTGCCTTGGGCAAGGCCGATCCAAAACGCAAACTGCCGGTGCTGAACTTCGGCGGTCAAGCGTCCGAGTTGTGGTGCGAGGGCGGTGAGATACGCTTTGTGAACCAACTGATCGGCGAAAGCGTTCAGGTGGCGCAGCAGGTTCTATGGTTCAGCACGCTGGTATCTAAAGCGTCGAACCTGCCGGCCATCCAGACCGCCCTGAAAAAGGCCGGGGCGCTGGAAAGCCAGGTGGTGGAAATGTCTCAAGGCCAGAAACAAAGCCGGTTTGTCGCCTGGACGTTCCAGACCAAGGCGCAGCAACAGGCCTGGCGCGAGCGTTGGGCGCGCCCGTAACCCTGTAGGAGCGAGCCTGCTCGCGAAAGCGGTGTGTCAGTCGAATTCGATGGCGCTGAAACGCCGGTCTCGCGAGCAGGCTCGCTCCTACACTGTCTGGCGAGCTAAATCGCAGGCATAAAAAAACCGTGCCCGGATTGCTCCGGCGCACGGTTTTTTTTAACAAGTCTTACTTGTTAACAGCGTCGGTCAGGCCTTTGGCCACAACCAGCTTGATCACTTTCTTGGCAGCGATTTCGATGGCAGCGCCAGTCGAAGGGTTGCGGCCAGTACGGGCAGGACGCTCAGTCACTTTCAGCTTGCCGATACCTGGCAGAGTGATTTCGCCGCCGTTTTCCAGCTGATCGGCAACGATTTGACCCAGTTGGTCCAGAGCGTTACGCGCGGTGGTTTTCGGCGCGTCGATAGCTTCAGCGATGTCGGCGATCAGTTGGTCTTTAGTAAGAGCCATTTAGTGTTCCTTCCCTATCAAATTCATATGGATTGCAGAGTGCAATGTCAGCTATCGAGCCCGATCTTTTGGATCCGGCACCCTCGGCCAAATAACCTCGGGTTCGGGGTTATAGATACCGAAATCAGGGTTTGGTTCGACCTGACAAATGCTGACTGCAGGCTTAACGCAGTGACTTTGCGCAAGACCGGGCAAAGCTAGCACACAGGCGTGGAAATATCCGCCTTTAGCTACCCATTTGGTCAGCTTTATTGTGCTAAAACAGCAAAAAACAGCATAAGCGCCGCCGGTCGCCCCCGAATTGCCCTTCACGCCGCGCCAAAACCAATGGTTGCGGTACACTGGGCGCTTTTTCGGGGGAGCACGCCCTCCTCTCTTCATTCAGCCGAGAAGCCCATGCCGATCCGTCATTGCATCGTCCACCTGATCGACAAAAAACCCGACGGCACGCCTGCAGTTCTTCACGCCCGCGACTCTGAACTGGCCGAGTCGGGCGCCATCGAGAACATGCTTGCCGACCTCAACGAGAGCTACAACGCCAAACAAGGCAAGGCCTGGGGATTCTTTCATGCCGAGTCGGGCGCGCATCCGTTCAGCGGCTGGTTGAAAGAGTACTTCGAGGGCGGCAAGGACTTCACGGCATTCAGCCGCGTGGCAGTTGAACATCTGCAAAAGCTGATGGAAGAGTCGAACCTGTCGGTCGGCGGCCACGTGCTGTTCGCGCACTACCAGCAAGGCATGACCGATTACCTGGCCATCGCCCTGCTGCACCACAGTGAAGGCGTGGCCGTGACAGACGAACTGGACGTCACGCCGTCCCGTCACCTGGACCTTGGCCAATTGCACCTGGCGGCGCGGATCAACGTGTCCGAATGGCAGAACAACAAGCAGTCCAAGCAGTACATCTCCTTCATCAAAGGCAAGAACGGCAAAAAAGTTTCGGAATACTTCCGCGACTTCATCGGCTGCCAGGAAGGCGTCGACGGTCCGGGTGAAACCCGCACCCTGCTCAAGGCCTTCAGTGACTTCGTCGAAAGTGAAGATTTGCCCGAAGACGACGCCCGTGAGAAGACCAAGACCCTGGTGGACTACGCCAGCAGCCAGGCCAAACTCGGCGAGCCGATGGGCCTGGAAGAACTTTCAGGACTGATCGATGAAGAACGCCCGAAAGCCTTCTACGATCACATTCGCAACAAGGACTATGGCCTGTCGCCCGAGATTCCGGCCGACAAACGCACCCTGAACCAGTTCCGCCGTTTCACCGGTCGCGCCGAAGGCCTGTCGATCAGCTTTGAAGCGCACTTGCTGGGCTCGAAGATCGAGTACGACGAAGAAGCCGGCACGTTGATCATCAAGGGCTTGCCGACCTCGCTCACCGACCAGCTCAAGCGACGCAACTGATGCTCGGCGGCGTACTGAAGAAATGCCTGCTGATCCTGCTGGTGGTCGTGGCTTACCAGAACTGGGGCAAGATCGAGCGGGTGTTCAATCCCTCACAAGTGGTTTCGGAGCAGACCCAGGCCAAGGCCAACGTCGCGCTCTACGCCACCGAGTGGTGTGGCTACTGCAAGCTGACGCGACGCTTTCTCGATCAGAAAGGCATTCCATACAAGGAATTCGATATCGAGAAAGATGCCGTGGCGCGCAAGGACTATGAGGCCTTGGGCGGCGGCGGGATTCCGATCATTGATGTGAACGGGACACTGATTCGCGGGTATGACCCGGATGCGATTCTGGCGGCGTTGAAGTAACCCAAAAAATCAAAAGATCGCAGCCTTCGGCAGCGCCTACATGAGATGGGTGTAGGAGCTGCCGAAGGCTGCGATCTTTTCGTTTTTGCTATCAACAGAAATGTCAGCAGGCTTCGATACGGAAACCAAACCGCGGGAAGTGCACATGCACCACACCGCCACGCTCATCTTCGCGACGCACAATCAACTCCTCGCTACCGGCAAACAGCAATTCCCCCGCGACCGGATCAACGCCGTAATCAGTCGCCGCGATCACCACCTGCTGACCCGCCTTGAGCCCGTTTGGATCTACAAACTGTTCATCCGGCAATGCCGCAGGCTGGGACGTGCGCGCAACCTCCAATGCTTCTTCGGACGTCATCTCGCTGAATGCGCCATGACCGAAGCCAAGCACCCGCGCATGCCATGCAGCAACGGCCGGGTACGCATCCACCAACGGTGCGGTAACCGGAGTTGCCTTCAGGAACCACAAGCAGTGAGCCAGGGCGAAGTCGGCAATCGACGGTTCGCCGAACAGGAAGTCGCCCTGCTCGCGCTGTAACTGCAACTCCAGCCGCGACATGATCGTCGGCCACTGATGTTTGGCCTGTTCGGTGGACAACTTGGTCGAGCTGCCACCGCTGAACAATTCGGTACGGTCGGCGATGAACGCCTTGATCGCCTCCGGCGGCAAGGTACCGAAACGCACCGCGATCGATTCCGGCTGGAACACCAGGCTGACCGCATGCTGAAACACCACCGAATCTGCCCAGGCGGCGAACGACGCCGCGATCATTTCCTGACCTTCAGGGAAGAACGCCGGCAAGGCCTTTTCCTGCTCCAGTCGACGGGCAATCAACGCAGTGTCGCAATAGATGTCCGCGCCAATCTGCAACACCGGCGTCTTGCGATAGCCACCGGTCAGGGCCGTGAGATCGGGTTTTGGCATCACCGGCGAGATTTTCACCGAACGCCAGGACAGCCCTTTGAAGCCCAGCAGCAGGCGGGCCTTTTCGGCGAAGGGGGACGTCGGGTAATGATGAAGAATCAACTCGGACATGCTCGGCTCCGCCGCAAAGATAGGAATCCGCAGCTTAGCGCGCAATCGGTTAGCAGCCCACAGTTCTGCCTGATGGGAACTTATCAGTCAGATTGATAAACCACAGCGGCACTCGCCACCAGGCATTCCTTGGCGCTTTTCTTCAGTTTCTTGATCAACCGCTCCTGACGCAACGCGTCGCCTTTGTCGCGGCAGCGTTCGGTGTAGACCAGGGCCATGGCGGGGCTGGAGAGAAAAAACCGAGCGCCCTTGCCGCTTTGATGCTTGGCAAACCGGCGCACGGGATCGTCGCTGATCCCGCAATACAGCGAGCCATTGGCGGCGCGTACGAGATAGACGAACCAGGTTTTGCTCGCGGGTGTGTCGGCGTCGACAGGGCTTTCGCTGAGGGTGGTCACGTAACGATCAGGCTTGAAAGGAAACAAGCCGCGATCTTATCAGCGACTGGCCTGGAATGCCTTCAGCCCCTTCAATGCCTGCGCGCGAACAGCGTTGCGCACCAACGGCGTCCAGCCCAGCAACAGGCCTTTGAAACCCAACGCCTGACGCGACCAGGCCCACAGATCGAAGCTGTCGTGATGTTCGCAAATCTTGCCATCGCGAAAAACGAATCGCGCCTGAATGTCGTTGATCACGGTGTTGCCCGTCTGGCTGAACAGGTACGTCGCCACCCAATGGGCGCCACCGGTACGCTCATCAGCGCGCACGTTATCGAACGTGAGAGAGAAATCCTTGGCGCGGGTGGTGAGCATGCGCCACATATCTGCGGCATCGCGCCCGCGCAGTTCGCCGAAGGCCGGATCGCTGAACACGACGTCGTCGGTGTAGCAGGCGCTCATGGCCTCGGCATCGAGGCGCTGAAAAGCCTCGTAGAAGCGGGTGATCAAGACGTTGTTGGCGTCACTCATGAGCAGACTCCCTGTTGTGCAAATTGGCGTCGAGCGTTTGCCTGCACGATAGTCTGCAAATGCGCGGAACACTATCGGCATTCGTGAACCGAATACCGACAGTGTGCGAGTGTCAGATTTTCTCGCTTTCGACCTGCACATACAGCGAACGCCCGGCGCCCAGACCGGCGATGATCGCGCCCAGGCCGATAACGCCGAAGATCCAGCCTACCGCTGTCCAGCCGCCAGTCCAGTCATGCACGATACCCACCGCGAACGGCCCCATCGACGCCAGGGTGTAACCGAAGCCCTGGGCCATGCTGGACAGGTTCGCTGCCACGTGGGAATCGCGCGAGCGCAGCACGATCAGGGTCAACGCCAGGCTGAACGTGGCGCCCTGCCCCAGCCCGAGCACAATCGCCCAGCCCCACAAGCCTTCGATCGGCGCATACAGGCAACCGAACAAACCGCCGAGGGTCAGCACCATCACGATCACGATGGCCAGGCGCTGATCCTTGCCCCGCGTGGCCAGCCATGGCGCGGCCAGGGAGCTGATCAGTTGCACAATCACCGAACCGGACAACACCAGACCGGCCTGGGTCGGGGTCAACCCGCGAGCAATCAAAATCGACGGCAACCAGCCGAATACGATGTAGGCCAGGGACGATTGCAGGCCCATGTACAAGGTCACCTGCCAGGCCAGCGGATCACGCAGTAAGCCCCGAACGCGATAGGCCACGTTGTGTGCGCCGTGTTTCTGGCTGACTTGCGGCAACCAGAACATCGCTGCGGCCAGTGCCGGAATCACCCAGAAGCCCAGGCCCATTGCCCAACTCTGGTCGAAATGTTCACTCAACGGCACGGTTGCCCCTGCCGCCATCGCCGCACCGAGGCACAGCGCCATGGTGTAGACGCCGGTCATGGTTCCGGCCTGTTTCGGGAAATCACGCTTGACGATGCCCGGCAGCAACACGCCGATCACGCCGATGCTGGCGCCGGCCAGCACGCTGCCGGCAAACAACCCGATCTCGCCAAACGAACTGCGCAGAATGATGCCGCCGGCCAGCGTCAGGAGAATGCCCAACACCACCCGCTCGGCGCCAAAACGTCGCGCCAGCACGGGTGCCAGCGGTGCGAAAAGACCAAGGCAAAGCACCGGTAACGTCGTCAGCAAACCGGCCTGGGAGGCCGTCAGACCCAGGGATTTCGACACCTCGCTGAGCATCGGCGCCATGCTCGACAACGCCGGGCGCAGGTTCAATGCCACGAGGATCAGGCCCAGCAGCAACAGCCATGGCCGGCGTAAAACCGGGTGGGCTTGCTGGACCTGCTCATCATCGGCCTCGGCATCGATCAGTAACTCTTCCAGCTCTGCCGAACGCTTGGGGGCTGTGGATAAATCACTGCGGCGCATGGACGTCTCGGTTTCAAGGTTCATTGATCAACTGCCTCGACAGGGCTTTGGCCCGCTCCGGGTCGCGTTGTTCGACGGCATCGAGCAGCTCGATGTGCAAGTCGAACACTTCCTGGCGTCGCGGAACGATGTTCAGGGTCTGGCGCAATTGCGCGCCGATGATGCTGGAGAAGTAGCGATACAGCTCGCTGAGGGTCGGGTTGTGTGCGGCGTCCACCAAGCGGCGGTGAAAGACCAGATCGCAGGCGATGTAAGTGTCGAGGTCGCCGTGATAGTGGTTGCCGCTGACGCTCAGTGCTTCGCGCAATGCCCGCAGATCCTCATCGGTACGGCGCAGTGCCGCCAGGCCGATGGCCTCGACTTCGAGGATGTGCTGCGTTTCGCGGGCCTGCTCAAGGGAGCAACAGGACAATGCCTTTACGGTGTCGAGCGGATCGACCACTGCGCGCAGATAACTGCCGTCACCCTGGCGGATTTCGATCAAGCCGGAAAACGCCAATACCCGCATCGCTTCACGCACGGTGTTACGGCTGATGCCCAATTCGGCGGACAACTCCGGCTCGGTCGGCAAGCGTTGGCCGATGGCCCACACACCCTGGTTGATGCGCAGGCGCAACTGTTCCAGGGCCTGATCGACCAAAGATCGCTTTACGAGTGGAGAAATTTCAGACATAGGATTCGCCCTTTCATCCAATCATAGGATGAATTTTCTGACATGTTAGTCAGCATCTTTCCGCAGGGCAACCACAAAGGTGCAATAGATAAATCAACCCGTGGCGAGGGAGCTTGCTCCCGCTTGAGTGCGCAGCACTCACAATCGTCCATGATCTTGAAGACCTTGGGGCCGCTACGCAGCCCAACGGGAGCAAGCTCCCTCGCTACAGAAAAGCTTGAGTTCCAAGCAAAAATAAACCCGGAACTCGGTCCGGGTTTATTTCACTGCCTGGCTTCGATCAATGCAGGATCTGGCTCAGGAACAGCTTGGTGCGGTCGTTCTGCGGGTTGTCGAAGAAGTCGTTCGGTGCGGCCTGTTCGACGATTTCGCCCTTGTCCATGAAGATCACGCGATTGGCCACAGTGCGGGCGAAGCCCATTTCGTGGGTCACGCAGAGCATGGTCATGCCGTCTTCGGCCAGGCCGATCATGGTGTCGAGAACCTCTTTCACCATCTCCGGGTCGAGTGCCGAAGTCGGTTCGTCGAACAGCATGATTTTCGGTTTCATGCACAGTGCACGGGCGATCGCCACACGCTGTTGCTGACCACCGGACAGTTGCCCCGGATATTTGTGCGCCTGCTCCGGAATGCGTACGCGTTCCAGGTAGTGCATGGCGATTTCCTCGGCCTTGCGCTTGGGCATCTTGCGTACCCACATCGGCGCCAGGGTGCAGTTCTGCAAGATGGTCAGGTGCGGAAACAGGTTGAAGTGCTGGAACACCATGCCGACTTCGCGACGGATCGCTTCGATCTGCTTGAGGTCGTTGGTCAGCTCCACGCCATCGACCACGATCCGGCCCTGCTGGTGCTCTTCCAGACGGTTGAGGCAGCGGATGGTGGTCGACTTGCCCGAACCGGACGGGCCGCACAACACGATACGCTCGCCCTGTTTTACGTTGAGGTTGATGTCTTTGAGTACGTGAAACTGGCCGTACCACTTGTTCACGCCCTGCATCTGAATAATGCCTTCAGGGCTCACAGGCTGTTTGATTGCTTCGCTCATAAAAGAACTCCTAACGCTTGTGGCCAGTGTCGAGCTTACGTTCCAAGTGCATGGAGTAGCGCGACATACCAAAACAGAAAATCCAGAACACCAGGGCCGCGAACACATAGCCTTCAGTGGCCATGCCCAGCCATTTCGGGTCGGCGGCGGCTTGCTTGACGCTGTTGAGCAAGTCGAACAGGCCGATGATGATCACCAGGCTCGTGTCCTTGAACAGCGCGATGAAGGTGTTGACGATGCCGGGGATCACTAGCTTCAGGGCTTGCGGCAGAATCACCAGGCCCATGCTGCGCCAGTAACCCAGGCCCATTGCGGCGGCGGCTTCGTACTGACCCTTGGGGATCGCTTGCAAGCCACCGCGCACCACTTCGGCCACGTAGGCCGACTGGAACAGGATCACGCCGATCAGTGCCCGCAGCAGCTTGTCGAAGTTCATCCCTTCGGGCAGGAACAACGGCAGCATCACCGAGGACATGAACAGCACCGTGATCAACGGCACGCCGCGCCAGAATTCGATGAAGGTCACGCAGACCACACGAATCGCCGGCATGTTCGAACGGCGCCCCAGCGCCAGGACGATACCCAGCGGCAGCGCGCCGGCGATACCGACAGTGGCGATCACCAGGGTCAGCATCAGGCCGCCCCATTGGCTGGTCGCCACGGTGTCGAGGCCGAATACGCCGCCATGCAACAGGCACCAGGCAATGATCGGGTAGAGCACCAGGAAGCTCAGGCCGTACACCGCTTTATGGTGAAAGCGCGAGATGAACAATGGTGCCACGCCGACAATCGCCAGCCACACCGTCAGGTCCACGCGCCAGCGCAGTAGCGGCGGATAGTAGCCGTACATGAACTGGCCGAAACGCTGTTGGATGAACACCCAGCAGGCGCCCTCCTTCGTGCAGTCGGCCTGGCTGGTGCCGACCCAGTTGGCATCAAGGATTGCCCACTGCAGGATCGGCGGGACCACGAGGTAGATCAGGTAGAACGCAAACAAGGTCAGCAGGGTGTTGAGCCAGCTGGAGAACATGTTCGCGCGCATCCATGCCACCACACCGATGCTGCTGCTCGGTGGAGGCATGTCAGGTTTGAAAGTATGAGTGCTCATGCGCTTTTCCTTACCGCTCGATCAGCGCAATGCGCTTGTTGTACCAGTTCATCAGCAGGGAAATGCTGATACTGATCGCCAGGTACACGCTCATGGTGATGGCAATCACCTCGATCGCCTGGCCGGTCTGGTTGAGCACGGTCCCGGCAAACAGCGAAACCATTTCCGGATAACCGATACCGGCCGCCAGCGAGGAGTTTTTCGCCAGGTTCAGGTATTGGCTGGTCAGCGGAGGAATGATCACGCGCAGGGCTTGCGGGATGATGACCTTGCGCAGGGTCGGACCGTTGCGCAGGCCGAGGGAATGCGCCGCTTCGGTCTGGCCGTGGCTGACCGACTTGATGCCCGAACGCACGATCTCGGCGATGAACGCTGCGGTGTAGACAGTCAGGGCCAGGGTCAACGCCAGCAGTTCCGGGATCAGCACCCAGCCACCGACAAAGTTGAAACCCTTGAGCTCAGGCATTTCCCACTGCACGGGTGCGCCGAAAACCAGCGTGCACAGTGCCGGGATCACCAACAACAATGCCAGGCCGGTCCAGAACTTGTGGAAAGGCACGCCCGTCGCTTCGAAGCGCTTGTTGGCCCAACGGGTCATCAGCACGATGGCGACGATGGCCACCACGATGCTCGCCACGAACGGCCAGAAACCATCTGCCATCAACGCCGCCGGCATGTTCAGACCACGGCTGCTGACAAAGAAGGTATCGCCGAAATTATGGCTGTTGCGCGGCCCCGGCATGGTCAGGAATACCGCGAAGTACCAGAACAGGATCTGCAGCAGCGGCGGAATGTTGCGGAAGACTTCCACATACACCGTCGCCACTTTGGCGATGATCCAGTTCTTCGACAGCCGTGCCACACCGACGATAAAGCCCAGGATCGTCGCCAGGATCACGCCGATGAAGGTCACGAGCAGGGTGTTGAGCAGACCGATGACAAACACCCGGGCATAGCTGTCCGCTTCGGTGTAGTCGATCAGGTGTTGAGCGATGCCGAACCCGGCACTGCGCTCCAGAAAGTCGAAACCGGAGGTAATGCCCCGGTGTTGCAGATTGGTCTGGGTGTTATCGAACAGAAACCAGCCCAGCGAAACCACCCCGAAAATCGTGATGATCTGAAATACCCACGCACGCACTCGCGGATCGCTGAGGCTGAGCCTCTGCTTAGGTGCGCCGATTGAATTTTGCATGAAGTGCCCCGCAAATAATGGAACAGAACATCACCCGGAGGTTGGCCCACCGGGTGATAGAACCATCAGCGCACTGGTGGTGCGTATTGAATGCCGCCAGCGTTCCACAGAGCGTTCAGCCCGCGGTCGATTTCCAGCGGAGTGCCCTTGCCGAGGTTTTTCTCGAACACTTCGCCGTAGTTGCCGACTTGCTTGATGATCTGCACGACCCAGTCTTTCTTCACTTTCAGGTCTTTGCCGTATTCACCGTCGGTACCCAGCAGACGGGCAACGTCTGGGTTTTTGGTGCCCTTGGCTTCAGCTTCGACGTTCTTCGAAGTGATACCGGCTTCTTCAGCGTTGAGCATGGCGTAGCCAGTCCAGCGCACGATGGCCAGCCACTCGTCGTCGCCATTACGCACGACCGGGCCCAGAGGTTCCTTGGAAATGGTTTCCGGCAGAACCACATAGTCCTTCGGCGAAGCAAGCTTGCTGCGCTGGGCGAACAGCTGGGATTTGTCGGAGGTCAGCACGTCGCAACGACCGGATTCCAGCGACTTGGCGCTTTCATCGGAGGTGTCGAAAGTGATCGGGGTGTATTTCAGACCGTTGCCGCGGAAGTAGTCGGAAACGTTCAGCTCGGTGGTGGTACCGGCCTGGATGCAGATGGTCGCGCCATCCAGCTCTTTGGCGCTTTTCACGCCGAGCTTGTTGTTTACCAGGAAGCCGATGCCATCGTAGTAGGTGATGAAGCCCGGGAATTTCAGGCCCATGCCCGCGTCACGGGAGCTGGTCATGGTGGTGTTGCGCGACAGGATGTCGATTTCGCCGGACTGCAGCGCGGTGAAGCGCTCCTTGGCGTTCAACTGACTGAATTTGACCTTGGTCGCGTCACCGAAAACGGCAGCGGCCACAGCGCGGCAATAGTCAGCATCGATACCGACGATCTTGCCGGTGGAATCCGGAACCGAGAAGCCTGGCAGACCATCGCTGACGCCACACTGCACGAAACCTTTCTTCATCACTGCATCCAGGGTTGCGCCCGCCTGGGCAAACCCGCTGACACCAAGGACTGCGGCTGCAGTCACGATCGCCAGGGTGGATTTCAACATCTTCATTCAAACCTCCAGTTTTGCTCTTGTTGTGTCGGAGCGTGAGTCCTGTCGCACCCTTTTGAGGCGTAGTCGACCCGTGTTGGCTTGTTTTTGGGGTCAACCGACGTAAGACGTTAGCTATGAGTCTAGTAGGAGAAAATCCACATCATGGATTACTCACTTCTCACCAATCGGCCGAACGGGCTGTAGCCCTTTCACGTTCGCGAAGCCCGTATCGGCCATTGGCGAACATCCATCACCGGATTCTTTGCTATCCCACGCTCGGCAGTAGACTGATAGTGTTACCGCCGCACGCGAGATGGGTTGCACCGTTTCCCCATAGCAAAGCCCGTACCACACCGGCCGCCGAAGCCAATAAGGGACAGGTCAATAGCAAAAGTTGTAGCCTTGCGACATCTTCTTAACGGATCCACCAGACGCGCACTCACACCTTGCCCTCAATGAGAGCGCACGCACATTTTTGGAGCAGCCATGACCAACCCCTTGATTCTTGAACCCGTCAAGACCGCAGATGCCTGCGTGGTCTGGCTTCATGGCCTGGGTGCCGATCGCTACGACTTCCTGCCGGTGGCCGAAGCCCTGCAGGAAAGCCTGTTGAGTACACGCTTCGTTTTGCCCCAGGCACCGAGCCGCGCCGTCACCATCAACGGCGGTTACGAGATGCCGAGCTGGTACGACATATTGGCCATGAGCCCCGCGCGCGCGATCAACCGCGAACAACTGGAAGCGTCGGCCGACTGGATCATCGAACTGATCGAAACGCAGAAGACCAGCGGAATAGACGCCTCGCGTATTTTTCTGGCCGGTTTTTCCCAGGGTGGCGCGGTCGTATTCCACACCGCCTTCCTGAAATGGCAGGGCCCCTTGGGTGGCGTACTTGCCCTCTCCACTTATGCCCCCACCTTTAATGAAGCGCTGGAATTGTCCGCCAGCCAGCAGCGTATTCCGGTGCTGTCCTTGCACGGTCAGTACGATGATGTGGTGCAAAACTCGATGGGCCGCAGCGCCTATGAGCATTTGAAAGAGCGTGGTGTCACCGTGACATGGCAGGAATACCCAATGGGCCACGAAGTGTTACCCGAGGAGATTCGCGACATCGGCGTCTGGCTCGCCGAGCGCTTGCGTTGATCAATGATGTTTAAAAGCGCCCTTTGATCCATCCCACTACGCCGCGCCCGATTCTTGCATTACACTGGCCGGCGTACATTCCTTAACCAATTGATGAGATGACCGTGCTCAAAGCACTCAAGAAAATGTTCGGTAAAAGCGAGACTGAGCAACTCGCGCCAGTCACCAGCGCTCCGTCTCACCACTCCAGCCCCCGCACCGACGGTAATCAGCCTGGCCAGACCGCCCCTGTAGCGGCACCGAAACATGAGCCGATGAGCGCTCCGGCCGTCGAGCCTGCTGCGCCAACCGTCTCGGAGCAACCGCACAACGAAGCGCCGAAAACCGCCAAGCCACGCCGCGAACCAAAGCCAAAAGCGCCGGTCATCCCGTGGAAACTCGAAGACTTCGTCGTCGAACCCCAGGAAGGCAAAACCCGCTTCCACGATTTCAAACTCGCCCCGGAACTGATGCACGCCATCCAGGACCTGGGCTTCCCGTATTGCACGCCGATCCAGGCCCAGGTGCTGGGCTTTACCCTCGCCGGCAAAGACGCCATCGGCCGCGCCCAGACCGGTACCGGCAAAACCGCCGCGTTCCTGGTGTCGATCATCACCCAGCTGCTGCAAACCCCGCCGCCGAAAGAGCGCTACATGGGTGAGCCACGGGCGCTGATCATCGCCCCGACCCGTGAGTTGGTGGTGCAGATCGCCAAAGACGCGGCTGACCTGACCAAGTACACCGGCCTCAACGTCATGACGTTCGTCGGCGGCATGGACTTCGACAAGCAGCTCAAGCACCTCGAAGCCCGTCACTGCGACATCCTCGTCGCTACGCCGGGTCGCTTGCTGGACTTCAACCAGCGCGGCGACGTGCACCTGGACATGGTCGAAGTCATGGTGCTGGACGAAGCTGATCGCATGCTCGACATGGGCTTCATCCCGCAAGTGCGCCAGATCATTCGCCAGACCCCGCCGAAGAGCGAGCGTCAGACGCTGCTGTTCTCCGCGACCTTCACCGAAGACGTGATGAACCTGGCCAAGCAATGGACCACCGACCCGTCGATTGTCGAGATCGAGTCGCAGAACGTGGCCAACGAAAACGTCGAACAGCACATCTACGCGGTGGCCGGTGCCGACAAATACAAACTGCTCTACAACCTGGTCAACGACAACGGTTGGGAGCGGGTGATTGTGTTTGCCAACCGCAAGGATGAAGTGCGGCGCATCGAAGAACGCCTGGTGCGCGACGGCATCAACGCCGCGCAGCTGTCCGGCGACGTGCCGCAGCACAAGCGCATCAAGACACTGGAAGGTTTCCGCGAAGGCAAGATCCGCGTGCTGGTCGCCACTGACGTGGCCGGTCGCGGCATCCACATCGACGGCATCAGCCACGTGATCAACTTCACCCTGCCGGAAGTCCCGGACGACTACGTGCACCGTATCGGCCGCACCGGTCGCGCGGGCGCCGATGGCGTATCCATCAGTTTTGCCGGTGAAGACGACTCCTACCAGTTACCGTCCATCGAGGCGCTGCTGGGCAAGAAAATCAGCTGTGAAACCCCTCCGACGCACCTGCTGCGGGCGGTTGAGCGCAAGCGTCCGTAACGGGCGCCTTGCAGAAAGAGGCGCAGCCGCAAACGGTCTGCGCTTTTTTTTCGTCTCGATTTTTTCAACAGGCGCTTGCTCACGACAACTAAAAGTCCATAATAGACAAATTAGTTTAGTTCGAGTGTTCGGAGCCGACCATGTCCAGTACGCCCCACGTGATCAACCAATCCCAGGCTCGCGAGTTGCTGGCGCAAGTCGACGTTCCGCAGATCCTGCGCAAACTGTTTCGTGACCTGGCGTCGGGGCAAGCCGTGCAACCGGCACAGCAACTGGTTGAATTTCCAGCGGGTGCGGGCGACTTCATCAATTACTTGGGTGTGCTGGCTGAAGACGGTGTTTATGGGGTCAAGACCTCGCCTTACATCGTGCGCGAGCAAGGTCCGCTGGTGACGGCGTGGACGCTGCTGATGTCGATGCAGACCGGCCAACCGCTGCTGCTTTGCGATGCCGCGGAACTGACCACCGCACGTACCGCCGCGACGACTGCCGTGGCGGTCGATGCCCTCGCCCCGCTGAGCGCGACCCGCCTGGCAATCATCGGCAGCGGCAAAGTTGGCCAGGCGCACCTGCATTATGTGAAGGGCTTGCGAGACTGGGAAAGTATCAGCCTGTACTCGCCAAGCCTGCATGAAGATGCTGAAACCATGAACCTGCTAAAAGACATCGAGCCGCGCCTGAGCATCGCCGACAGTCGCGAAGCTGCCGTTCAAGACGCCGACGTGATCATGCTCTGCACCTCGTCCGCCGGACCGGTCATTGATCCTGCCTGCTTGAGCAAACCCGCGCTGATCACCTCCATCAGCACCAACGCCCCACGCGCCCATGAAGTGCCACCGCAGAGCCTCAATGACATGCAGGTGTTCTGCGATTATCGCCTGACCACTCCGGGTTCGGCAGGCGAAATGCTGATCGCCGGCGAGCAGCATGGTTGGGACAAGCGCACGATAGTCGGTGACCTGGCGGACCTGCTCAGCGAAAAAATCCAGCGTCCCGACTACGAGCGGCATGTGCTCTTCCGCTCCATCGGCCTGGGCCTGGAAGACATTGCACTGGCCAATGCGATCTATCACCTGCTGCCCTAACAATACGAAACCTGTAGGAGCTGGCTTGCCAGCGATCCAGACGCCGCGGTCCATCAGATAAACCGCAGCGATGCCATCGCCAGCAAGCCGGCTCCTACCGGGATAACCGATAACAGGAGATTCTCATGAGCCAGGCAGACTTCATCATCATCGGCGGCGGGATTGCCGGCGCTTCCACCGGTTTCTGGCTGTCGCAACACGGCCGCGTGGTCGTGCTCGAACGCGAATCCCACCCGGCTTATCACTCCACCGGACGCTCCGCTGCGCTGTACACCGCCGCATACGGCACTCCGCAGGTTCGCGCACTGACCCAAGCCAGCCGCGACTTTTTCGATGCACCGCCCAGTGGCTTCTGCGAACACCCGCTGCTGACCCCGCGCGGCGAAATGACCGTGGACTTCACCGGTGACCCGATTGAGTTGAACAAGCAATACCAGAGCGCAAAATCCACGGTGCCTGAGATGCAGTTGCTCAGCGCCGAAGAAGCCTGCGCGCGGGTGCCAATCCTGCGTCGCGAGAAAGTCCACGGGGCGATCTACGACCCGACCGCCAGCGACATCGACACCGATGCCCTGCACCAGGGTTATCTGCGTGGCATCCGCCGCAACAAAGGTGAAGTCCATACCGACTGCGAAGTGCAGAGCCTGAGCCGCGATGCCGAAGGCATCTGGCAGGTTCAGACCAACACCCACACCTTCAGCGCGCCGATCATCATCAACGCCGCCGGCGCCTGGGCCGACAAGATCGGTGAACTTGCCGGAGCCAAGCCGCTGGGCCTGCAACCCAAGCGCCGCGCCGCATTCATCTTTGCTGGCCCCGAAGGCGTAGACATTCATCATTGGCCGATGCTGGTCAGCCTTGACGAATCCTTCTACATGAAACCCGACGCCGGCATGTTCCTCGGCTCGCCGGCCAACGCCGACCCGGTGGAACCTCACGACGTGCAGCCTGAAGAGCTGGACATCGCCATGGGCATCTACCAGATCGAAGAAGCCACGACCCTGACCATCCGCCGTCCAACCCGCACCTGGGCCGGCCTGCGCAGTTTCGTCAGTGACGGCGATTTGCTGTCCGGGTTCGATCCGCAGGTACCGGGGCTGTTCTGGGTCGCGGCGCAAGGCGGTTACGGCATCCAGACCTCGCCCGCCATGGGGCAGGCCAGCGCCGCGCTGGTACGCGGTGAGCCCTTGCCAGAGCCGCTTACTCGCTTCGGCCTGAGCACTGAAATGCTGTCCCCTGCTCGCCTGGGCTGATCGTTGCCCGCAGGTGACGTGCCCACACGATTACGGCACACTTTCAGCGCCCCTCCCATGGGGCGCTGACGCTGCCTGGAGCTCCACTGTATGAACGCCCCCGAAACCGACACGGCCCTGAATCACACCTCGCTGGATAACTTCCGGGCGATTGCCGATGCCATCGCCACGCTGTTCTTTCCCCACGCCGAAGTGGTGCTGCACGACCTGCGCACGCAAAAGGTCGACTACATCGCCAACAACCTGTCCAAGCGGGAAATCGGCGACGACTCGGCACTGGAAGACATGCTCAGCGACGACGTCAGCGACCGAAACATCGGGCCGTACGAAAAGCTCAATTGGGATGGTCAGAAGATTCGTAGCCTCAGCACTGTGTTACGCGACAGCGCAGGTCATCCGCTGGCGATGCTGTGCATCAACCTGAATATTTCGCTGTTCGAAAATGCCAAGGCCGCACTGGACCTGTTCCTGTCGCCGACCAAGCTGATCCCGCAACCGGATTCACTGTTTCGCGATGACTGGCAGGAGCGGATCAACACCTTCCTCCACGCCTGGCTGCGCGAACGCCAGCTGAGCCTGAACGTCCTGACCCGCGACCACAAACGTGAACTGGTGCTGGCGCTGCACGCCGAAGGCGCGTTCAAGGGCAAAAGCGCCTCCAACTACGTGGCCAATGTGCTGAACATGGGCCGGGCGACGGTGTACAAGCATTTGAAGGAATTGAAGGGCTGATCATTTGCAGGGATTGTTCCGGCCCCATCGCCAGCAGGCTGGCTCCCACATGGATTTTCGGTGTACACAAAACCTGTGGGAGCTAGCCTGCTAGCGATGGCGTTTGATCAGTCGCCGTAGATGTCGGACTTGAAATACTTGTCCGAAATTTTCTGATACTCGCCATTGGCACGAATACCATCAATGGCCGTGTTCAGCTCACTGACCAACTCACCATTGCCTTTGCGCACAGCGATCCCGGCGCCCTCCCCCACGTATTTCGGGTCTTTCAGCTCAGGCCCGACAAAGGCGTAACCCTTGCCACGCGGCATCTGCAGGAAGTCGTTCAGTGGAATGGTGTCGGCAAAAATCGCATCAAGGCGACCGGCTGCCAGGTCCATGTAGATTTCTTCGTTGTTGCTGTAGCGCTTGACGTTGATGCCCTTGGGTTCAAACACCTCGGTGGCAAAACGGTCAGTGGTGGTTGCACGCTGCACACCGATGTTCTTGCCTTTAAGGCTCGCGTACTGGTCGTCAACGACGGCGCCGTCCTTCATCACCAGGCGCGACGAAGTGAAATAGTACTTGTGGGTGAAATCCACCGACTTCTTGCGGTCTTCGTTGATGGTCATGGACGACAGGGCCATGTCGATTTTCTTCACTTTCAAGGAAGGAATCAGACCATCGAACTCACCTTCGACCCACACGCACTTGACCTTCATCTGTGCGCACAGCGCGTTGCCGATCTCGTAGTCAAAACCGACGATCTCACCTTTGTCCGATTTGGAGGCGAACGGCGGATAAGCGGCTTCGATACCGATGCGCAGGGTTTTCTCGGCGGCGAACACAGTGCTGCACGCCAACAGGCTCAGGGCCAGACCGGTGATGAGGGGGAGTTTCTTCATGTTCGTTTTCTCGCGGTTGTTGTTGGTTTGGCAAGATAGAAGAAAGAATTGGAGCGGATGAAAGCCTTTTTTGTACTTGTAATTCCATACTGGACTTTAATGTATTGATCGTCAATCGGGCAAAAGCGGCCCGTGCCGGCCGATGGTCGGGAGGTGGGCACATCAAGTTTTTTAGTGGTGCAGATGACGCCATCGCCAGCAGGCTGGCTCCCACATGGATTTGCGGTGCACACAAAACCTGTGGGAGCTAGCCTGCTAGCGATGGCTGATTGAAGTGCACTGCAGAGGTTATTTGTTCCAGCGATCCGCCGCCGCATGATCACTGTCACGCCCTTCCACCCAACGCGGCCCGTCACTGGTGTTTTCCTTCTTCCAGAACGGTGCACGGGTTTTCAGGTAGTCCATGACAAAGGCGCAGGCATCGAACGCGGCCTGGCGATGGGCACTGGCGGCGCCGACGAAAACAATCGGCTCGCCCGGTTCCAGGGCACCGATGCGGTGCAGCACTTCCAGCTTCAGCAATGGCCAGCGCTGCTCGGCTTCGATAGCGATTTTGCCGAGGGCTTTTTCGGTCATGCCCGGATAATGCTCAAGGAACATCCCGGCGACGTCGAGTCCGTCGTTGAAATCGCGCACGTATCCGACAAAACTCACCACGGCCCCCACGCCGACATTGGCGTCGTGCATCGCGTTGACTTCGGCGCCCGGGTCGAACGCCGTGGACTGCACGCGAATCGCCATGATCAACCCCCGGTCACGGTCGGGAAAAACGCCACTTCATCGCCATCGCTGACTGGCTCGTCGAGTTGGCAGAGGTCTTCGTTGCGCGCACACATCAAATTCTGTTCGCTCAACACCTCGGCACCGTCGCGCTGGGCCAACAACACCCGCACGTCGTCAACCGTGGCGAAGTTGCCCTCGACCTTCACCGAGTCCACGCCCAGCGCTTCGCGATAACGGGCAAAAAACTTCACGGTGATGTTCATGACGGGTCCGCCTGGAAATGCCCGCTCTTACCGCCGACCTTCTCCAACAAGCGCACGCTTTCGATGGTCATGCCGCGGTCCACGGCCTTGCACATGTCATAGATGGTCAGCGCCGCGACGCTGGCCGCGGTCAGGGCTTCCATCTCGACACCGGTCTGCCCGGACAACTTGCAGCGCGCCACGATGCGCACGCGGTCGTCGCCTTCGGCACTGAGTTCGACTTTCACGCCGGTCAGCATCAACGGATGGCACAGGGGAATCAGGTCGCTGGTTTTCTTCGCCGCCTGAATGCCGGCAATGCGCGCCACGGCAAACACGTCGCCCTTGGGGTGACCGCCGCTGACGATCATCTGCAGGGTTTCGGGCAGCATGCGCACCAGCGCTTGGGCGGTCGCCTCACGGAACGTCACGGCTTTTTCAGTGACGTCGACCATGTTGGCGCGACCTTGGGAATCGAGATGAGTCAGCACGGGATTACTCCTGATCAGGAGCGTCGATTGTAAACCTGCGGGTCAATTTTTCGCACGCACGAATATCGCCCTCACCACAACCTGTGGGAGCTGGCTTGCCGGCGGTGGCGGACTCGAGTTTACCGCAAGGCTCATGGCCCCATCGCTGGCAAGCCAGCTCCTACAGGGTTTTGCGTACGGCAAAAAAACGGGCGGCCCGCGAGGGCCGCCCGTTTTTGGTGATGCAGTTACAAATGCGTTTCGGCGTATTCGGCCAAAATCGAGCGTGGTACCCCTTGCAGGGTGATGTGCACCCCGTTCGGGAAGTCCTTGAAGCGTTCAGTGAGGTAGGTCAGCCCGGAGCTGGTCGCGGACAGGTAAGGGGTATCGATCTGTGCGAGGTTACCCAGGCACACCACTTTGGAACCGGCGCCGGCACGGGTGATGATGGTTTTCATCTGGTGCGGCGTGAGGTTCTGGCATTCATCGATCAAAATCAGGCTTTGCTGGAAGCTGCGACCCCGGATGTAGTTGAGGGATTTGAACTGCAACGGCACTTTGCTGAGGATGTAGTCGACGCTGCCATGGGTGCTTTCGTCGTCCATGTGCAAGGCTTCGAGGTTGTCGGTGATGGCGCCCAGCCAAGGCTCCATTTTTTCTGCTTCGGTGCCGGGCAGGAAACCGATCTCCTGGTCCAGCCCCTGCACGCTGCGGGTGGCGATGATTCTGCGATAGCGTTTGCTGACCATGGTCTGCTCGATCGCAGCCGCCAACGCCAGGATGGTTTTACCGGAACCGGCGGCGCCGGACAGGTTGACCAAGTGAATGTCCGGATCGAGCAAGGCATACAGCGCCAGGCTCTGATAGATGTCACGCGGTTTCAGGCCCCAGGCTTCCTGGTGCAGTAATGGCTCCTGGTGCAGGTCCAGAATCAGCAGCTTGTCTTCCGCGATCTCCTTGATCCAGCCGACAAACCCCTGCTCATCGATGATGAACTCGTTGATGTGCACGGCCGGCAGATTGTCGATCAACTGCACCTGATGCCAGGTGCGGCCGTGGTCCTGACGGGTTTCGACCTTGCTCACACGGTCCCAGAAGGAGCCGGTCATGTTGTGGTAACCGTTAGGCAGCAACGACACGTCGTCGACCAACTGGTCGGTGCTGTAGTCCTCGGCCGCAATCCCGCAGGCCCGCGCTTTGAGGCGCATGTTGATATCTTTGGTGACCAGCACCACGGGCTTCTTAGGGTCGCGCGCGTGCAGGTCGATCAGCTGGTTGATGATTTTGTTGTCGTTCAGGTGCTCGGGCAGTATCAGGTTCGGCTCAGCGTGCTTGCTCATCAGAATTGACAGCAAACCCTTGGGTCCGCTCTTGCCACGCTGGATCGGCACACCCTGCTCGACGTCCTCGGGAGAGGCATCGCCCAAAGTCTTGTCGATCAGGCGGATGGCCTGGCGGCATTCGGCGGCAACGCTGTGATGCCCGCTCTTGAGCTTGTCCAGCTCTTCCAGCACGGTCATCGGGATGGCGACGTGGTGTTCTTCGAAGTTAAGCAGCGCGTTTGGATCGTGAATCAATACGTTGGTATCGAGTACATAAAGGATTGGCTGGTTGGAAGAAGAGCTACGTCCGTGATCATCCATACTCGGTCACCTTTGTGGGAGCCATTCGACGCAATACCTTGACGGTGCTGCGCCTCGAAGTGACTGCCGAATTCACCTGCGAGGACTCAAGTGAACTGCACACAAGTAGGGTCTTGGAAGACGCCACCTGTGTTGCAGGTTTCGGCGGTCTGTCTTCGTAATACTCCAAAACGTGTGACAGAAAAAAGTACTTTGACGTTTTTTTGAAGTTTATTTTGCAGATTGACCAATAGCACTTGGCGAGCTGCCATCACCCGTTTACAGTCGGAGATCAACCTGCAACAAAATCCCCACCAAAATCGCCAATTACCCAATGTTTACGGGCTTTCGTCGTTTTCAGCGAAACGCGTCCTGACAATCCTCCCAACCGATCCCGACGGGCGCCGTTTGCGCGACCAACCAGGGCAAGGCCGTCTTCACCCCCTCCTGCTTCACATTGAAATTGATCACGCCGTGACGCCACAGCAGCATCAGGGTCAGCACCCGCTGCGCACTCTGGTTGCCCTTGAGCTTGCCGGCGCCGTCCTGGGCGTCGATGTCCCACAGCGCCACCTGCAAGCCCTGAGTCCTGAAAAAAACCTCGGCATCGGCACGACGCTGAGCATCGGGCGGACGAAACAGCGGTACGAAGTTCTCCGGCAATTTGCTTTTCACAAGGTCAGCGCTGCGCCGTACCGAGTCCTGCCAGTCCTGCCAATGGCTGTGGGAGCGAAACTCCCAGCCCTGCACGCCGACGCATTGCGTTGAGTACGTGGATTGCAGGCCGGCCACTGAGCCCTCAGCCAAACGGGCCTGAACATCTTTGCCGAGGACGAAGAATGTCCCATTGATGTTCGACTTGCGCAGGTACTCGGTGACCCAACCGGTATTGTCCGGTACGGCATTGGCGGCACTGTCGAAGGTCAGCAAAAACAGCCGGTCATGCATCGCGTCGCCGTTGCGCTCAAAGTCGCCAAAACGATCGACTTCGCTGCTGGTCTGCGGAAACAGCGCAGCCTTGCGCAACTGCTCGTCCAGGTATTGGGTATGGAACAGCCGGCTCGGCTCTGCCCATTTGATGTAGTAGCTGTCATCGCCGAGCTGAAACTTGGCGGCCTGCTCGCGCAGGGTGGGCATGTCTTCGACCAGAAAACAGAACGAGGCGTCCTGATCGCAGCTTTGCTGGGCGAAGTTGTAGCTGGAGAGCAGGCGTTGCCACAGGCGTTGGCGGACACGGTTGACCGATTCCATGTTGAGCGTGCGCAAGCCCAGACGCTGGGCCAGTGCCCGTTCATCCACTGACTCGCTGGCCAGCAGCACACGGGCGAACATGAGGATTTCAGCGCGCGAGGCCACGTCGAACAGCGTCGGGTTGTTGAGCTGTTCTGGCCAGGTGCTGCGATCAAGCGTCGCCACATCGCCCGGTGCCGCCAGGGCGCCGAAACTCAACAGCCAGGCCGAGAGGAATAAAACGATACGCAAAGGGATGTCTCCATAACAAAACCCGCGCGGCACTATATCGCGGGAAGCTCAAAAGATCGCAGCCTCGCTGCGCTCGACAGCTCCTACGGGGATCGGCGTACTTCTCTCGTCCCATGACACCACCGATCACCTATCACGCTCATAGCTGGAGTCAACACGAACAACCCCCTAGAATCGCCGCCACGATTAAAGGAGACGACTTCATGCTGATGGTGATTTCACCCGCCAAGACCCTCGACTATGAAACACCGCCGGCGACCCAGCGCTTCACCCAGCCGCAGTACCTCGACCATTCCCAGGAACTGATCCTGCTATTGCGCGAGCTGACCCCGGCGCAGATCAGCGAGTTGATGCACGTCTCCGACAAGATCGGCGGCCTCAACGCCGCGCGTTTCGGCAGCTGGACGCCCGCGTTCACCCCGGAAAACGCCAAGCAGGCGCTGCTGGCATTCAAGGGCGATGTGTACACCGGCATGAATGCGCAAACCCTCAGCGAAGCCGATTTCGATTACGCCCAGCAACATTTGCGCATGCTCTCGGGCCTGTACGGCTTGCTGCGTCCACTGGACCTGATGATGCCGTATCGCCTGGAAATGGGCACCAAACTGGCCAACGCCCGGGGCAAGGATCTGTATGCGTTCTGGGGCACGCGTATCAGCGAATGGTTGAATGAAGCCCTGGCGGACCAGGGTGACGACGTGCTGCTTAACCTGGCCTCCAACGAGTACTTCTCGGCGGTCAAACGCAGCGCTCTCAATGCGCGGATCATCAACACCGAATTCAAGGACCTGAAGAACGGCCAGTACAAGATCATCAGTTTCTACGCGAAAAAGGCCCGGGGCCTGATGAGCCGCTTCGTTATCGAGGAGCGCATCAACGACCCGGCCGCCCTCAAGCAGTTCGATGTACAAGGCTATCGCTACAGCGCCGAACAGTCTAAACCCGACAATCTGGTGTTCCTGCGCGATCACGCGCCGGAGTGATTTAGCGACCTGACGCACGGGGGCAAACCCCTCGTGCGACACCCATTGCCCCTCCGACAACCCCCTCCTGATCGCCAACCCATTGACGCCAATAAACTATCGATCGGATTTCTGACTTTAGTTTCACTCGACTTCAAGCATTTTTTTCTGTAGTGGCACTGACATTTTCTAACGGTAGTGGCAAAAAACTATCCACTTCCATTATCCGCCTATATATAAAGGGCGAAACGGCACGTGCTATCAATATGAGAGCAGTGCCATCTTTCTCAATATTTCAAGAAATTTCAGATTTCGCGATGGACGGACTGGAACTATGTCCAAATGCGCCGCTCATACCACCGGTAACGATTCTCGCCGAACATGTACGAGATAACTTACCCAGAGAAGTGATTGATATAGCGAAGTTACAACACCAACTTTCGCGGATCATTACCTGACGTGAACAACACATGATGGAGAGGAGATACGCAATATGACTATCCCCTGCACCGCCAAGGCAGCGCCCCTATAGACGTGCTCGCCAGAGCACCCAACCGCTTGATCCACGGGCTTTCGGCCTGACATCGAGCGCGCAAGATTTGTACGCCGGCACCTTTTCCAAAGGACCAACGGCTGCATAACAGGGCAAGCCATAACAATAAGACCTGGTTGCGCACACTTTGAGTGCACTTATTTAGACACTCGGAACTTATATGCCAACACCGGGCATTGTTGTGCCTGTTAGCCGCACTTGTGAGTGCACTTTGAACGCTGAATACCATTAATTCCGGCCATCTAATGGCTCGTTGAATACAGTCTTGATAACAGAGAGGTAATTGCGATGCGCATCAGCATATTTGGTTTGGGTTACGTTGGCGCAGTCTGCGCCGGTTGCCTGTCTGCACGGGGCCATGACGTCGTTGGCGTCGATGTTGCCAAAGACAAGATCGATATGATCAATGCCGGTAAATCGCCGATCGTTGAACCAGGCCTGGGTGAACTTCTGGCGCAAGGTATCCAGACCGGTCGCCTGCGTGGCACCACCAACTTCGCCGAGGCGATTCGTGACACCGACCTGTCGATGATCTGCGTCGGCACGCCGAGCAAGAAGAACGGCGACCTGGAACTGAACTACATCGAAGCCGTGTGCCGCGAGATCGGTTTTGTCCTGCGTGACAAATCCACCCGCCACACCATCGTGGTGCGCAGCACCGTGTTGCCGGGCACCGTGGCCAATGTGGTCATCCCGATTCTCGAAGACTGCTCCGGCAAAAAAGCCGGCGTCGATTTCGGCGTCGCCGTAAACCCTGAGTTCCTGCGCGAAAGCACCGCCATCGCCGACTACGACCAACCGCCAATGACCGTCATCGGCGAGTTCGACAAGGCCTCGGGCGATGTTCTGCAATCGCTGTACGAAGAGCTCGACGCACCGATCATCCGCAAGGACATCGCCGTCGCCGAGATGATCAAGTACACCTGCAACGTCTGGCACGCCACCAAGGTGACCTTCGCCAACGAGATCGGCAACATCGCCAAGGCTGTCGGCGTCGACGGTCGCGAAGTGATGGACGTGGTCTGCCAGGACAAGACCCTCAACCTGTCCCAGTACTACATGCGCCCAGGCTTTGCGTTCGGCGGTTCGTGCCTGCCGAAAGATGTGCGCGCCCTGACCTACCGTGCCGGTTCCCTGGACGTGGCAGCGCCGCTGCTGAACTCGCTGATGCCCAGCAACGAATCCCAGGTGCAGAACGCCTTCGACATCGTTGAAAGCCACGACAAACGCAAAGTTGCCCTGTTGGGCTTGAGCTTCAAGGCCGGCACCGACGACCTGCGCGAAAGCCCGCTGGTGGACCTGGCGGAAATGCTGATCGGCAAGGGCTACGACCTGAGCATCTACGACAGCAACGTCGAATACGCCCGTGTTCACGGCGCGAACAAGGACTACATCGAGTCGAAGATCCCGCACGTCTCGTCCTTGCTCAATTCCGATTTCGACGCGGTGATCAACAACTCCGACGTGATCATCCTCGGCAACCGTGACGAGAAATTCCGCGCCCTGGTGCTGGACGTTCCTCACGGCAAGCAAGTGATCGACCTGGTCGGCTTCATGTCCAAGGCCACCAGCGTGACTGGCCGGACTGAAGGTATCTGCTGGTAAAGCAGCCGCAAGCTTCAAGCTCCAAGCCGCAAGTTCAAAGCTCCTCGCTTGGGGCTTGAAGCTTGGGGCTTGCAACTGACTTTAGGATTCCGATTATGCACAGGCTAAAGCACGGCCTACTTCAGGCCGCCGGTTGGCTGTTTTATCTAAGTTTACTGATGGGCATCGCCATGGCGTTGCCTGTGTCCACGTTCGACTCCGAGTCGAAGGACTTCATTTTCCTGATCGGTATCGTCGGTATCTGGCGCTACTCGATGGGTGCCACGCACTTCCTGCGCGGCATGCTGTTTCTGTACGTGGTCTACCCGCACCTGCGGCGCAAAGTGCGCAAGCTGGGTAAAGCGGCGGACCCGTCCCATGTATTCCTGATGGTCACCAGTTTCCGTATTGACGCCCTGACCACCGCGCAGGTCTACAGCTCGGTGATCCGCGAAGCGATCGACTGCGGGCTGCCGACCACTATTGTCTGCTCCATCGTGGAAATGTCCGATGAGCTGCTGGTGAAAAGCCTGTGGAAACGCATGAATCCGCCGGCCAACGTGAAGCTCGACTTCGTGCGCATTCCCGGCACCGGCAAACGCGATGGCCTGGCCTTCGGTTTCCGTGCCATCTCCCGTCACCTGCCGGATGACCGCGCCGTGGTGGCCGTGATCGACGGCGACACCGTGCTCGGCGAAGGCGTCGTGCGCAAGACCGTGCCGTGGTTCCAGCTGTTCGGCAATGTCGGCGGTCTGACCACCAACGAGTTCTGCGAAGTGCGCGGCGGCTACATCATGAGCGAATGGCACAAGCTGCGTTTCGCCCAGCGTCACATCAACATGTGCTCGATGGCCCTGTCCAAGCGCGTGCTGACCATGACCGGTCGGATGTCGGTGTTCCGTGCCACTGTGGTCACCAACCCGGAATTCATCGCCGACGTAGAAAGCGACTCGCTGCAACACTGGCGCCTGGGTCGTTTCAAGTTCCTGACCGGCGACGACAAGTCGAGCTGGTTCAGCCTGATGCGCCTGGGCTACGACACCTTCTACGTGCCCGACGCCGCGATCAACACCGTCGAACATCCGCCGGAAAAGAGCTTTATCAAGGCCAGCCGCAAACTGATGTTCCGCTGGTACGGCAACAACCTGCGGCAGAACTCCCGCGCCCTCGGTCTTGGGGTTAAACGCCTCGGTGCGTTCACCTCGGTGGTGCTGTTCGATCAGCGCGTGTCGATGTGGACCTCCCTGCTGGGCCTGACTGTGGCGCTGATCGCCAGCTTCAAGTACGGCACCGCGTTCATCCTGGTGTACCTGCTGTGGATCGGCATCACTCGCCTGATCCTGACCCTGTTGCTGTCCTGCTCCGGCCACCGGATCGGTCCGGCCTACCCGGCGATTCTCTATTACAACCAGATCGTCGGTGCACTGGTGAAGATCTACGTGTTCTTCCGCCTCGACCAACAGTCCTGGACTCGCCAACCCACTTCTCTGACCCGTGATCTCGCCAGCTTTCAACGTTGGTTCAACACCTGGTCGTCTCGGACCATGACCTTCTCCGCCGGCAGCATTTTTGTCGCCGTGCTGCTGTTGATGGTCTGACCGCCCCATTTTTTGAATTAACCAGGAAAACGCCCCTATGAATACCGCCGTCAACGCCAACGTAGTGCATGAATCTGAAGCCCAGCGCCAACACGCCCGCGTGAAAATTCCGGCCAAGCTGCGTTTCTTCGGTCCTGACCGTACACCGGTCGAAGTCCGCCTTATCGATCTGTCCGCCGGTGGCCTGGCATTCAACGCCGGTCAACTGCCCCTGAAGGTGGGCGAGGTGTACAAGGCTCGCATGCAATTCGTGATCGACAACCTCGGCCTGGCCATGGATGTCGAATTGCAGATCCGCTCCTTCGATAGCCAGACCGGCCGCACCGGTTGCCAGTTCCAGAACCTGGAACAACGGGACATTTCGACCCTGCGTCACTTGATCACTTCGCACCTGGCCGGCGACATCGTCAGCATCGGCGAAGTGTTGGCGACCCTGCAGCGCGACAACTTCACCAAGGCACGCAAGAGCAAGGATGGCGGCCATGGCATGAGCGCATTCGGTCGCATGAAAGCCGTGACCTTCAGTCTCGGCATTTTCATCGTGGGTCTTGCGGCATTCGGTTTCATCTTCAAGTCGGTGTACGGCATGTACTTCGTCAGCCATGCCCAGGCCGGCCTGGTCAGCGTGCAGGGCGTGAACATCACCATGCCCCGTGACGGCACCGTACAAAGTCTGGTGAAAGCCGATGGCGTAGCCGCCAAAGGTGCCCCGCTGGCGACGTTCAGCACCAGCATGCTCGACGTGCTCAAGGGCCATCTGCAAGACGATCAACTGGCCCCGGCCAAGGTTGAAGAACTGTTCGGCAAGCAAATGACCGGCACCCTGACTTCGCCGTGCGATTGCACCGTGGCCCAGCAAATGGTCGCCAACGGTCAATACGCCAGCAAGGGCGACGTGATCTTCCAACTGGTGCCACGCAACACCGAAGCCAACGTTGAAGCGCGCTTCTCCTATCGCCAGTTCGGCGACGTATTGCCAGGCACTGCAGTGCGCTTCCAGATCGCCGGTGAAGACAAAACCCGCACCGGCAAGATCGTCAGCAGCACCAGCCTGAAAAGCGCCGATCTTTCTTCCGATATCCGCGTGCTGATCCAGCCTGACGAAGCCCTGGACAGCAACCTCGCCGGTCGTCCGGTGGAAGTGAGCAGCGACCGTGGCCCGAACCTGAACTGGCTGATCGACAAAGCCATGGCTGCCGGTCTTTAAGCGGAGGACATGCCCGTGACCCTTCTCCTCAAAACACCGCGATCCCTGTGGGAGCTGGCCTGCCAGCGATTGGATCAATGCGGTTTTGCTGAAACACCGCGTCAAGCGAATCGCCAGCAGGCTGGCTCCCACAGGGGATTGGTGGTGTGCTCGCTGGCATTGGCTGTCAGCCTCGCCGGTTGCGCCGGTCTGCCCGACCAACGCTTGGCCAACGAAGCGCTCAAGCGCGGCGACACCGCCACCGCTGCGGCGAATTACCAGCAATTGGCAAGCCTGGGTTACAGCGAAGCCCAGGTCGGCATGGCCGACATTCAGGTCGACAGCCGCGACCCGGCACAGATGAAACAGGCCGAGGCGACTTACCGTGCCGCCGCCAGCGTTTCGCCGCGTGCCCAGGCGCGTCTGGGTCGCCTGCTGGTGGCCAAGCCCGGTTCCACCGAAGCCGAGCAGCACGAAGCCGAAACCCTGCTGAAAAAAGCCGCCGCCGCAGGCGAAGGCAACACGCTGATCCCGTTGGCAATGCTGTACCTCCAATACCCGCACAGCTTCCCCAACGTCGACGCACAAAAACAAATCAGCCAATGGCGCGCCGAAGGCAAGCCGGAAGCGGGCCTGGCGCAAGTGCTGCTGTATCGCACTCAGGGCACCTACGACCAGCACCTGGATGATGTGGAAAAGGTCTGCAAAGCTGCGATCAACACCACCGACATCTGCTACGTCGAACTGGCCACCGTCTACCAGAAAAAAGCCCAGCCTGAACAACAGGCCGAGCTGATCAAGCAGATGCAAGCCGGTCATGCTCGCGGCACTGTGTCCGCTCAGCGTGTGGACAGCGTCGCCCGCGTACTCGCGGATTCGACCCTGGGCACGCCCGACGAAAAGACCGCGCAGTCGCTGCTCGAACCGATCGCCCCGGGCTACCCGGCGTCGTGGGTCACCCTCGCGCAACTGCTCTACGACTACCCCGAACTGGGCGATGTCGACCAGATGATGCAGTACCTGGACAACGGCCGCGCCGCCGATCAGCCGCGCGCTGAGCTGTTGCTGGGCAAGCTCTACTACGAAGGCAAAATGGTCCCGGCCGACGCCAAGGTCGCCGAGGAACACTTCCAGAAAGCCGTCGGCCGTGAAGTCGCCGCCGATTACTACCTCGGCCAGATCTACCGCCGTGGCTACCTGGGCAGGGTCTATCCGCAGAAGGCCCTCGACCATCTGCTGACCGCTGCGCGTAACGGCCAGAACAGCGCCGACTTCGCCATCGCCCAACTGTTCTCCCAAGGCAAAGGCACCAAGCCTGACCCGCTCAACGCTTATGTCTTCAGCCAACTGGCCAAGGCACAGAACACCCCGCAAGCCACCGAGCTTGCGCAAACACTCGAAACCCAACTGCCGCCTGCGCAGCTGGCCGAGGCCCAACGCCTGTTGAAACAGGAACAGGCCGTTCGCGGCAACTTGAGCCAGAACACGCTGCCACTGCACGCCCTGCAAGAAGAAGACGGTGAGGAATCCCTATGAAACTGAATCCATTCATGAAGGCCGGTATCGGTCTGACATTCGCGCTGATCTGGTCTTGCCCGACGCTCGCTGCGATGACCGAAGAAACCAAGAACTTCGGCCTGGACGTGAAAATCACCGGCCAGTCCGAAGACGACCGTGACCTCGGCACCGCCGACGGCGGCGACGTCAACGGTGTCGGCCTCGACCTGCGTCCGTGGGTCTACGGCGAAAGCGGCGCGTGGAGCGCGTACGCCATGGGTCAGGCGGTGACGTCCACCGACATCATCGAGACCGACACCCTGCAACAATCCGACGGCGCCGAGAACACCGACAACGGTGATCGCGAGACCAAGAAAAACTACCTGGCCATGCGTGAGTTCTGGGTCGGCTACAGCGGTTTCACGCCCTACCCGGGTGAGGTCCTGAAGTTCGGTCGCCAGCGCCTGCGCAATGACGACGGCCAATGGCGCGACACCAACATCGAAGCCCTGAACTGGACCTTCGACACCACCCTGCTGCGCGCCAACGTCGGTATCGCCGAACGCTTCAGCGAGTACCGCACCGACCTGAAAGAACTGGCACCGGAAGACAAGGATCGCCTGCACGCCTACGCCGATGCGGCGTACCAGTGGACTCCGGGCAACTGGGTCGGCATTCGCGGTCATCACACCCACGATGACGGCAAGCTCGACTACCCGACACCAGGCGAAGCCAGCGATTCGCTGGACAAGAAACAGAATGGCGACATCAGCTGGCTGGGCCTCACCGCCGACAGCGACGCCTACAACTGGCGCAACACCAACACCGTCAACTACTGGGGCAGCATCACCGGCATGAGCGGTGACCGCGACACGGTCAACCCGCTGAACGCCGATGGCACAGCTCCCGCACAAGCCAAGCGCAGCGACGATGTCGATGGCTGGGCCACCGACCTGGGTGTGCGCCTGCGCCTCGATCCGCAATGGCAAGTGGGTGCGGCCTACGCCCGCGCCAGCGAAGACTATGAACAGAACGGCCTGGAAAGTAACCGCTCGAACTACACCGGTACCCGCTCGCGCGTGCACCGTTTCGGTGAAGCGTTCCGTGGCGAAATGAACAACCTGCAATCGGCCACGCTGTTCGGTTCGTGGATGCTCAACGACGAATACGACGCCAGCCTGATCTACCACAAATTCTGGCGCGTCGACGGCAACAAGCCGGTTGGCAGCAACGGCATCGACGCGGTGCAGAACAACACCGACGACGTGACCGGCGCGATCCTCTCCAGCACCTCCCTGCCGCTGAACGATGGCGAGAAAGACCTCGGTCAGGAAATGGACCTGGTGGTCACCAAGTACTTCAAGCAAGGCCTGTTGCCGGCATCGATGAGCCAGGCGATCGACGAGCCTTCGGCGTTGGTGCGTTTTCGTGGCGGCGTGTTCAAGCCGGGCGATGCGTACGGCAAGGAAGTCGATTCGTACATGCACCGCGCATTCATCGACGTGATCTGGCGCTTCTGATGCACATCGCGAAGGGAGTCTCCCAGATGAATCATCCTGCCCGAAAAGGCTCGATCAGCCTGTTGGCCGGCGCGATGCTGCTGGCCAGCGCGACTGCCTTCGCCAATGCGGAGCCAGCGAAGCCCGCAACCGTGGCCAAGGAACTGCAACAGGCCAAGACCTACACCGTCAGCAGCGCACCGACCGCGCCACTGGAACTGGCCACGCCGAAACTGCCGGACGTGTCCGGCTACACCGCCGAGGCCGTCGCGGCAAAAATCGTGCGCAGCAAACCGGGCAAGATCAGCGTGCGCCGGATGATGCAGGAAGACGCGCTCAAGGACTTCATCGGCGGTGACAACAAGATGGCCGAGTGGGTGGTGCGTCAGCACGGGATCCCGCAGGCGATCTTCGTCGACGACGGTTACATGAACCTCAAGGACCTGGCGCAAAAGGTGCCCAAGCAGTACTTCAGCGAAACCTCGCCGGGAGTGTTCCTGGCGAAGTTGCCGATTGTGGTCGGTAAACACGGGATCCTTGAAATCGATAAACAGACCCAGGAATTGCGCCTGTCCCAAGAGGCCGGTTCGTTCCTGGTCAACGACGGCCAGTTGTTTGTGCGTGACACCAAAATCACTGGCTGGCGCGAGAAGGACAACGGCCCGGCGACATTCAAATCGCCCAAGGAATTCCGTCCGTTCCTGCTGGCCTGGGGCGGCACCGAGACCTACATCGCCAACAGCAAGATGGCCAGTTTCGGTTACGCCAACAGTAAGTCGTACGGCGTGAGTATTTCCCAATACACGCCGAACATGGCCAAGGTGCTCAAGCGTCCTGAACCGACCGGCTGGATCGTCGGCTCCGAATTCTCGGACATGTGGTACGGCTTCTACTGCTATGAAACCAGCAACTTCGTGGTCAAGGGCAACACCTACAAAGACAACATCGTCTACGGCATTGACCCGCACGACCGTTCCCACGGTCTGATCATTGCCGACAACACGGTGTACGGAACCAAGAAGAAGCACGGGATCATTATTTCCCGTGAGGTCAACGACAGCTTCATCTTCAACAACCGCAGCTACGACAACAAATTATCGGGCCTGGTGATCGACCGTAACAGCGTCAACAACCTGATCGCCCACAACGAGATCTACCAGAACCACACCGACGGCATCACCCTCTACGAGAGTGCCGACAACCTGTTGTGGGGCAACAAAGTCGTCAGCAACCGCCGTCACGGCATCCGCATTCGTAACAGCGTGAACATTCGCCTGTACGAAAACATCGCCATGGCCAACGGCCTGACCGGCGTCTACGGCCACATCAAGGACCTGAGCAACACCGACCGTGACATCAAGCTCGACCCGTTCGACGCGCAGGTGTCGTTGATCGTGGTGGGCGGTGAATTGGCGGCCAACGGCAGCGGCCCGCTGTCCATCGACTCGCCGCTGAGCGTCGAGTTGTATCGCGTGTCCATGCTCGCCCCGACCAAATCCAGCGGCATCAGCTTTTCGGGGATTCTCGGCGAGCGTCAGGATGAAATTCTCGATTTGCTGGTGCGCCAGCAGAAAGCCGTGCTGATCGACCCTGTCGAACGCCAGACCGAAATGCAGGACTGAGGATAATTTTATGCACCCACACTTGATCAAATTACTCAGCCTGTCGGCCCTGACCGCCGGCATTCTCGCGGCCAGTGGCGGCGCGCGTGCCGATGAGGCGCAGGCGCCCAAGTTCAGCGCAGAACCGTGCTGCAGCCTGTGCCCCGCCGCCCACGACGCGAAGAACTACACCACGCGTTATCAGCAGAATTTCACCACGCTGGTGCAGGCCCAGGGCGACTGGTTGTTCCGTACCCAGGAAGACTTGCGCACCGAATTCGACACCACCCCGGCCGGCTACAAACGCATGAAGCAACTGCACGATGCGTTCAAGAGCAAAGGCGTGGAGCTGGTGATTGTGTACCAGCCGACCCGTGGCCTGGTGAACCGTAACAAGCTCAACCCGGCCGAGAAAGCCAGCTTCGATTTCGACAAGGCCTTGAAGAACTACAAGTCGATGCTCGGTCGTTTCGCAGCCATGGGTTACGTCGTGCCGGACCTGTCGCCGCTGACCAACGAGGCGTTGCCCGACACCCTGCCCGCCCACGATTTCTACTTCCGTGGCGACCAGCACTGGACGCCGTACGGTGCTCAGCGCACGGCGAAAGTCGTCGCCGAGAAGGTCAAGCAATTGCCTGAGTTCGCCGCCATTCCCAAGCGCGAATTCGAGACCAAAAAGTCGGGTCGCATGGGCAAGACCGGAACATTGCACAACATGGCGGGTCAACTCTGTGGCACCAGCTACGCGATCCAGTACATGGATCAGTTCACCACCGAGCCCAAGGGCGAAGCGGGCGACGGCGACCTGTTCGGCGATTCCGGTAATCCGCAAATCACCCTGGTCGGTACCTCCCACAGCGGCAAGAACTACAACTTCGCCGGTTTCCTCGAAGAGGCCATCGGCGCCGACATTCTCAACGTGGCGTTCCCCGGCGGTGGCCTGGAAGGTTCGATGCTGCAGTACCTGGGCAGCGACGAATTCCAGAAGAACCCGCCGAAGATTCTCATCTGGGAATTCTCGCCGCTTTATCGCCTAGACCAGGAAACCATCTACCGCCAGATGATGGCGCTGCTGGACAACGGTTGCGAAGGCAAAGATGCACAAATGGCCGGCAGCACCACCCTGAAGCCGGGCAAAAACGAACTGATGGTCAACAGCAAAAACCTCGACCTGCGTAACAGCAGTCACCAGGTCGACATCCGCTTCGCCGACACCTCGGTGAAAACCCTGCAAGCCACCCTCTGGTACATGAACGGTCGCCACGAGGACATCAAGATCGACAAACCGGAAACCTCCGACACCGACGGGCGTTTCGCCTTCGAGTTGCGCACGGACGAAGACTGGGCCTCGCAGAACCTGCTGGCCGTTGAAATCCAGGGCCCCGAAAAAGCCGGGACCGCGCCACAGAAAGTCGAAGCGAAAATCTGCAAACGCAACGTATTCCCGAGCGCTGAGCAACGTACCGCTTCGGCCGGGCAATGAGGTCTGCTATGCGAAATCCGAAACTGAAACATCTGTTGGCACCGACGCTGTTGAGCCTGGCGATGTTTGCGGGCGCCACCCAAGCGGCGGCGCCATTGCGCCCGCCACAGGGTTACTTCGCACCGATCGAGAAAGTCAAAACCGGCGACAAGAGCGAAGGCTGCGATGCCATGCCGACGCCCTACACCGGCTCGTTGCAGTTCCGCAGCAAGTACGAAGGCTCGGACAAGGCCCGTTCGACCCTGAACGTACAGTCTGAAAAAGCCTTCCGCGACAGCACCGCCGACATCACCAAAATGGAACGCGGCACCAGCAAGCGCGTGATGCAGTTCATGCGTGACGGTCGTCCGGAACAATTGGAGTGCACGTTGAACTGGCTCACCGCCTGGGCCAAGGCCGATGCGTTGATGTCCAAGGACTTCAACCACACCGGCAAGTCGATGCGCAAATGGGCGCTGGGCAGCATGGCGTCTTCGTACATTCGCCTGAAATTTTCCGACTCACGTCCGCTGGCCAATCATCAGCAAGAGTCGCAGTTGATCGAAGCCTGGTTCAGCAAGATGGCCGATCAGGTGGTCAGCGATTGGGACAACCTGCCGCTGGACAAGACCAACAACCACTCGTACTGGGCCGCGTGGTCGGTGATGGCCACGTCCGTCGCCACCAACCGCCGCGACCTGTTCGACTGGGCGGTGAAGGAATTCAAGGTCGGCGCCAACCAGGTCGACGCCGACGGTTATCTGCCCAACGAACTCAAGCGTCAGCAACGGGCGCTGGCCTATCACAACTACGCCCTGCCGCCGCTGGCGATGATCGCCAGTTTCGCCCAGGTCAACGGTGTGGATTTGCGTCAGGAAAACAACGGCGCACTGAAACGCCTCGGTGATCGTGTGCTCGCCGGGGTGAAAGACCCGGATGAGTTCGAGGAAAAGAACGGCAAGGAACAGGACATGACCGACCTGAAGGTCGACTCGAAATTCGCCTGGCTCGAACCGTTCTGCTCGCTCTACACCTGCGCGCCGGATGTGCTGGAGAAGAAGCATGACATGCAACCGTTCAAGACCTTCCGCCTCGGCGGCGACCTGACCAAGGTCTACGACCCGGCCAATGAAAAGGGCAAGGGTTCTTAACGCAAATCCTTTGTAGGAGCCGGCTTGCTGGCGATGGCGGTATGACATTCACCATCGATGTCGACTGATCTGCCGCCTTCGCCAGCAAGCCGGCTCCTACAAGGGATCGCGGTGGCTTGAATGCAATACATCCCCCCGGTTTTTCGTGGGGGGTTTGGGGGGGCCGTTGGCCCTTGACTGTTGGTTCAAACATGGAGAGATCGGGATGGTATTTTCATCCAACGTGTTCCTGTTTCTGTTCTTGCCGATCTTCCTCGGCTTGTACTACTTGAGCGGGCAACGCTATCGCAATTTGCTGCTGCTGATTGCCAGCTACATGTTCTACGCCTGGTGGCGTGTGGACTTTTTGGCGCTGTTCGCGGCCGTCACGCTGTGGAACTACTGGATCGGCCTGAAAGTCGGTGCCGCTGGAGTACGGACCAAACCGGCGCAGCGCTGGCTGCTGCTCGGCGTGGTCGTCGACCTGTGCATCCTTGGCTACTTCAAGTACGCCAACTTCGGCGTCGACAGCATCAACGCCATGATGACGTCGGTCGGCCTGGAGCCGTTCATCCTGACCCACGTGCTGTTGCCGATCGGGATCTCGTTCTACATTTTCGAGTCCATCAGCTACATCATCGACGTCTACCGTGGTGACACCCCGGCGACCCGCAACCTGATCGACTTCGCGGCGTTCGTGGCGATCTTCCCGCACCTGATCGCCGGCCCCGTGCTGCGTTTCCGCGACCTGGCCGATCAGTTCAACAACCGCACCCACACCCTCGACAAATTCTCCGAGGGCTGCACGCGGTTCATGCAGGGTTTCATCAAGAAGGTCTTCATCGCCGACACCCTCGCGGTGGTGGCCGACCATTGCTTCGCCCTGCAAAACCCGACCACGGGCGATGCCTGGCTCGGCGCGCTGGCCTACACCGCGCAGTTGTATTTCGACTTCTCCGGTTATAGCGACATGGCCATCGGCCTGGGCTTGATGATGGGTTTCCGTTTCATGGAAAACTTCAAACAGCCGTACATCAGCCAGTCGATCACCGAGTTCTGGCGCCGCTGGCACATCAGCCTGTCGACCTGGCTGCGTGACTATCTGTACATCACGCTGGGCGGCAATCGCAAAGGCACGCTGATGACCTATCGCAACCTGTTCCTGACCATGCTGCTCGGTGGTCTGTGGCACGGCGCGAACATCACCTACATCGTCTGGGGTGCGTGGCACGGCATGTGGCTGGCGATTGAAAAAGCGCTGGGCCTGAACACTTCGCCACGTAGCATCAACCCGATCCGCTGGGCGCTGACCTTCCTGCTGGTGGTGATGGGCTGGGTGATCTTCCGCGCAGAGAACCTGCACGTTGCCGGTCGCATGTACGGCGCGATGTTCAGCTTCGGCGACTGGTCGCTGTCGGAACTCAACCAGGCCAGCCTCACCGGCCTGCAAGTGGCAACGCTGATCGTGGCCTACGTGACCCTGGCGTTCTTCGGCATCCGTGACTTCTACAGCAATCAGCCGCCTGCCAAGACCAAGCCTGCGGTGAATGTCGACAGCGACGGCCCGGCCGCCACCGAACCGGGTCTGATCAAAGCCGCGCCTGGGGATAACCCGGCGAGCATCCATCAGCCTGGCTACACCGTCGGCATTGACGCCCAGGTGCAACCGGCCTACTGGACCGCTGACTGGTCGCGCTACGTCATGCGTGCGCTGGTGTTGCTGCTGTTCATCGCCTCGATTCTCAAACTCTCGGCGCAAAGTTTCTCGCCGTTCCTTTACTTCCAGTTCTGAGGGATCTGACCATGACCCGCTCATTACGCATCTTCTACATCGCCCTGTTCATGGTGACGCTGCTCGCCCTGGGCGTGTGGTCGGTTCGCAGCTTCATGGGTTTCAGCACCAACGCCGATGCGACGGTGCTCAACGGCCGCTGGACCAAGGCCGTGGAAACCCACTACGACGACGAATTCCCGATCAAACGCCTGGGCACCAACCTCTGGGCCGCGCTGGATTTCAAACTGTTCAACGAAGGTCGTCCGGGCGTCGTGCTCGGTCGCGATCAGTGGTTGTACAGCGATGAAGAATTCCACCCGGTGGTCAACGAAGAGCTGAACCTGCAAGGCAACTACGCGCTGGTCGAAGGCGTGCGCCAAACGCTGAAAGCCAAAGGCGTGCAACTGGTGATGGCGGTGGTGCCGGCCAAGGTGCGCCTGTACCCGGAACACCTGGGTGAAGTGAAACCGGCCAGCATCCACGCCAACCTCTACACGGATTTCCACCAGCGCCTGGCCGCTGACCGGATTCCGGCACCGGACTTGCTCGGCCCGCTGCAACAAGCCAAGCAGAACGGCCAGCAAGTGTTCCTGCGCACCGACACGCACTGGACGCCGCAAGGCGCCGAGATCGCCGCCAACCGTTTGGCCAAGACCATTGCCGACACGTACCCGTTGAGCGGCGAACCGCAGCGCTTCGTCACCGAGCCTGCCGAAACCATCACGCACAAGGGCGACCTGCGTCTGTTCCTGCCATTGGACCCGCTGTTCGAAAACCTGATGCCCAAGCAAGAGCCCTTGCAGAAGCGCAATACGGTCGCGGCTGAAGATCAGCCCGCCGGCGACGACGCGCTGTTCGCCAACACCGAAGTGCCGGTGGCCCTGATCGGCACCAGCTACAGCGCCAACCCCAACTGGAACTTCGTCGGTGCGCTCAAACAAGCGCTGAACAGCGACGTGGTCAATTACGCCGAAGACGGCCACGGCCCGATTCTGCCGATGCTCAGCTACCTCAAAAGCGACGCTTTCAAGAACAGCCCGCCACAAGTGCTGATCTGGGAGTTCCCTGAACGATATCTGCCTGTGAACAACGAAATCGGCGACGCCGACCCGCAGTGGGTCGCAGAGCTTAAACAAGCCGGCGCTCGCCAACAAAACGTAGCCATCAACACTAAATCCGAGACGCCCGACCGGGCGCAAAACTGAAAGAGAGAGGTACTACCATGACTTTCAAGACTACTCCTCGTCGTCTCGCCAAGACCTTTGCACTGGTTGCTGGTATGAGTGTGCTTTCGATGCAGGCCTTCGCCGCTGGCGACTCCGCGCTCTACGGCCCGACCGCCCCGAAAGGCTCGTCCTTCGTGCGTATCTTCAACGCCAGTAACGCCGAAGTCAGCGCCACCGTCGGCAGCACCAACCTGAGCGATGTCGCGCCGTTGGCCAGCAGTGACTTCAGCTTCATGCCGGGCGGCGACTACAGCGCCAAGGTCGGCAGCCAGACCCTGCCGGTGAAACTGGCCGGCGATCACTATTACACCCTGGTCAACAACGCCAGCGGCGCGCCGCAACTGATTGAAGAGCCGCCGTTCAAGAACAAGCAGAAATCCCTGGTGCGCGTGCAAAACCTCAGCGACAAGGCGCTGACCCTGAAAACCGCCGACGGCAAGACCGACGTGGTACCGAACGTTGCGCCCAAGGGCCGTGGCGAGCGTGAAATCAACCCGGTCAAAGTCAGCCTGGCGCTATACGATGGCGCAACGAAAGTCGGCGACGTGAAACCCGTCGCCCTGGAACGCGGTGAAGCGGCAGTGCTGTACGTCACCGGTAACGGCAGCAGCCTGTCGCCAGTCTGGGTAAAACGCCCGGTCTCGACGCGCTAACACATTTTCAGAATTGACCCGGCTCTCTGTGGGAGCCGGCCTGCCGGCGATGCAGGCCACTCGGTTTTTCCGATGTACCGAGGTGGCGCCATCGCTAGCAGGCTAGCTCCCACAAAGGCCTAACCAAACGATTTGCAAGGAGTAACAACATGATTCCGGTGATCTTGTCAGGTGGTAGCGGTTCGCGTCTTTGGCCGCTTTCGCGTAAGCAGTTCCCTAAACAATTCCTGGCCCTGACCGGCGAGCACACTTTGTTCCAGCAAACCCTGGAACGCCTGGTGTTCGACGGCATGGACACGCCAATCGTGGTCTGCAACAAGGACCACCGTTTCATCGTCAACGAGCAGTTGGCCGCGCGCAAACTCGAAACCCAGCGCATCCTGATGGAACCGTTCGGCCGCAACACCGCGCCGGCCGTGGCCCTGACTGCGATGATGCTGGTCAATGAAGGTCGCGACGAGCTGATGCTGGTGCTGCCGGCCGACCACGTGCTCGAAGACCAGAAAGCCCTGCAACGCGCCCTGGCCCTGGCCACCGTCGCAGCCGAAAACGGCGAAATGGTGCTGTTCGGCGTACCGGCCACCAAACCGGAAACCGGTTACGGCTACATCAAGTCGACCAACGATTCGCTGCTGCCTGAAGGCATCAGCCGTGTTTCGCACTTCGTCGAAAAACCCGACGTGAAACGTGCCACCGAGTACGTGCAATCCGGCGGTTACTTCTGGAACAGCGGCATGTTCCTGTTCCGCGCCAGCCGCTTCCTCGAAGAGCTGAAAAAACACGATCCGGACATCTACGACACCTGCCTGCTGACCCTCGAGCGCAGCCATCAGGATGCCGACACCATCACCTTCGACGAAGCCACCTTCGCCTGCTGCCCGGACAACTCCATCGACTACTCGGTGATGGAAAAAACCCAACGCGCCTGCGTCGTTCCATTGACCGCTGGCTGGAGCGATGTCGGTTGCTGGTCGTCGCTGTGGGAAGTGAATGCCAAAGACGCCAACGGCAACGTCACCAAAGGCGACGTGGTGATCCAGGACAGCAAAAACTGCATGATCCACGGCAACGGCAAACTGGTGTCGGTGATCGGCCTGGAAAACATCGTCGTGGTCGAAACCAAGGACGCCATGATGATCGCCCACAAGGACAAGGTCCAAGGCGTGAAACAGATGGTCAACACCCTCAACGAACTGGGCCGCACTGAAACCCAGAACCATTGTGAGGTCTATCGTCCGTGGGGCTCCTACGACTCGGTGGACATGGGCGGCCGTTTCCAGGTCAAGCACATCTCGGTCAAACCGGGCGCGTGCCTGTCGCTGCAGATGCACCACCACCGCGCCGAACACTGGATCGTGGTCAGCGGCACGGCTGAAGTGACCTGCGATGAGAACGTGTTCCTGCTCACCGAGAACCAGTCGACCTACATTCCGATCGCTTCGGTGCACCGCCTGCGTAACCCGGGCAAAATCCCGCTGGAGATTATTGAAGTGCAGTCGGGCAGCTACCTGGGCGAAGACGATATCGAGCGGTTTGAGGATATCTATGGTCGCTCGACGCCAATCGAGCGTGGCGTGTCGGTGAAAACCATCGCGCAGTAAACCTGCAGTTAAAAAGAAGCCCCCATCCAGGCCACTGCGTCCCCTATCCGCAGTAGTTTGGGTGGGGGCTTTTTTTTCAGATTTTTGTATTGCCTCCACCGACCCCATCGCTGGCAAGCCAGCTCCCACAGGTTTCAGCGGTGAACACCTATCTTGTGAACACCCGCAAACACTCTGGGAGCTGGCTTGCCAGCGATTAGGCCGGCACAGACACCATAACAATCAGCCCATCGCCAACCCCACCTGCGCTTAGGTAGGATGGTCTCCTCTACTCCCGAGGTTGGCGCGTCATGTTTATCGGCATCCTGCTGGTCATTACCTGGCTGATCCTGCTACTGCGCTACCCAGCCAAAGCCTTGCCCGTCTCGGTTGCCGCTGCTGTGGGGCTCGGCATCGTCGCCACTTGGGTCATCTGGATGGACCACCGCGAGCTCAAGCAACTGCAACGCCTGGAGCTGCGCATCAGTTATACGCCGCAGCACTGCCCTCCCGACCGTCCGCTGCAATTGACCATGAACAATGGCAACGACGTGCCGTTGACCGAATTGCGCTGGCGAGTCGCGGCTTATGCACCCGGTGACACGGTCAATCTGGCCGACAATCAATACACTGCCCCACGCTATCGCGGTCCCGGCGAATTACAGGCCGGTGGCCGTTGGGAAGACTGCCTGCCCATGCCACCGCTGCGCCCCGGCTACCGTCCGGAAACCCTGGAGTTTCGCGCCGAGCGTTTGCAGGGTAGTTTTTCCGATTGATCCCTCCCCCTTTTTTTGCACAAGGAATGCGCCATGCCCGTTGCGTTGATTACCGGTTGTTCCAGCGGCATCGGCCGTGCCCTCGCGGATGTGTTCAAGGCTGCCGGCTACGAGGTCTGGGCCAGTGCGCGCAGGACTGAAGATGTTGCCGCGCTGAACGCTGCCGGATTCACGGCCGTGCGATTGGACGTTAACGATGGCGTGGCACTCGAAGCGCTGAGCAAACGTATCAACCACGAGCGCGGTGGGCTCGATGTGCTGATCAACAACGCCGGGTATGGCGCGATGGGGCCGTTGCTCGATGGCGGCGTACCGGCGATGCAGCGTCAGTTTGAAACCAACGTGTTCTCTATCGTCGGCGTGACTCGCGCGATGTTTCCTGTGCTGCGCCGGACCAAAGGGATCGTGGTCAACATCGGCAGCGTGTCGGGCATTCTGGTCACACCTTTCGCCGGCGCCTACTGCGCGTCGAAAGCCGCCGTGCATGCCTTGAGCGATGCCTTGCGCATGGAATTGGCGCCGTTTGGTATACGGGTCATGGAAGTCCAGCCGGGCGCCATCGCCTCCAGTTTCGCCAAGAACGCCGGCCATGAAGCCGAACAACTGATCAGCGAACAATCGCCGTGGTTTCCGCTGCGTGAAGGCATTCGCGCCCGAGCCAAAGCCTCGCAGGACAACCCGACCCCGGCCAGCGAGTTTGCTGCCGGCTTGCTCAAGGCAGTGCAGCAGGACAAGCCACCGCGACTGATTCGCCTGGGTAATGGCAGCCGGGCGTTGCCGTTGCTGGCGGGGTTGGTGCCCAAAGGTTTGCTGGAATCCGGGTTGATGAAGCGGTTCGGGTTGCGTGGGCAGCTCTGAAACCGTGTCGACCCCATCGCGAGCAGGCTCGCTCCTACATTGAAATGCGTTTCCCTGTAGGAGCGAGCCTGCTCGCGATGTCGTCAGAACAAACGCCGCCAAAAATTCAGGAAACAGCACAATGACCGACTACACCGACTACACCAACTACTTCGACGAAGTCATCCAGGCCCACGTCGCCATCGAACAATGGCTGGCCGAAGAACGCGACCCGTCCGAACTCGACAATCTGCTGTCGCGCTTTTCGCCTCGGTTCTCCATGGTCTCGCCCTTGGGCCGGGTACTCGACTTTGATGCGCTGAGCGAACTGTTCTCGCTCGCGGGCGGCAAGAAACTCGGGTTCCGCATCGAACTCAGCGAACTGCGTGGCATTGCGCTGCACGACGGTGGCGCAACCGTGAGTTATCGCGAGCAACAGACCGATGCGACCGGGCAGCACTCGGATCGTCGCTCCACGGTTGTGTTCGAGAAGCACGCCGATGGCCGGGTGATCTGGCTGCATTTGCAGGAGACGTTTTACAAAGCTTGACCCGTTACTTTTGTACGTGACGTCGCTACAGCACAGCAGAAACAAACTCAAACACACATTGCCGCCGCCCCTCTCGCCAAACGCCCCCCTGACTTATAACTTGTTAACAGCCCGTCAATTAACGGGCTTGAGACTTCAAATAAAAAACTCAACTTAAATCCACTGAAAAATAAACTAAAGGCAATAATATGGACATTATTGATCAACACTCTTTTTCCACCCCTGCTGCACGCGATCCAAACTTTGGTGAGGACGGCGTCATTACGTTATTCAATCTGAAGCACGCACTTGATCTCGACAGGCATGTGAAAGGTATACAGGTACTGGCCAACGACAAACTACTTGTGGGTGCCTGGCTCGCCCGTGATCTTAAAGGACTGTACGGTCTGGCACGCTTCAATCCGGATGGCAGTGTCGACACTGCATTCGCCGACAACGGCCTGGTTCATGGCAACTTCGCTGGTGGCTACGACTCGGCGGGCGGCAGGCTTGCCGTACAGCCGGACGGGCGCATTCTGATGCTGGGCTGGTCGCGAAAAGCAGACAGCAACAGCCCGAAACGGCTCGTGATCTGCCGCTTCGAAAAAGAAGGTGCGGTTGATGAAAGTTTTGGCCGACAAGGCTGCGTCATTATTGACAACAGCACCCTCGGCGAACTTGTCAATGACAGCAGCACGCTGCAACTACACGAATGCGGAAAGATCATCATCGGCGCAACTTACCGAAACGGCGACACTTCCACGGGGCTGGTAGTTCGCATTGACACCCATGGCAACCTGGACAAAACCTTCAATAAAACCGGCAAGCTCGAAATAAGACACACGGCCTTCAGCGCCACTTCAGTTCATGCACTACTCGCGCAAATCGACGGCAAAGTTCTGGTCGCGGGCAGCGCTGTCAATGCCGTCCCAGAGACGCTCGGATATGTAGCGCGTTACTTGCAAAACGGCGAACTCGATCTCGACTTTGGCGGTGAGGAAATGCCCGGTTTTTCCACACTGAACATTCCCAATGGCAGCGTGGCTATTCATGATCTGGTCGCTACAGGCGGGGGCAAGGTTGTTGGCATTGGCCAGGCCAGCACCGCCGTCCGAAACTGGGGTCTGCTGGCAGGTCTGGACTCCACCGGCAACCCACACCCGTCGTTCAATGGTGGTCGACCGGTCCTGACGCAATTCGATGCCGAGCATGGTAACGAATGGGTCTGCGGCCATCAGCAGTCGGATGGAAAGATCGTCACTGCCGGCGGAGCCCGACGCCTATACACGGCGCGTTATCAGGCCAACGGTTTGATTGACCGAAGTTTTGGTGAACATGGCTGCATCCAGGAAGATACGGCATTAGTCACCACGCCGGCTCAACTGCAAATCCAGGCCAATGGCCGGATTCTGTTGGCCGGCAACACACTTGGACTGGGTGGCGCTCTGGGTCATGTTTACGGTTATCTGCACCCTGAACAGGCTAGCGACTGACCGGCCCACTCCCCGCACAATGTCATGCTTTTCAAAAGGATTTTGAGATGACCAAACTGCTGAATATCAAAATGGATAATTTTGTAAACGAGATCAAAAAAGGGGTGCCGGCGACATTCGGCTTCACCCTTGAAACCGATGGTGCTCCGCCGCCTGTGGGTTCGCGTTTGCAGTTCAGGGTTTCAAAGGATGTGACACTGCTGCACGCCTCCATGCCGATTAATGGCGCGCAATTAGTTGTAAACGAACACTTCAGGTATTCCACTATCACGATTACGGATGTGCAGACACAGGGGTGGAATGCTCGACGTACGCTGACACTGCGGTCTGATAAAAACCTGCAAGAATCATCTGTCGCCGAGTTGTGCGGGATTGTTTACTACCAACCCACCTACCAGGAAAGTCTCTACTGCCCTGTCCTGGTCAGGCACATCGAAGCGCTGAATATTCAAACCCGCCAGGTGTTCAACGGTGCATGGCAGGACGAGGTTACCCAGGGCTGGATTTACAGCTATGACGTCATCCTGCGCGCTGTTGACCGCGCCTGCACCCAATGGGGATTTTCCAGCGCTGGCTTGCCGCCAGGTACGAAAATTCATGCCAAAAACTGGCTGGAGACGGCGCATGACGGTTCAGAGGGTGTGATTGAATTAAACACGCCTGCAAGCGACCAGTACCTGCTGGAGCCGGGCAACGATTTGACGGTATCCATTCAAGTGCTCTATCCGCTGGCAACGGAGCAAGACCCTGCACTTCGCAGCCTGCCTAATCTCGTGGCCAATCCACGTTGAAAGCCCCCCCCAAAAACACCTCTATCCAGCAGGATAGAGGTGTCGCTTACCGCTCAACTTCTGACTTCACCACCACCGTACACGTAATCCCCGCTGCCAACAGCACACCCTCCGGCACTTCATCGATGTGTATCCGCACCGGCACCCGCTGTGCCAGACGCACCCAGTTAAAGGTCGGGTTCACATCCGCAATCAGCTCACGGCTCTCCGGGTTGTCGCGGTCGTAGATGCCGCGCGAAATACTTTCCACATGGCCCTTGAGCACTTCGCCGCTCATCAGTTGCATGTCGGCTTTGTCACCGACGCGCACGTGGGGCAGCTTGGTTTCTTCGAAGAAGCCGTAGACCCAGAACGAGTTCATGTCGACCACGGCCATTTTCGCTTCGCCAATGCGCGCGTAATCACCGCGATGGACGTTGAGGTTGGTCACGTAACCGTCCACCGCCGCGCGCACTTCGGTGCGTTTGAGATTGAGTTCGGCGGCTTCCAGTTGTGCCTGGGCGTGCTGGTAATCGGCCAGTGCCGAGTCGGCGATGTTGCTGGCGTCGTCGCGGTTTTCCCGAGAGATCACCAGGTTGTCCAGATCGGCGCGGCGATGGGCGTTGACCTTGCGCATCTCCCACGTGGCCTTGCGCGAGGCGACCAGGCTCTGCGCCTGCTTGACCGCCAGGCGATAGTGCTCGGGATCGATCTGCATCAACAGGTCACCCTTCTTCACCAACTGGTTGTCACGCACCGGCACGTTCACCACTTCGCCGGTGACGTCGGCGGCGACATTGATGATATCGGCGCGTACCCGACCATCGCGGGTCCAGGGTGTGTTCATGTAGTGCTCCCACAGGGAGCGGCCGATCCACAGCGCCAGGGCTAGTACCAGCAAGGTCGCGAGCAGGCTGAAAAGCTTTTTCATCGGGACGTTCTCAACGGTAGACAGTCAGCGCCAGTGCGCCGAACAGACAGGTAAACAGACTCAGGCGCAGCAGCGCCGGGTGCCAGAAGAAGCGGTACAGATCGAAGCCGGACAGGAAGCGGTCGAGCGCCCAGGCCAACGCTGCAGCGATGAAAAACATCAGGGTCATGGTCGGCATGTAGACGCCGTGGAAGGCGATTTCACGAGGCATGTTCAAGTCCTTCAGGCTTGGCGATGGCGTAGGCGGCGAGTGGTGATTGCGGGTCCAGCAACGAGGTGCGGATGAAGTGCAAATAGCTTTTCACCCGACGCAGCGCCGAGGTGTCGAAGTGCGGGGCGAAGGGTTCGTCCGTCGACTGCACACGGCTGATCGCGTGATCGACCGCGACCAGTGCACGTTCCAGATTGTTGCTGCCCGGTTGCAGGAACAACCGCACCAGCGCCCGCCCCATCACCCGGATCGCCTGGCGCCACGGCTGGGATTCGGCATACGCCGGATGCACCGGCAGAATCGCCTGTTCTTTGCGTAACTCGATGATCGCGTGGCCGACTTCCAGCACCACGAACATCCAGCGCAGCAGGTCGCGCTGCACGTGCGGCTGCCCTGCGGCCAGGCCGTAAGCCTGATGCAAAAGGTCGCGGGTGCGGCTTTCGAAACTCGACGCCAGCCCCTTGAGTTTGCCGCTGATGGCGTACACCACCTGACCCCGCAGATCCTGCTCCAGCCGACGCCATAACCAGCGACTGTTCGGCGGTAAAATAATCGCCCCGGCCGCCGCGCACACCAGCATGCCGAGCACCATGGCGATGTAGTCGTTGATGAAGGTGTACGGGTTGTAGACGGTGAGGTTGTCCGGCACTGAGCCGGTGCTGAAAAAGATCAGCAATCCGAGGCCGACACCGGCGTATTGCGGGCGTGAGCTCAGGAACGATCCGAGCACGATCACCGGCGCCAGCATCACGCACAACAGGGGAAAACCGTCGATCCACGGAAAGATGAAAAACATCTCGACGAAACCAATCAACGCCCCGAGAAACGTACCGCACGCCATCTGGAAGGCCATGCGTTTAGGGTTCGGCGTGGCGGCCGACAGGCCCACGGTGGCGGCGGCGATCAGGGTCATGGTTGCGCCGCTCGGCCACGCGGTGGCGACCCAATAGCTGCCCAGCACCACCAGAATGAACGCCGCGCGAATCCCCGATGCGGCCGCGGCCATCCAGTTGGTTTGCGGGGTGAACGGCTCGTCCCATTGCTCCCGCGCATGGCTGTGATCGGCGAGGGACGCGTGGGTCTGTGCATAACTGTGCAGGTCGTCGACGAAGCGATAAAGCAACTCGTACGCGGTGTGGAAATCCAGTTGCTCGGCGTCGCTCGGCTCGCTCTCCTGGAACGTCGCCCGCAGGCTGCGCACTCGCGCCGGCAGGCCTTCCTTGTAAACGGTCAAAGCCGTGACCAGGCGCGCCGCATCGGCGCTGGTCAGGGAACGACCACTGTAGCCGTCGAGCACTTCGGCCAGGTCCTGCAAACCCGGTTTGATCGCCGCCACGACCTGATCCGCCGCGCTGTTGCGCAGGCGTTCGAGCAATTGATGCAAAGCGTTGAAACGCGTGGTGATGCCCATGAACTCGCTGTTCAAGCGACTGAGCCGACCGTTGCGCCGACGCATGTGCGGGTCTTCAAACACGGTGACACTGCGCAAACCTTCCAGGCCCACCGCTTCGGCGATGAAACGCACGTTGCCCGCCTCGAACGCATCCCGTTGACTGCGTCCGCGCAAGCCGTCGGTGACGAACAGGGCAAACACGCCGAAGCGCTGATACAAGGCGTTGTGCATCGCGGCGCTGGCGGTTTGCGGCAGGATCGCGGCGCTGACCAGGGTCGCGCAGAGAATCCCCAGGGAGATTTCCAGCACCCGCCACACCGCCGCCATGAACGCGCCGTCGGGATGCGCGAGCGCGGGCAATCCGACCATCGCAGCGGTGTAGCCGGCAAGTACAAAACCGTAAGCGCGAAAGTTACGGTAACGCGCGGCACCGGCCGAACAAATGCCGACCCAGATCGCCAGCGAGCCGAGGAACAATTCGGTGTTCTGCGCAAACAAGGCAATCAGCGCGACCATCACCGTCGAGCCGGCCAAGGTGCCAAGAAAACGGTAGAAACTCTTGGCGAACACCTGACCGCTTTGCGGCTGCATAACGATGAACACGGTGATCATCGCGGTACGCGGCTGCGGCAATTCCAGACGCATCGCCAGCCACAGCGTCAGGAACGCCGCGATCAGGACCTTGAAAATGTAGACCCAGGTCACGCCATCACTGCGCGCCCAGTCGAAGAAACCCCGGCGCCATTCAAGGGAATACAGCCAGCGCAAAGGTGCGGGCAAGGGGGTCATGAAATCCTGCTCAATTAAAAAAGGTCTGGGATGAGGCAAATCCTGTGGCGAGCGAGCTTGCTCGCGCTGGGCTGCGCAGCGGCCCCAAAACTCCGCCAGCCCCTGAACACTTTGTGAGTGCTGCGCACTCAAGCGGGAGCAAGCTCCCTCGCCACATTTCTGGGTGTGCCTGACACATCAAGTTCATCGAAGAAGAACCGGTATTTTCGGCACTTGAGTCTGTTCGGCAGACGGCACATCGTTGCCCGCGCCCAAGCCACCGCCGAGCGCCGTCACCAGTTCGGCATGAGCACTCAAACGCGCTGCCTGCACCTGCTGCTGCACTTGCTGCTGCTTGAACAACAACGTCTGGGAATTGAGCACATTGAGGTAATCGGTGAGGCCACGCTGATAGGCAATCATCGCGATGTCATAGGTCTTCTGCGCCGTGGCCACCGACTCGGCGGCGAAGGCCTGCTGCTTGTCCATGGACTCGCGGCGGATCAACTGGTCGGAGATGTTTTTCAGCGCGTTGACCACGGTCTGGTTGTAGTGCGCCACAGCGATGTCATACCCGGCCGAGGCTTCACTCAGCTCTGCACGCAAACGCCCGCCGTCGAAGATCGGCAAGGAAATGGCCGGGCCGACCGTGTAGTTGAGTTTCTTGCCGGTCAAGAACTCCAGCGCACCACCGCCGGTGGCCATGTACCCGAGACTGCCGACCAGATCGACGTTCGGGTAGAAACCCGCGTGCGCGACATCAATGCCCCGCGCCTGCGCCGCCACTTGCCAGCGACTGGCGACCACGTCCGGGCGCTGGCCGAGCAACTGCGCCGGCAATGACGACGGCAGTTTCAGAGCCGCGCCCAAGGACAGCGTCGGACGCTGCACCTTTGCGCCCTCCCCCGGCCCCTTGCCGGCAAGGGCGGCGAGTTGGTTGCGGCTCAGGGCGATCTCTTCGTCCAGCGCATCGATCTGGCGATGGGTTTCCGGCAATGGCGTTTCGGCCTGACTGACTTCGAAATGGGTGCCGATACCGCCGTCCAAACGTTTCTGCGCGAGGTCGAGGATTTGCTGTTGCTGTTTGAGGGTCGCCTCAACGATGTCCCGTTGCGCGTAATGCAACGACAGTTCGATGTAGACGCGCACGATGTTGTTCTGCAATTCGAGCTGCGCCTGTCGCGCCTCAGCCACCGTCATGTGGGCCATGTCGACAGCGCGCTCGGTGGTATTGCTTTCGCGGTCCCACAGGTCGAGTGCGTAACTGAAGCCCAACGCGGCGTTGTTGTCCCAGGTGGTGCTGTTGGCCAGGTCGCCGGGGCCATAGAACTGATCGGTCGGCCAGTTGTGCCGCTTGAGGGTGGAATCGCCATTGATCTGCAACGACTCGGCGGCCTCGGCGACACCGGCCATGGATCTGGCCTGACGCACGCGGGCGGTGGCCATGGCCAACGTCGGGCTATCTTGAAGGGCAAGCTCGATCCAGCGGTTCAGTTGCGGGTCGCCATAGGCCTGCCACCATTGTGCGGTGGGCCAGTGTGCATCCTGAGTGGCGCTCTGGATGGCGTCGTCGGTGGCCAGTGAACTGACCTCCAGCGCCTTGCCCTGCGGGGCAATACCTCCGGTTCCGATGCAGCCGCTGATTGCCAGGGTTAAAGCCAAAACACTGAGCGGCTGAAGCGCTCTGCTGATGCGACGCGGCACTGCTGCGATTTCCTGAAAATAGGGGGGATAACGAGATCTTGTAGGAGCCGGCTTGCTGGCGATGCAGACATCGCGCGGCATCTGGATGACCGCAGCGATGCCATCGCCAGCAAGCCGGCTCCTACAGTCCGCGCAATTCTATGGGTGGGCTTTGATGGCGATAAGCTGGGATTCCTGTGAATCTTTGTTACCGTTCACGAGATAATCCCTTGGTCGGGGTCTCAGCCCCCGAAACTTCGTGTCACAATTTGCCATCGCACTCGAGAGCACCCCATGGACACTTTGCAAAACATGCGCGCCTTCAGTTACGTGGCCGAAGCCGGCAGCTTCACCGCTGCCGCCGTGCAACTCGACACCACCACGGCCAACGTCTCGCGCGCGGTCTCCAATCTGGAAGCCCACCTGCAAACCCGCCTGCTCAACCGAACGACCCGCCGCATTGCGTTGACCGAAGCCGGCAAGCGCTACCTGCTGCGCTGCGAGCAGATCCTCGCCTACGTCGAAGAAGCCGAGGCCGAAGCCAGCGACGCCCACGCGCGCCCGGCCGGGCAATTGAAAGTGCACACCATGACCGGCATCGGCCAGCACTTCGTGATCGACGCCATTGCCCGCTATCGCAAGACTCACCCGGACGTGACCTTCGACCTGACCATGGCCAACCGCGTGCCGGACCTGCTCGACGAGGGTTACGACGTGTCCATCGTCCTCGCCAGCGAACTGCCGGACTCGGGTTTTGTGTCCCAGCGCCTGGGCATCACCTACAGCATCGTTTGCGCCTCCCCGGCCTACGTCAAAGCCAACGGTTGCGCGCAGAAACCCAGCGACCTGCTCAACCACGCCTGCCTGCGCCTGGTGAGCCCGGTGCTCCCCCTGGAAAAATGGGCCTTCGACGGCCCGGAAGGCCAGGAGATGGTCACCATCAACAGTTCGCCCTTCCTGGTGAACTCCGCCGACGCCATGAAAACCGCGATCACCAGCGGCATGGGCGTCGGCGTGCTGCCGCTGTACGCCGCCATCGACGGCTTGCGCGACGGCACACTGGTACGCGTGATGCCTCAGTACCGCTCGCAGGAACTGAACCTGTATGCGATCTACCCGTCGCGGCAGTATCTGGATGCGAAGATCAAGACCTGGGTCGAGTACTTGCGCGGCTCGCTGCCGGAGTTGCTGGCGGCGCATCAGGCGGAATTGGCGGCGTATGAACTGAGCGGGAGTCTGGGTGGGGTTCGGGTGGCGAATTAATGTGGCAAGCCAGCGCCTGCAAATATCCTGAGAGGCCTGATTTCCTGTAGGAGCCGGCTTGCTGGCGAAGGCAACCTTGAATATTGCATCGATTTCGAGCCCATTCGCTGGCAAGCCAGCGCCTACAGGGATCGCTGCGAATCCATAAGTTGCCTTTACCGAAGAAAACTTCGGCTATAAGGCCGCAAAGCCCAAGCCAAACTGACAGCGCCGTCAGTTAGCAGTCACCCTCCTGACCAGCAAACAGGTTTATAAAGGAAACTACCTTACCCTCGTACCGACCACCCAGCCCCGGCGCCCCACTCGCATGCGAATCCAGCAAAAACCCGCCCTGCTCGTCGCCCTCCTGATCCTCCTGGCAGCGCTGGGCCTGTGGTACGCCACCAAACCGGAAAAAACCAAACTCGCCACCCCCACCGCCATCCCCGTACGCATCGTCAGCGTCACCGAAAAGGACGTGCCGCGTTTTGTCAGCGGTATCGGCTCGGTCCTGTCCCTGCACAGCGTCGTGGTCCGCCCGCAAATCGACGGCATCCTCACCAGAATCATGGTCAAGGAAGGCCAATTGGTGAAGAAAGGCGACCTGCTGGCCACCATCGACGACCGCTCGATCCGCGCCAACCTCGACCAGGCCCGGGCACAACTCGGTGAAAGCCAGGCACAACTGCAAGTCGCACTGGTCAACCTCCAGCGCTACAAACTGCTGAGCGTCGACGACGGTGTTTCCAAGCAGACCTACGACCAGCAACAAGCCCTGGTCAACCAGCTCAAAGCCACCGCCCAAGGCAATCAGGCTTCAATCGATGCCGCTCAGGTGCAGTTGTCCTACACGCAAATTCGCTCCCCGGTCACCGGTCGCGTCGGCATTCGCACCGTGGATGAAGGCAACTTCCTGCGCATGAGCGATACCCAGGGCCTGTTCACGGTGACCCAGATCGACCCGATCGCCGTGGAATTCTCCCTGCCCCAACAAATGCTGCCGACCCTGCAAAGCCTGATCAGCGACCCGCAGCGCGCGCAGGTCAAGGCCTACATCGGGGCCGACACCGATGGCGAAACCGGCAACCTGTTGGGCGAAGGTCATATGACCCTGATCGACAACCAGATCAACGCCAACACCGGCACCATCCGCGCCAAGGCTGAGTTCGACAACGCCGGGCAGAAACTCTGGCCGGGCCTGCTGGTGACGGTAAAAATTCAGACAGCACTGGATAAAGATGCGCTGGTCGTACCGCCCAACGTCGTACAGCGTGGCCTCGATCAACATTTCGTTTACCGCCTCAAGGGCGACAAAGTCGAAACCGTCCCGGTGCAAATGGTCTATCAGGACAGCGGCCTGAACATCATCAAAGGCGTGCAGGCCGGCGATCAACTGGTCAGCGATGGCCAGTCGCGTCTCAAGCCCGGCTCGGTGGTTCAGGTGCTGACCGATCCGCCGCAGGTGGTGCAATCGGAGCCGACACCATGAAAGGTCATGGCTCGATTTCCGCGTGGTGCATCGATCACCCCGTCGCGACCATCCTGCTGACCTTTGCGTTGGTGCTGCTGGGCGCGATTGCCTTCCCGCGCCTGCCCATCGCACCGCTGCCGGAAGCGGAATTCCCGACCATCCAGGTGGCGGCGCAACTGCCCGGCGCCAGCCCGGAAACCATGGCGTCGTCGGTGGCCACGCCCCTGGAAGTGCAATTCAGTGCCATCCCCGGAGTGACGCAGATGACGTCGAGCAGCGCGCTCGGCTCGACCATCCTGACCCTGCAATTCACCCTCGAGAAAAGCATCGACACCGCCGCCCAGGAAGTTCAGGCGGCGATCAACACCGCTTCCGGCAAGTTGCCCAAGGACATGCCGAACCTGCCGACCTGGCGCAAGGTCAACCCGGCCGACAGCCCGGTGCTGATCCTATCCGTCAACTCGTCGCTGATGCCCGGCCCGGAACTCAGCGACCTGACGGAAACGTTGCTGTCCCGTCAGCTCAGCCAGGTCGACGGTGTAGGACAGGTGTCGATTACCGGTCAGCAACGTCCGGCAATTCGCGTTCAGGTGTCCGCCGACAAACTCGCTGCCATCGGCCTGACCCTCGCGGACATTCGCCTGGCAATCCAGCAGACCAGCCTCAACCTGGCCAAAGGTGCGCTGTACGGCGAGTCGAGTATTTCAACGCTTTCGACCAATGATCAACTGTTCCACCCTGACGAATACAGCCAGTTGATCGTTTCCTACAAGGACGGCGCCCCGGTTCACCTCAAGGATGTCGCCAAAGTCGTCAACGGTTCGGAGGATGCCTACGTGCAGGCGTGGGCGGGCTCGCAACCGGGCGTCAACCTGGTGATCTTCCGCCAACCGGGCGCCAACATCGTCGAGACCGTGGACCGCATACAGGCCGCGCTGCCGGCGCTGCAAGCGATGTTGCCCGCCTCGGTGCAGGTCAAGGTGTTGATCGACCGGACCCAGACCATTCGCGCCTCGCTGCATGAGGTGGAAATCACTTTGCTGATCGCTGTGATGCTGGTGGTGGCGGTGATGGCGTTGTTCCTGCGTCAACTGTCGGCCACGCTGATTGTGTCGGCGGTGCTCGGTGTGTCGTTGATCGCCAGTTTTGCGCTGATGTATGTGATGGGCTTCAGCCTGAACAACCTGACGCTGGTGGCGATCGTGGTGGCCGTGGGGTTTGTGGTCGACGATGCGATCGTGGTGGTGGAAAACATCCACCGCCATCTCGAGGCCGGAGACGACATGCGCGAGGCGGCGATCAAGGGCGCCGGTGAGATCGGCTTCACCGTGGTGTCGATCAGCTTCTCGCTGGTGGCGGCGTTCATTCCGCTGCTGTTCATGGGCGGCGTGGTCGGTCGGTTGTTCAAGGAATTCGCCCTGACCGCCACCTCGACCATCCTGATTTCGGTGGTGGTGTCCCTGACGTTGGCGCCGACCCTGGCCGCGTTGTTCATGCGTGCGCCGGTGCATCACGCCCACGACAAACCGGGCTTCGGCGATCGCCTGCTGGCGTGGTACGAAAAAGGCCTGCACCGCGCACTCGCTCACCAGAAATTCATGATCGGTGTGTTTGGCCTCTCGTTGGGCCTGGCAGTTGCCGGTTACATCTTCATCCCTAAAGGCTTCTTTCCGATCCAGGACACCGGTTTCGTCCTTGGCACCACCGAAGCTGCCGCCGACATTTCCTACGGCGACATGGTGAAAAAACACTTGGCGATGGCAGAAATCGTCGCCGCCGATCCAGCTGTGCAGGCCTTTTCCCACTCGGTCGGTGTCTCGGGCAGTAACCAGACCATCGCCAACGGCCGCTTCTGGATTGCCCTGAAAAAACGCGGCGACCGTGATGTCTCGGCCAGCGAATTCATCGACCGGATTCGCCCGCAACTGATGAAAGTCCCGGGCATCGTGCTGTACCTGCGCGCCGGCCAGGACATCAACCTCAGCTCTGGCCCGAGCCGCGCCCAGTATCAATACGTGATCAAGAGCAACGACGGCGCGACGCTCAGCACCTGGACCCAGCGCCTGACGGAAAAACTGCGCGGCAACCCTGCATTCCGCGACATTTCCAACGACCTGCAACTGGGCGGCAGCATCACCCACATCAACATCGACCGCAGTGCCGCTGCCCGTTTCGGCCTGACCGCCAGCGATGTCGACGAAGCGCTGTATGACGCGTTCGGCCAGCGGCAGATCAACGAGTTCCAGACACAGGTCAACCAGTACAACGTGATTCTTGAGCTGGACACCAAACAGCGCGGCAAGGCCGAAAGCCTCAACTATTTCTACCTGCGCTCGCCCCTGAGCGGAGAAATGGTGCCGCTGTCGGCCCTGGCCAAGTTCGATGCTCCGACCATCGGCCCGTTGTCCATCGCCCACGACGGCATGTTCCCGGCCGCCAACCTGTCGTTCAACCTGGCGCCCGGCGTGGCGTTGGGTGATGCGGTGATCATGCTCAACCAGGCCAAGGCCGACATCGGCATGCCGGCGGCGATCAGCGGAAATTTCCAGGGTGCGGCCCAGGCGTTCCAGAGTTCGCTGGCCAGTCAGCCGTGGCTGATCCTGGCGGCGCTGGTGGCGGTGTACATCATTCTGGGCGTGCTCTATGAGAGCTTCGTGCATCCGCTGACGATCATTTCGACCTTGCCCTCGGCAGGCCTGGGCGCGGTGATCATGCTGTGGATCTGCGGCCAGGACTTTTCGATCATGGCCCTGATCGGGCTGGTGCTGCTGATCGGTATCGTCAAGAAGAACGGCATCCTGATGATCGACTTCGCCCTCGAAGCGCAGCGCAACGGCGGCTTGTCGCCGGAAGAGGCGATCTTCAAGGCCTGTATTACTCGCTTCCGGCCGATCATCATGACCACCCTCGCCGCACTCCTCGGCGCACTGCCATTGATGCTCGGTTACGGCACTGGCGCCGAGTTGCGCCAACCGCTGGGGATCGCGGTGGTCGGCGGCTTGCTGGTAAGCCAGGCGCTGACGTTGTTCACCACGCCGGTCATCTACTTGTGGCTTGAGCGGCTATTCCATCGACCTAAACCAACGCCGGTTGCGGCGCTGGCGACCACAGACTGAGGCGGGTCATGCGCGTTCTGATTATCGAAGACGAAGAAAAAACCGCGGACTATCTGCACCGCGGCCTGACGGAACAGGGTTACACCGTAGACCTGGCCCGCGACGGGGTCGAAGGCCTGCACCTGGCGCTGGAAAGCGACTACGCGGTGATCGTCCTCGACGTGATGCTGCCGGGCCTCGACGGCTTCGGCGTACTGCGTGCCCTGCGTGCGCGCAAGCAAACCCCGGTGATCATGCTCACCGCTCGCGAGCGCGTCGAAGACCGCATCAAGGGCCTGCGCGATGGTGCCGATGATTACCTCGGCAAACCGTTTTCCTTCCTTGAACTGGTGGCGCGTCTGCAAGCGCTGACCCGCCGCAGCGGCGGCCATGAACCGGTGCAAGTTAGCATCGCCGACCTGTGGATAGATTTGATCAGCCGCAAGGCCACCCGCGCCGGCACCCGCCTGGACCTGACCGCCAAGGAGTTTTCGCTGCTCAGCGTGCTCGCCCGTCGACAGGGTGAAATCCTCTCGAAAACCGCCATCGCCGAAATGGTCTGGGACATCAATTTCGACAGCGACGCCAACGTCGTCGAAGTCGCGATCAAACGCCTGCGGGCCAAGCTCGACGGGCCGTTCGAAGAGAAATTGCTGCACACCATTCGCGGCATGGGTTATGTGTTGGAGAGCCGTGGTGTCCAGTAACAGCATTGCGCTGCGCCTGAGCGGGATGTTTACGCTGGTGGCGCTTTTGGTCTTTCTGTTGATCGGATGGGCGCTGTACCAAGAGGTCGATAAAGGCCTGGGTTTGCTGCCCGAGGCGGAGCTGGATGCGCGCTACAGCGTGCTCGAATCCACCGTCGGCCGTTACGGCACACCCGAGCATTGGGTGAAGATCAACAACAAACTCAAGCTGCTGGGTGAAGAAGACAAGCGCATCAGTTTCTGGATCACCAGCGGCGATCCGCACTACGAATATGGCAACCCTACACCGCAGATCCGCGCCTTCGCCGAAGGACCGCTGGGCATGCGCGACCTGCAATTACCCGATCACCCATATCCGCTGAAAGTGCTGGTCAGCGAGTTTCCGGCCAAGGATCAGCGCCCGCCGCTGCGTTTCATGATCGGCATCGACACCGAGACGTTTTTCCACACGCAACACCAGTTGCTGATTGCCCTGATCAGCCTGGCGATCATTGGCGTGCTGATGGCCTCGGCGCTGGGTTACTGGGTGGCGCGAATCGGGCTCCAGCCGTTGATCAAACTGTCCCAGGAAGCCCAACGCCTGGCACCGCCCTTGCGCTCGGGGCGCTTGCGGCTGTCGCCGTTGCCGCCGGAACTCGATCAGTTCGTCAAGTCATTCAACTCGACGCTGGAACGGGTCGAACAGGCCTACTCGCGCCTCGAGTCCTTCAATGCCGACGTGGCCCATGAGCTGCGCTCACCGCTGACCAACCTGATTGGCCAAACCCAGGTCGCGCTGACCCGCGGCCGCTCCGCCGAGCACTATTTCGAAGTGCTGCAATCGAACCTCGAAGAACTGGAACGACTGCGTTCAATCATCAACGACATGCTGTTCCTGGCCAGCGCCGATCAGGGCAGCAAGGCGACCAAACTGACCGCTACATCGCTGGCCGATGAAGTGGCGACGACCTTGGAATACCTGGACTTCATCCTTGAAGATGCCCAGGTTCAAGTCGAGGTCAGTGGCGATGCGCACGTGCAGATCGAGATCGCTCACCTGCGTCGGGCGCTGATCAATCTGCTGAACAACGCGGTGCAACACACCGCGCCCGGGCAAGTGATTCAAGTGCGGATCGAGGTGGGTGAGCATCAAGTCAGCATCGGCGTGGCCAACCCCGGATCGCCGATTGACCGTGAACATCTGCCGCGCCTGTTCGAACGCTTCTACCGGGTCGATGCGTCGCGCAGCAACAGCGGCCACAACCATGGGTTGGGACTGGCCATCGTCAAGGCGATTGCGCTGATGCATGGCGGCGATGTGTTTGTGCGCAGCGACCAGGGCATGAATACCTTCGGCATTCACCTGCCTGTCTGAGCGATCTTTGCTTCTGCTGTAACAGTCCTTTCATGAATCCGCTCTTTTTCAAAACCTCCGACCTCCTTATCTTTGCCCGCACCAAACAGCACTTGCCAAGCAAGAAGGTTTTAACGATGTCCAACCGTATGGGTATTGCCAGCGCTTTTGTTTTGTCTTCTTTGTTCCTGTCGCCATTGGCCTTCGCGGAGGAGTCGCAGACGTTCGTCACGCAAAACGCCACGCGCGCCGCCGCCTTCGAGGCACAGCAAATCGAGATGACAGCCAAAACCCCTGAGGCCACCCAGGCAGCACAAGCGTTGCGCATTCAAACCCAGCAAACCGAAAAAGACAGCTGATTGCGCGCAGCGCTCCCGTTTCCCTCGACACTTTCCATCGGCTCTTCCCTTTGAAAAGTTGTCTTCAAGCCGCTGCTGTCAGCGGCTTTTTTTATGCTGGCTTCACCGTTTCATTGCATGGGCTGTAACGATGATCACTCACGCCCTTTGCAATGGATCAACCCTCCTGGCACCGAGGCCGAATCATTCAGTTATTACGCTAATGGAACTACGCTTACACAGTCCCTCCAACAGATACCCGCCCTATGACCGCAAACCGCCTCCCGCATGTTTCAGGCAATACCGGTCGACCGGAGATCATGGTGATCCTCGGCAGCTCCCTGACGGTTATCGCAATCCTGTGCATTGTCACGTTCCTGCTGATTCGCGAACACACCAACGCCCAGCAGGCTGCTACCCGCAGCGCCACGACCATTGCGCAACTGATCGACGCCGATGTGCTGCGCACGGTGGAGCTTTACGATCTGACACTGCAAGGACTGATCGCGGCCGCGCAACGGGACGATCTGAAACAGGTGTCTGCGCAGATTCGCCATCTGGTGCTGTTCGACCGCTCCACCACCGCGCGTTACAAAGGCGACATCCTGTTGCTGGACAAGCATGGCGAGGTATTGGCCGACTCGTCGTTGATCGAGCCCAAACCGGCCAATTTCGCCGATCGCGACTATTTCCTAGCCCATGCCTTCAACCACGACACCGGCATGTTCATCAGCCGACCGTTCAAACCCCGCTGCGAATGTGAAGAAAAAGATGAATGGCGCATCAGTTTCAGCCGACGCATTGCCTCGCCCACGGGTGAGTTTCTGGGTGTTGCGGTGGCCTCGATGCGCATGAGCTATTTCGATCAACTCTTCAACAGTCTGGACATCGGTACCGGCAGTGCACTGGCCATCATCAATGACGATGGCATTCTCCTGGCGCAGAAGCCTTACCTGAAAGAAAACTTGATCGGCAAGAGTTTCGCCAGCAACCCCAATGTCGTCAGGATATTGCAAGCGCGCAATGGCAACTTCAACAGCGTGTCGAGCGTCGATTTCCAACGGCGCCTGTACACCTTTTCCCGGGTCGGTAATCTGCCGTTGACCGTCATCGTCGCACTGTCCCTCGATGAAGTGTTCGCCACCTGGAAGCGCACGGCATGGGTGATCAGCGGCGCAACCGGTGTCCTGTGCATTGGCCTCTTGTGGCTGACCTGGTTGCTTTGCCGCGAACTGCGCTTGCGGCACCAGGCCGAGCAGGATCTGGCGCAATTGGCCGCCACCGATGCCCTGACCGGCGTTGCCAACCGTCGAACCCTCGATCATGCGCTGAGCCATGAATGGTTTCGCGCACAACGTTCCGGCAAGCCCTTGTCGTTGCTGATGATCGATGCCGATCACTTCAAGGCTTTCAATGATCAGCATGGCCATCAGGCTGGTGACGAGGCATTGCGGGAGTTGGCCGATGTTATCCGCACCCATGTCCACCGCCCGACGGACCTGGTGGCCCGCTACGGTGGCGAGGAGTTTTCGGTGATCCTGGCTGAAACCGACAGTGAAGGTGCACGGCAGATCGCCGAACAGATCCGGGAAGCGGTCCAGAACATGCCAGTGGCAGGCGCCCCTCAATCACCGATGACGGTCAGCATCGGTATCGCCACCTGCACATCGGCCAGCGAGATCAGCCTGGAGCAGTTGCTGTTCAGCGCGGACAAGGCGCTGTATCAGGCCAAGGAAGGCGGGCGGAATCGGGTGGTGTGCGCCAGCTGAAAAGATCGCTGGATCTTCTGATTCATGCAGACATAAAAAAAGGCCACCCGAAGGTAGCCCTTAAAAAACTAGAGAGGTTTTTTACTTACACGGCCGCAACAGGGCGCATGTAAGAAATTGGTGCGGTGCTGGCGTCTTCGAACGTCACGACTTCCCAGGCATCTGTCTGCTCAATCAACTTGCGCAGCAGCTGGTTGTTCAGTGCGTGGCCGGACTTGAAGCCCTTGAACTCTCCAATCAGGCTATTGCCCAGCAGGTAGAGGTCACCAATTGCGTCGAGGATCTTGTGCTTCACGAATTCGTCTTCATAGCGAAGGCCGTCTTCGTTCAGTACGCCATCAGCGTCAACCACAATTGCGTTTTCAACACTGCCGCCGAGTGCGAGGTTGTGCTTGCGCAGGTACTCGATGTCACTCATGAAACCAAAGGTACGGGCGCGGCTGACTTCTTTAACGAACGAAGTGCTGGAAAAATCCACGCTTGCACTTTGGGTGCGGTCACGGAAAACCGGGTGATCGAAGTCGATCTCGAAGCTCACCTTGAAACCTTCGAAAGGGACGAAAGTGGCGCGCTTGTCGCCATCTTCCACTGTCACTTCACGCAGGATGCGGATGAATTTCTTGGCGGCGTCCTGTTCTTCCAGGCCTGCCGACTGAATCAGAAATACGAAGGGTCCAGCGCTGCCATCCATGATCGGAACTTCGGACGCGGAGAGCTCGACGTAGGCGTTATCGATGCCCAGGCCAGCCATGGCCGAGAGCAAGTGCTCCACCGTGTCCACTTTTACGTCACCGTTGACCAGCGTCGTCGACATGGTTGTCTCGCCGACATTGGCCGCACGCGCCGGGATCTCGACCACTGGATCGAGGTCGTTACGGCGAAAGACGATGCCGGTGTCGATCGGCGCAGGCTTGAGGGTCAGGTATACCTTCTCCCCGGAGTGCAGACCTACACCTGTGGCACGGATAATATTTTTCAGTGTGCGTTGTTTAATCATGGCTTGGGCCGCTTCAGCGCAAATTGCGAACTGGTATCAACAAAGGCTGGCGATGATAGCAGACCATGCCTTTGCTGAACACCAATCACCTTCATAGCCCTGATACATTTCATCAATCGGCCTGACGACGCAGGAATGCCGGGATGTCCAGGTAATCCAGATCATCTTGTGGATTCATCTTCGCGGCAGTCGCAGCACCGGCCTGAGCCTGGTTGCGCATGACGGTCGGACGGTCCAGGTCACGGTAATTCACCGCTGGAGCTTCCTGACGAACAGGGGCCTGTTGTTGTGGCTGTGGAGCCATCGAAGTGTGAACGGTATTGTCGATGACCTTCACAGGCTTCTCGATTTTAGCGCCAAGACCGGTGGCAACGACAGTCACGTGCAGCTCGTCGCGCATGTCCGGATCGATAACGGTACCGACCTTGACCATCGCGTGCTCGGATGCGAACGCCTCGATGATGCTACCCACGTCGGAGTACTCACCCAGGGACAGGTCAGGACCGGCGGTGATGTTCACCAGGATGCCGCGAGCGCCTTGCAGGTTCACGTCTTCGAGCAACGGGTTGCGAATGGCCGCTTCGGTGGCTTCGCGTGCACGGTTCGGACCGCTGGCGCAGCCAGTGCCCATCATCGCCATGCCCATTTCGCTCATCACGGTACGAACGTCGGCAAAGTCGACGTTGATCATACCCGGACGCTTGATGATGTCGGAGATACCGCGAACGGCACCGGCCAGTACATCGTCCGCCTTGGCGAAAGCCGACAGCAGGCTGGCGTCCTTACCGAGGATGGTCAGCAGCTTCTCGTTGGGAATGGTGATCAACGAGTCGACGCTTTCAGACAGCAGACGGATACCTTCGTCGGCCAGCTGCATACGCTTGCGGCCTTCGAACGGGAACGGACGGGTCACGACCGCAACGGTGAGGATCCCCATTTCCTTGGCCACTTCGGCAATGATCGGCGCAGCACCGGTACCGGTACCTCCGCCCATGCCCGTGGTGATGAACACCATGTTGGTGCCCTGCAGGACTTCGGCAATGCGCTCACGGTCTTCGAGAGCGGCCTGACGACCTACTTCAGGGTTGGCACCGGCACCCAGACCTTTGGTCACGCCGGTACCCAGTTGCAGGATGGTCCGCGCGCTGATGCTTTTCAGCGCCTGGGCATCAGTGTTGGCGCAGATGAATTCGACGCCTTCAATGTTGCTCTTGACCATATGGTTGACAGCGTTGCCGCCGCCACCGCCGACACCGATAACTTTGATTACCGGGCTTGCGGGGATGTTGTCTACGAGTTCGAACATTTTCCCTCTCCTTTCATTTCTCTAGTTTTTTCGCCTACTGCGTGCTTCGGTATTACGGTGTTGCGGTAAAGCTTTAAAAATTGCCCTGGACCCACTTCTTCAGGCGGTCCAGCAGCGGCGCCTGTGGGTCTTCGTTGCTGTAGCTGTCGCGGCTGCCGATGCCCGAGAACGAAATGCCGTCGGACTGTTTCTGCAGGCCGTACATCAACAGGCCAACGCCTGTGGAATAAATCGGGTTGCGGACCACGTCATCCAGGCCCTTGACGCCATGAGGCACGCCCAGGCGCACCGGCATGTGGAAGATTTCCTCGGCCAGTTCAGTGGCGCCTTCCATCTTCGCGGTACCGCCGGTCAGCACGATGCCGGCCGGGATCAGGTCTTCGTAGCCGCTGCGACGCAGCTCGGCCTGGATCAGGGTGAACAGTTCGTCGTAACGCGGCTCAACCACTTCGGCCAGGGCCTGGCGGGACAGTTCGCGCGGAGGACGGTCGCCAACGCTTGGCACCTTGATGGTTTCACCGGCACCGGCCAGTTTGGCCAGGGCGCAGGCATAGCGAATCTTGATTTCTTCGGCGTACTGGGTCGGAGTGCGCAACGCCATGGCGATGTCGTTGGTCACCTGATCGCCCGCAATCGGGATCACGGCGGTGTGACGGATCGCACCTTCGGTGAAGATCGCGATGTCGGTGGTACCGCCACCGATGTCCACCAGGCACACGCCCAGCTCTTTCTCGTCGTCGGTCAGTACCGAGTACGCCGAAGCGAGTTGCTCAAGAATGATGTCGTCAATTTCCAGACCGCAGCGACGCACACATTTTTCAATGTTTTGCGCAGCGTTGACGGCGCAGGTGACCACGTGAACCTTGGCTTCCAGACGCACGCCGGACATGCCCAGTGGCTCACGAACGCCTTCCTGGTTATCGATCACGTAATCCTGTGGCAGGGTGTGCAGCACACGCTGGTCAGCCGGGATCGCCACGGCCTGGGCGGCGTCGAGCACGCGCTCAAGGTCGGCGGAGCTGACTTCGCGATCACGAATCGCCACGATGCCGTGGGAGTTCAGGCTGCGGATGTGATTGCCGGCCACGCCGACGAATGCCGAGTGAATGCGGCAACCCGCCATCAGCTGTGCTTCTTCGATCGCGCGCTGGATCGATTGCACAGTGGACTCGATGTTCACTACCACGCCTTTTTTCAGGCCGCGGGACGGATGGGTGCCGATCCCGACGATTTCCAGCGTGCCGTCGTCCGCGACCTCGCCTACCAGCGCCACCACCTTGGAGGTGCCGATATCGAGACCGACGATCATTTTGCCGCTTTGCACGTTTGCCATGGGTCCTGCCTCTTCTTAATTCTTCGCGACAGCGGGTTGGGCTGCCGTGGGCGCTACCGGTTCCCGCCAGCCAACAGCAAGGCCGTTGGCGTAGCGCAGATCGATGCGCGCAATGTTCGTAATCTGTTCTTTAAGCGTCTTGTCATAGATGGCAATGAAGCGGCGCATCTTTTCCACCAGCTTGCCGCGCCCCAGCAGCAGTTCGATTCCAGGGCCCGCGCTGCCAGGGCCGGTGGTCAGGAACCAGCTGCCGCGTTCGCGCAGCTCCAGGCGTGCAATCGAGAAACCCATGGGTCTGAGCATCTGGCTCAGCACTTGGTATTGCTGCATCACTTGCTGCTGAGCCCGCTGTGGGCCGAACAGCTGTGGCAGGTGTTCATAGTTCGCCAGCTCGCGCGGGGTGAAGGCCTGGCCCTGGTTGTTCAACAGCGACTCATCGCCCCAACGGGCAACCGGCAGTTGTTCTTCCAGGCGGATCACCACTTGATCCGGCCACACCCGACGCACTTCGGCGTGGGCAATCCACGGCATCGTTTCCAGCTCGGTGCGCATGCTCGCCAGGTCGATGGTGAAGAAGCTCGACGCCACGAATGGCGCGATCCGCTGCTGCACCGCTTGCTGGCTGATGTAACTCAAGTCGCCCTGCACGTTGATCCTGGTGATCGGCCGGTCGGCGTAAGGCAGCAATCGCTGCGCGCCTTCGTAGGTGCCATACCCCAGCGCGACCAACAGCAATGGCCAGAACAACGCTTTGAGAAAACCAAAGTTGGCTTTCGGCAGGCGCGCAGACATCGGCTCTTTGGCCACCATACGGCTGGCACCCCGCGGCACCGGCTTGCGGCCGGTCGGTGCGGTAGGCTGATGTCTGAGCTGAGCGCCTTGCATGGTCTTAACCTCTTACCTCAACACTGGCTGCCAGAATGGCCAGAACCAATTGCTGAAAATCCAGACCGGCAGCACGGGCCGCCATCGGCACCAGGCTGTGATCGGTCATGCCCGGTGCGGTGTTGACTTCCAGGAACCAGAACTGCCCGTCGGCGTCCTGCATCACGTCTGCCCTGCCCCAACCGGCGATACCCAGCGCCTCGCAGGCTTTCGCCGTGAGGTCCATGAGTTCCTTTTCCTTGGCGCTGTCCAGCCCGCACGGAATGCGGTACTGGGTATCGTTGGCGATGTACTTGGCGTCGTAGTCGTAGAAACTGTGCGTCGTGCCCAGGGCAATTGGAGGCAACACCTGGTCACGCAGGGTGGCGATGGTGAACTCCGGACCTTGAATCCATTGCTCGACCAACACTTGCGAATCGTAGGTACTGGCCGCTTTCCATGCGTCGATCAACTCGGACGCGGAACTCACTTTGGCCATCCCGATACTTGAACCTTCATGGGCCGGTTTGACGATCAAAGGGAAGCCCAGTTCCGTCGCCGCCGAAATACAATCGGCTTCGCTGGTCAGTACCGCGTGACGTGGCGTCGGAATGCCCAGGCTGTGCCAGACCTGCTTGGTGCGCAGCTTGTCCATGGCCAGTGCCGAAGCGAGGATGCCGCTGCCGGTGTACGGAATGCCCAGGCATTCGAGCAGGCCCTGCATGCTGCCGTCTTCACCGCCACGACCGTGGAGAATGATGAAAGCACGGTCGATTTTTTCGCTCAGCAGACGCTGCAGCAGGTCATCGCCCACGTCGAGGCCGAACGCGTCCACACCGGCGCTTTGCAGCGCGTCGAGCACAGCGTTGCCGGACTTCAGGGACACTTCGCGCTCGGCACTCTTGCCACCGAACAGCACGGCGACACGGCCGAAGTCTTTCGGCGCAACGGTGGAGACGAGATTGGCGTAGGCAACAGTCATTTCAACTTCCCCTCAACCGGTGCGGCAACGGCACCGGCAAACAGCTCACTTTTCAACAATTTCGGTGCAAGACCGCCGATATCACCGGCGCCCTGGCACAGCAGGATGTCACCGGCACGCAGCAACGGCTTGACCACAGGCGCGAGGTCGACACCGCGTTCGATGTAGATCGGGTCGAGCTGGCCGCGCTGGCGGATGCTGTTGCACAGCTTGCGGCTGTCGGCACCCGGAATCGGTTCTTCACCCGCCGGGTAGACTTCCATCAACAGCAGCACGTTGGCATCGGCCAGCACATTGACGAAATCGTCGTACAGGTCGCGGGTGCGGCTGTAGCGGTGCGGCTGGTAAATCATCACCAGGCGGCGCTCCGGCCAGCCACCGCGCACGGCCTTGATCACGGCGGCGACCTCGGTCGGGTGGTGACCGTAGTCGTCGACCAGCATCACGCTACCGCCATCCACCGGCAGTTCGCCGTAGACCTGGAAGCGTCGGCCGACGCCCTGGAACCCGGACAGGCCCTGGACAATGGCTTCATCGCTGACACCCTCATCCGTGGCGATGCAGATGGTTGCCAGTGCATTGAGCACGTTGTGGTTGCCCGGCATGTTCACCGAAACATCCAGCGGTTCGCGGTCCGGACGCAGCACGGTGAAAAAGGTTTGCATGCCTTGCTGGCGCACATTGATCGCACGCACGTCGCAGTCGTCGCCGAAGCCATAGGTCACGGTCGGACGCTTGACCTGCGGCAGGATTTCACGCACCACCGGATCGTCCAGGCACATCACGGCCAGACCGTAGAACGGCAGGTTGTGGAGGAACTCGACGAAGGTTTTCTTCAGTTTGTTGAAGTCGCCGCCGTAGGTCGCCATGTGATCAGCGTCGATGTTGGTGACCACAGCCACCAGCGGCTGCAAGTGCAGGAAGCTGGCATCGCTTTCGTCGGCTTCGGCGATCAGGTAGCGGCTGGTGCCAAGCTGGGCATTGGTGCCCGCGGCATTCAAACGGCCACCGATGACGAACGTCGGGTCCAGACCACCGGCAGCGAACACCGAAGCGATCAGGCTGGTGGTGGTGGTTTTGCCATGGGTACCGGCGACGGCGATGCCGTGGCGATAGCGCATCAGCTCAGCCAGCATTTCTGCACGCGGCACCACCGGAATACGGCGCTCCAGCGCGGTGGCGACTTCCGGGTTGGACGTGTTCACGGCGCTCGACACCACTAGCACATCGGCGGAGGCAGCGTTCTCGGCACGGTGGCCGATGAAGATTTGTGCGCCGAACGATTCCAGACGCTCGGTCACCGGCGAAGCCTTCAAGTCGGAACCGGACACTTCATAGCCCAGGTTCAACAACACTTCAGCAATCCCGCACATGCCCACACCGCCGATACCGACGAAGTGGATGCGACGGATGCGGCGCATTTCCGGTTGCGGCATGGCTTTCTGATTCTCAACCATGGGCCACCTCCAGGCAGGTATCGACCACGTTGCGCGTGGCATCGGGTTTGGCCAGGCGGCGGGCCGCGGTCGCCATATCGTTGAGTCGTTGTGGTTGCATCAAGACCTCTGTCAGGCGAGCGGCAAGATCCGCTGCGCCAGTCGTTCTTTGCGGCATCAGGAAGGCTGCGCCTTCACGGGCCAAATAATCGGCGTTGCGGGTCTGGTGATCGTCGATCGCATGGGGCAAAGGCACCAGCATCGAGGGCAGACCGGCAGCAGCCAGTTCACTGATGGTCAGCGCGCCTGCGCGACAGACCACCAGGTCGGCCCAGCCATAGGCGTGGGCCATGTCTTTGATGAAGGGCTGCACCTGCGCCTCGACGCCAGCCGCGCGATAGCGCTCTGCGGTCACTTCATCGTGGTTTTTGCCGGCCTGATGGAACACGTCCGGGCGCAAGTCGACGGCGACTTGCGACAGGGCTTCAGGCAGCAACTTGTTCAACGGCTCTGCGCCAAGGCTTCCGCCCAGGATCAGCAAACGCGCCTTGCGACCGGCCAGGGCAGGTCGCGGTGTTTCGAGGAACAGCTCGGTGCGCACCGGGTTACCGGTGGTTCGACGGCTGTTCGACAGGGTAAAGGTGTCGGGGAACGCTTCACAGACTCGAGCGGCCAACGGCACCAGCAACCGATTGGCGGTACCGGCCACGGCGTTCTGCTCGTGAACGATCACCGGTACGCCGGTCAATTTGGCCGCAACGCCTCCAGGTCCGGTCACATAACCGCCAAAACCCACCACGCAGGCCGGCTTCAGCTGGCGAATGATCGCCCGCGCCTGCCAGACCGACTTCAGCAACATGAACGGTGCCTTGAGCAGGGACAACTTGCCCTTGCCACGCAAGCCACTGGCGTTGATCCGATGCAGCTCGATACCGGCCGCCGGGACCAAGTCGTTTTCAATGCCGCGCGGTGTGCCCAGCCAATGCACGGTGTAACCGCGCGCCTGGAACTCGCGGGCACAGGCCAGCGCCGGGAACACGTGGCCACCGGTGCCGCCCGCCATGATCAAGACGTTAGCGCCCATGGTTCGGCTCCTCGGCGAAGTCGCTCTCATGGAACTCCATCTCTTCACTGCCCAGGTGGGTTCGACTCTCCCACTCAATGCGCAGCAACAAGCCGAGACAGGCACAGCAGATCACCAACGAACTACCGCCATAACTGAGGAACGGCAGCGTCAGGCCTTTAGTCGGAAGCAGGCCGACGTTCACACCGATGTTGATCAGGAACTGACCAATCCACAGGAACGACAAACCGTAGGCCACATAGGCCGCGAAGAACTGTTTGGCCTTCTCGGCCCACAAGCCGATGTACATGCCACGAATACAGACAAACACGAACAACGCGACAGTGCACAGCGAACCTACGGCGCCCAGCTCTTCGGCCAGGACCGAGAACACGAAGTCGGTGTGGGCTTCCGGCAAGTAGAACTGTTTCTGCACGCTGTTACCCAGGCCCACGCCCAGCCACTCACCGCGACCAAACGCGATCAGTGCTTGTGACAACTGATAGCCCGCGCCGAACTGGTCAGCCCACGGGTCGGCAAAGTTGGTCAGACGCGCCATTCGATACGGCTGCATTTGAATCAACGCCACCACCGCGCCGACGGCCAGCACCACCATCAGGGAGAAACGGAACAGCCCGACGCCGCCAAGGAACAGCATCGCCGCCGCCGCCCCCATCATCACGACGGTGGCACCAAAGTCCGGTTCCATCAGCAGCAGACCTGCCATCGGCAGCAGTACGATGAACGGCTTGAAGAAGCCCATCCAGCTTTCACGCACCTCTTTCTGGCGACGCACCAGATAGCCCGCGAGGTAGATCACCACAAACACCTTGGCGATCTCGGATGGCTGAACGTTGAAGAAGCTGAAACCGATCCAGCGCATCGAACCGTTCACTTCACGGCCGATCCCCGGAATGATCACCATCACCAGCAGACCGAACGCGCCCAGCAGCATCAGCCAACCCAGGCGTTGCCAGGTGGCGAGCGGAATCATCATGGTGACAATGCAGGCACCCAGGCCCAGCACCACATAAATAAGGTGACGCATCATGTAATACAGGGCACTGCCTGATTGCACCGCGCCCACTTCGGTGGAGGCCGAAGCGATCATGATCAGACCCAGGCCGAGTAACGTCAGGCAACCGGCCAGCATCGGAAAATCGAGGTCGATGCCACGTCCGGTGATGAGCGGCGATGGATACGGCTTGATGATGTTTTTCAGGCTCATGCCAGATCCTCCACTGCACGGACGAACTGGTGACCACGGTCTTCGTAATTTTTGAACATGTCAAAACTGGCGCAGGCCGGCGACAGCAGCACGGCATCGCCCGGCAGGGCAACGGCGCGGCATTGCTCGACAGCTTCGGCCAGCGAACCGACACGGATCAGCGGTACGCCATCGCCAATGGCCTCGCCGATCTTGTCAGAGTCGCGGCCCATCAGGATTACGGCTCGGCAGTTGGCCGCCACCGGATCTCGCAGGTCCTTGAACTCGGCACCCTTGCCATCGCCACCGGCGATCAGCACGAGCTTGCCGTCGATGTCCGCGCCCAGGCCTTCGATGGCTGCCAGTGCGGCGCCAACGTTGGTGGCTTTGGAATCGTTGTAATAACTCACGCCATCGAGGTCACGGACCCACTGGCAGCGATGCTCAAGGCCGGCGAACGTGCGCAGGCTCGATAACATGGCATCGAACGGCAGGCCGACCGCATGACCCAGGGCCAGGGCTGCCAACGCATTGGACTGGTTATGGGCACCGCGAATCTTCAATTCGCGCACCGGCATCAGGTTCTGGAATTCGAAGGCCAGGTACTTCTCGCCGTCTTCTTCGCGAATGCCGAAAGCCTTGAAATCGGGTTTGCTCAAGCCGAAGGTCCAGCACGGCTGGCCCTCGCCCATCAGCGGACGGCTCAGCGCATCCTGACGGTTGACCACGAACTGTTTGGCTCCACGGAAGATCCGGTGCTTGGCCAGGTGATAGGCCGGCAGACCGCTGTAGCGGTCCATGTGGTCTTCGCTGACGTTGAGCACGGTCGCCACTTCGGCGTTGAGCTGATCGGTGGTTTCCAGTTGGAAACTCGACAGTTCCATCACGTACAACTCGATGTCGTCGCTGAGCAAGTCCAGCGCCGGCGTACCGAGGTTGCCACCCACGGCGACACGCTTGCCGGCCGCAGCCGCCATCTCGCCGACCAGGGTGGTCACGGTGCTTTTCGCATTGGAACCGCTGATGGCCACGATCGGCGCCTTCGCGTGACGCGCGAACAGCTCGATGTCACCGGACAATTTCACGCCACGGGCAGCGGCAGCCTGCAGGGCCGGGGTCGCCAGCGCCAGACCGGGGCTCACGTAGAGCTCGTCGGCACGGCACAGGAATTCGACGTCCAGCTCGCCACAACGCACTTCCACATGCGGGTAGTCACGCTTGAGCGTGGCCAGTTCCGGTGGATTTTCCCGCGTATCGGCCACGGCAAACGCCACGCCCCGGTTCGCCAGGAAGCGAACCAGGGACATGCCGCTCTTGCCGAGGCCGACAACGATGCGGAAGTGGTCAGAAGCGATCAGAGACACGAGTTTCTACCTCAGCTTCAGGGTGGCAAGGCCAACCAGCACGAGAATCACGGTGATGATCCAGAAACGGACGATCACACGCGGCTCAGGCCAGCCCTTGAGTTCAAAGTGGTGGTGAATCGGTGCCATGCGGAACACACGGCGACCGGTCAGCTTAAAGGAGGCAACCTGAATGACGACTGACAGGGTCTCCATCACGAACACGCCGCCCATGATGAACAGGACGATTTCCTGACGGACGATCACGGCGATGGTGCCCAGGGCCGCGCCCAGCGCCAGTGCGCCAACGTCACCCATGAAGACTTGCGCCGGGTAGGTGTTGAACCAGAGGAAACCCAGGCCCGCACCAATCAGTGCGCCGCAGAACACGATCAGCTCGCCCGCGCCCGGCACATAAGGAATCAACAGGTATTCGGCGAATTTCACGTTACCCGACAGGTAGCAGAAAATACCCAGGCCACCGCCGACCATCACGGTCGGCATGATCGCCAGACCGTCGAGGCCGTCGGTCAGGTTGACCGCGTTGCTCGAGCCGACAATCACGAAATAGGTCAGGACGATAAAACCGGCACCCAACGGAATGCTGTAGTCCTTGAGCATCGGCAGGATCAGGGTGGTTTCAACCGGCGTGGAGGCGGTCATATAAAGGAAGATCGCAGCGCCCAGGCCGAACACCGATTGCCAGAAATACTTCCAGCGGCTCGGAAGGCCGCGGGAATTCTTCTCGATCACCTTGCGATAGTCATCGACCCAGCCGATGGCGCCGAACAGCAAGGTCACCAGCAACACAACCCAGACGTAGCGGTTGCTCAGGTCTGCCCACAGCAGGGTGCTGACACCGATGGACGACAGGATCAGCGCGCCACCCATGGTCGGGGTGCCCGACTTCGACAGGTGCGATTGCGGGCCATCGTTACGAACGGACTGGCCGATCTGACGGTTCTGCAAAGTGCGGATCATCCACGGGCCATAGCACAGCGACAAAACCAGCGCGGTCAGTACACCGAGAATCCCGCGCAGGGTCAGGTACTGAAAGACCGCGAAGCCTTTGTAGAACTGTTGCAGATACTCCGCTAGCAGCAGCAGCATTAATGTTTCTCCAGGCTGGTCCCGCACAAAGCGGCAACGATGTTTTCCATCGCGGCGCTGCGCGAGCCCTTGATCAAAATGGTGGTGTTTGTATCTTGCTCGGCGCCCAGGGCCTTGATCAGTTCAGCCTGAGTGCTGAAGTGAAAAGCCTGTGGACCGAAAGCGTTGACGGCGTGAACCATCATTGGTCCGACCGCGTACAGCGCAGAAACCTTGCCACGGGCGTACTCGCCCACGTCGCGGTGCCCCTGCTCCGCCCAGTCGCCCAACTCGCCGATATCCCCGAGCACCAGAACGGTGCGGCCGGAAAAGCCGGCGAGTATATCAACGGCGGCGCACATCGAGGTGGGGTTCGCGTTGTAAGTGTCATCGATCACGCGCATGCCATTGGTGGCCAGTTGCGCGACGGTTCGCCCCTTGACCGGTTGCACCGCGCCAAGGCCGGTGGCGATGCCGAACAGCGATACACCCAACGCATGGGCAGCGGCGGCGGCGGCCATGGCGTTGGCGACGTTATGGGTGCCGAGCAGGTTCAGTTGAACACGCTCCACACCTTCTGGGCTGTGCAGGTTGAATGACGGGCAACCGCGAGCATCCGTGGCCAGATCACTGGCGTAGAAATCGGCGCTGACATTGCTCAACGCGAATGTCAGCACTTTGCGATCACCGGCGCGCGCCTTCCAGATACCAAACGCCTTGTCGTCGAGATTGAGAACGGCGACGCCATCGGCATCCAGCCCTTCAATAATCTCGCCCTTGGCTTCGACGATTTTTTCCGGACCGCCGAACTCGCCAACATGGGCAGTGCCGGCGTTGTTGAGAATGGCCACGTGCGGCTTGGTCATGCCGACGGTGTAGGCAATTTCGCCCAGGCGCGAAGCGCCCAGTTCGATCACGGCAGCGGTGTGCTCCGGCGCCAGCTCGAGCAGGGTCAGCGGAACGCCGAGGTCGTTGTTCAGATTGCCACGGGTCGCCAGTACCGCACCGCGCGTACGCAGGATGCTGGCCAGCATTTCCTTGACCGTGGTCTTGCCGCTGGAACCGGTCACGGCGGCGACGGGCTGGGTGAACGCGGCGCGGTTCAACGCACCGAGATGCCCCAAAGCCTCACGGGTGTCCCCGACCAGCAATTGTGGCAGCGTGCTGTCGGCGACTTCGCGCTCGACCAATGCCGCCACGGCGCCTTTGGCCGCGACATCATTCAGATAGTCATGACCGTCGAAGCGAGGGCCGGTCAGCGCGATGAACAGCTGACCCGGCTTGATCGCACGGCTGTCGATGCTGACGCCGTCGAAGCTGGCATCGCTACCGACCAGGCGAGCATTCAGCGCGCCGGTCAGCTCGCTCAATTTCAGGGCCTTAAGCATGGGCCACCTCCCACGCGCTCAGGGCATGATCGGCCTCGACCAGATCGGAGAAAGCGTGACGCTCGCCGTTGATTTCCTGATAGTCCTCGTGACCTTTGCCGGCCAGCACGATCACGTCATCCGCCGAAGCGCCAGCGATCAACTGCGCAATTGCCTGGCCACGACCAGCCACGAACGTCACTTTATCCACAGCGGTGAAACCGGCACGGATGTCGTCGAAAATCACTGCAGGGTCTTCAGTACGCGGATTGTCATCGGTGACGAGTACGCCATCGGCCAGACGCTCGACCACTTCGGCCATCAGCGGACGCTTGCCGCGATCACGGTCGCCGCCGCAACCGAACAGGCACAGCAGCCGGCCCTTGGCATGAGGGCGCAGGGCCAGCAACACTTTCTCCAGCGCATCCGGCGTGTGGGCGTAATCGACCACCACCAACGGCTGCGAACCGCCGCCCAGGCGCTGCATGCGCCCGGCCGGGCCTTCGAGTTTCGGCAACACCTTGAGAATTTCGTCCAGCGCGTAATCCAGGCCGAGCAACGCGCCAACCGCCGCGAGCACATTGCTCAGGTTGAAGCGACCCAGCAAGGCGCTGCGCAACAGATGCTCACCTTGAGGCGTGACCAGCGTGGCACGCACGCCTTCGTCGTCAAACTGCGCTGTCCGGCAATAGAGGTAGGCGCTGGAGTCTTCGAGGCTATAGGTGATCAACCGCGACTCACGCTTGTCAGCGGCGAGTTGCCGACCGAATTCGTCATCCAGGTTAACCACCCGGCATTTCAAATCGTTCCAGGTAAACAGCTTGGCCTTGGCTTCGCCGTAGGCCTGCATGGTGCCGTGGTAATCCAGGTGATCGCGAGACAGGTTGGTCATCACGGCCACGTCGAACGCCAGGGCAGTCACGCGCCCCTGGTCCAGACCATGGGAGGAGACTTCCATGGCGACGGCTTTGGCGCCGGCCTTTTTCAGGTCAGCCAGGGTCGCTTGCACGGCAATCGGATTCGGCGTGGTGTGCAGACCGCTTTCCAAGGCACCGTAAAAACCGGAGCCCAGCGTGCCGACGAGGCCGCAGTGCTGGCCGAGCAGGTCCAGCGCCTGGGCGACCAAGTTAGTGACGCTGGTCTTGCCGTTGGTGCCGGTCACGCCAACCATGTTCAGGTGATGGCTTGGCTCACCATAGAATCGCCCGGCGATGTCCGACAGCTGAGCCGCCAGACCTTTGACCGGAATCAGCGGCACCTCAGTGATCGGCAGCACCGTGGCGCCTTCCACTTCATAAGCCACCGCAGCCGCACCGCGCGCAAGCGCATCGGCGATGTGTGCACGACCATCGAATTTGCCGCCCGGCACCGCGAGGAACAGGTCCCCTGCGCGTACGTTGCGGCTGTCCAGCGCCAATTCACGGATCAACAGATCGTGACCGGCGTGGGGGAAAATCTTGTTCAGACTTAAAGACATCAGCCGCGCCCTCCATTGGCTTTCGGTGGAACGACCGGCGTTGCGTTCGCTTGTTGAGTCGGTGGCAGGTTGTCCGGCGTGACGTTCATCAGGCGCAGGGTGCCGGACATCACACGGCTGAACACCGGCGCCGATACCAGACCACCGTAGTAACCGGCCTTGGTCGGTTCATCGATCACCACCACGATGGCGTAACGCGGATCGCTCATCGGGCCGAAACCGGCGAACAGCGAGCGATAGGAATTCTCGGCGTAGCCTTTGGTGCCGACCGACGTTTTACGCGCCGTACCGGACTTGCCGCCCACGTGATAGGCCGGCACTTGCGCACGGAATACACCACGCGGTGCTTCGATCACTTGTTGCAGCATGGTCTGCATGGTTTTCGCGACGTGTTCCGGCAGTACCTGAGTGGTTTGCGGGGCTTTGTCGGTCTTGATCAGTGTCAGTGGTGCGAGACGGCCGTTGTTGGCCAAGGCCGAGAAGGCATGGACCAACTGGATCGCCGTCACGGAAATACCGTAGCCATAAGACAGCGTGGCGGTCTCCGCCTTGCGCCACTCACGGTAGTTCGGCAGGTTGCCGACGCGCTCACCCGGGAAGCCCAGGCCGGTGTCCTGGCCGAGGCCGACTTTCTGCGCCAGGCGGTAAATGGTTTCGCCGCCAATGTCGAAGGCGATCTTACTCATGCCGACGTTACTGGAGTTGATCAGAATGCCGGTCAGGTCGAGCACCGGACCTTCGGTCTTCGATACGTCGCGAATGGTGTATTTACCCAACTGCAAAGTGCCCGGATAAACTTCAACCGTATCGGTCGGCTTCCAGCGCCCGCTTTCGATCGCGGCGCTCATGGAGATCGCCTTCATGGTCGAACCCGGCTCGAACACGTCGATCATCGCGCGGTTGCGCATCATCGCCGGTTGCAGGTTGCGGCGGTTGTTGGGGTTGTAAGTCGGCTGGTTGACCATGGCGAGGATCTCGCCGGTCTTGACGTCCATGATCACCAGGCTGCCGGCCTTGGCACCGTTCTCGATGATCGCGTTGCGCAGTTCGCGGTTGGCCAGGTATTGCAGACGCAGGTCAATGGACAACGCCAAGGGCTTACCGGCCTTGGCGTTTTTGGTGACCTGGACATCCTTGATCAACCGGCCGCGCCGGTCCTTGATGACCTGACGTTTGCCGGGGACCCCGGCCAGCCATTCTTCATAGGCCAGTTCGACCCCTTCACGACCGTGATCGTCAATGTCGGTGAATCCGACCATATGGGCGGTGACTTCACCGGCCGGGTAGAAACGGCGGAACTCTTCGATGCCATAAACGCCCGGCACTTTCAGATCAAGCACAGCCTGACCCTGCTCAGGCGTCAGCCCGCGCACCAGATAAATGAATTCTTTGTTGGCCTGGGCTTCAAGACGTTCGGCCAGGGCTTTCGGGTCCTGCCCCAAGGCAGATGCCAGTGCCGGCCACTTCTCTTTGGCCGTCTGCATTTCCTTGGCATTGGCCCACAGGGTGGTGACCGGTGTACTCACGGCCAAAGGCTCGCCGTTACGGTCGGTGATCAGACCACGGTGAGCCGGAATGGGAATATGACGAACACTTCGCGCATCGCCCTGACCTTTAAGGAAGGCACGGTCGACCACTTGCAAATCGATAATGCGCCAGGCAATCGCCGCCACCATGACGCCGAGCAAGCCCAGTACCAGACGGAACCGCCACGGGAAGAGCGCGCCTTCGAGTTTCATCATGGCGCCACCATCTGCACTTCGGCGGCGCCAGGAATGCGCATTTTCAGTTGTTCGGTGGCCAGCACTTCGATACGACTGTGGGCCGTCCAGGTGCTCTGCTCAAGAATCAACCGGCCCCATTCGGCCTGCGCCTTGTCACGCACGCTCAACTCGCCGTACAGCGAGTTCAGCAACTGGCGATTCCAGTGAGCGCTGTAAGACACACCGATGGCCGACACGAGCACGCCGATAAACAGCAGCAGCATGAAAAAGCTTCCGCCGGGCAGTGGCTTGGCGAAAAGCTTACTCACCGCAGCTTCTCCGCCACACGCATGACAGCGCTACGGGAACGTGGGTTGGCTTTGAGTTCGGCGTCGGAGGCCGTCTGCGCTTTGCCATGGACTTTGATTTTGGGTTCGAACGCTACGTGTCGAACCGGCAGGTTGCGCGGCAGGTTGTCGGCTTCGCCTTTCACCAGTTTGCGCATGAACAGTTTGACGATGCGGTCTTCCAGCGAGTGGAAGCTGATGACCACCAGGCGCCCGCCCACTTCCAGGCAATCCAGCGCGGCTTCGAGGCCGGTTTCCAGATCACCCAGTTCGTTGTTGACGTGAATACGCAAACCCTGGAAGGCGCGGGTGGCCGGGTTCTTGCCTTTTTCCCATGCCGGGTTGGCGACTTTCAGGACTTCCGCCAGATCAGCGGTGCGCTCGAACGGTTTGATGTCGCGACGCTCGGCCACGGCTCGAGCCATGCGACCGGAGAAACGCTCTTCGCCGTACTCCTTGAACACCCGGGCAATTTCTTCCGCCGGTGCGGTGTTGACGAATTCGGCGGCGCTGATCCCGCGGGACGGGTCCATGCGCATGTCCAGCGGGCCGTCATTCAGGAAACTGAAGCCGCGTTCAGGATCGTCGAGTTGCGGGGAAGACACGCCGAGGTCGAGCAGAATACCGCTGACCTTGCCATGCAACCCACGCGCAGCGACTTCGGCACCGAGCTCGGCAAAACTGCGCTGTACAACGACAAAGCGGCCGTCTTCGGCCGCTAGCGTCTGCCCGGTGGCAATCGCTTGAGGATCTTTATCGAATCCGAGCAACCGACCCTCGGCGCCGAGCTGGCTGAGGATCAACCGACTGTGCCCGCCGCGCCCGAACGTGCCATCCAGATAGCAGCCATCAGGGCGTACGGCGAGAGCCTCGACGGCTTCGTCAAGCAGTACGGTGATGTGGTTAAAGCCGCTATCAATAGTCACAGGATCAAATCACGCAGTTCATCAGGCATAGCGCCCGGTTGTTGAATAGCAGCCAGGTCAGCAGCAGAAACCGCATTCCAGGCATCCTCGTCCCACAATTGGAACTTGTTCAGTTGGCCTACCAACATCGCGCGCTTATCCAACTTGGCATATTCACGAAGACGCGGCGGAACCAGAAAACGACCACTGCCATCGAGCTCGAGGTCGACGGCATTACCAATCAGTAAGCGTTGCAGGCGGCGGTTCTCTTCGCGAAGCGAAGGCAGTGCGCGCAGTTTGGTTTCAATAATTTCCCACTCGTCGAGTGGGTAAACACACAAACATGGATCAACGGCATCAATCGTGACGATCAACTGACCGGAACTACGCGAATCGAGCTCGTCACGGTACCGGCTCGGCATAGCGAGACGGCCCTTTGCATCGAGACTGATAGCGTTGGCTCCACGAAACACGTCAGCGTTTCTCCAAATTCTAGCGTTTTGAGTTCAAAAAACCCACTTCATGCCACTTTCCGCCACTTGCGCACACTATAGGAATGCGCCCACCACACCGTCAAGGCGCGGATCAAAGGAAAAGCCTTACAGAACTGAGATTTAGGAGCATAAAAGGAGGGGTAACGAAAATCTGGCAGATGAATTGGCCCAATAACTTGAATCAGCACAGGAGGCTGCGTTCGGAAGTTAAAGTAATTTATTAAGAGTAAGATTTTTTTGGTATTACGAATGAGGTTCTGCGGACGATTGTGAAAGGAGGGGAATTGCCATCACCGACACTCTGCTCATTGATTTAAGCAGAGGGAGAAAAAAGGTGGAGAGTCGATCTGTAAGCCGGGTTCTGTCTTGAACAGTCATTCGTCTACGATGGCCATCACTGGACATCTTTAGCAACCTACCCGGTCCCAGCGCGGGCCACGCCTTGGGACCCTATTTGGTCTTGCTCCAAGTGGGGTTTACCTAGCCACGAACTGTTGCCAGTCGTGCGGTGCGCTCTTACCGCACCTTTTCACCCTTACCGGCGCCGAAGCGCTTAGGCGGTTATTTTCTGTGGCACTTTCCGTAGGCTCACGCCTCCCAGGCATTACCTGGCACTTCGCCCTATGGAGCCCGGACTTTCCTCCCCCCCCTAATTTTCATAGAGGGCAGCGACTGTCCGATCGACTCTCCGCCGCGAAGGTTAACGGCAGAGCGCCCGAAGAACAAGCGCTAAACACCTTTAACCACGCCTGTGCGTCGGGTTTTACTCACCCTTCTGCTTATCCAGCGCGACTTGATACAGAACATTCTTGCGCTCGCCGGTAATTTGCGCTGCCAAAGCCGCCGCGCGCTTGAGCGGCATTTCTTCGAGCAACAGATTGAGGATGCGCATCGCTTCACTGCTCACCGAGTCTTCCGACTCGGGCGCCGTCCAGCCCGCCACCAACACCACACATTCACCCCGCTGCTGATTGCTGTCCGACTCGACGAACTCACGCAACTCGCCCAACGGCAAGCCCTTGAGGGTTTCGAAGGTCTTGGTCAGTTCACGCCCCAGCAATGCCGGGCGCTCAGCACCGAATACCAGCTCCATGTCCTGCAAGCACTCGAGAATGCGATGTGGCGCTTCATAGAAGATCAGCGTGCGCGGCTCTTCCTTGACGAGCTCCAGTCGCGCCCGTCGACCCACCGCCTTGGCCGGCAGGAAACCCTCGAAGATGAAGCGATCGGATGGCAGCCCCGCCGCCGACAACGCGGCAATCAAGGCGCAGGCCCCCGGCACCGGCACTACATTGATGCCCGCCGCACGCGCCTGGCGTACCAAGTGGTAGCCGGGGTCGGAAATCAGCGGCGTCCCGGCATCGGAAATCAATGCCACATTATCGCCGGCGAGCAGACGGGTAATAAAGCGACTACCTTCTTCTCGTTCGTTATGCTCATGACAGGCCGCCAGCGGCGTCGAGATACCGAAATGTTGCATCAGGCGCTGAGAGTGACGGGTGTCTTCGGCGGCAATCAATGCCACCTCGCGCAGGATTTTCAGCGCCCGCGCACTGATGTCATCCAGGTTGCCGATGGGCGTCGCCACCACGTAAAGCGAGCCAGCAGCGGAATTCAAAGCACCTGGAGCAGTCAAAGCGCACACCTCATGATCGGTAAAAGTCGCCATTGTAGCGCGTAGCGACCATGGCTTTTGCGACCGTTTGTGCACTGCCGCTACATTTACAGCAGCTAAATTGATTGATTCACGCCAGTAACATCGCGCCCCGGCCAGTGCTTGGGTACAATTCCACGCTAATTTGATCGAGTATCAGGAACACTTACATGATCGCTTGCCTGCGGCTGTTATCTGCCCTCTGCCTCGCTGCCTTGCTGGCGGCTTGCGCCAGCTCGCCCTCCTCCAGCCTTGGCGAACTTCCACGGACCCCGGACGCCAGTATCGAGCAACTGCTTGAGAAGGCCGCCCAAAGTAAATCGCCTGAAGACGCTGCCCTGTTGCGGCTGAGCGCAGCGGACCTGGCTTATCGCCAGGGCAATGCCGGCCAGTCCGCGCAAATCCTGCAACAGGTTCCCGTCGAATCGCTCAAACCCGGCCCACAGGTTTTCGCCAACACACTGGCAGCCGAACTGGCCATGACCCGCAACCAGCCGAAAGCCGCGCTGACGGCCTTGAGCCATCCGAGCCTGCAACGCCTGGGCGAACTGCCGGAGGAGCAACAAGTGCGCACCGGCACCGTTCGTGCCCGCGCGCTTGAAGCCGATGGACAGACCCTCGCCGCCGCACGGGAACGCATTGCTATCGCTCCGATGCTGAGCGATGAAGCGGCCGCAAAAAACCATGAAGCCATCTGGACGTTGATCGCTTCGCTGCCAACCGACCAGTTGCAGCCCAACAGCACCGACGACCTCGGTGGCTGGATGGCCCTGGCCCTGGCCGTGAAAACCGCCGGCACTCTGGAACAACAGCAAGCCGCTATCGACAACTGGCGCGCCCAGAACCCGAAACACCCGGCCGCTGTTCAGTTGCCAGTCGCCCTGACCAAGCTCAAGGAACTGGCCAGCCAGCCTCTGAGCAAAATCGCCCTGTTGCTGCCACAGGACGGCCCGCTGGCTTCGGTCGGCAAGGCCTTGCGTGACGGCTTCATGGCCGCTCACTACCAGGCTCAACAGGCCGGACAGAAGCCGCCAGCCATCGAGTTTTATGACAGCTCGCACCTGACCTCCATGGACGAGCTCTACCGCAAGGCCCAGGCCGATGGCGTGCAACTGATCGTTGGCCCACTGGAGAAGCCGCTGGTCAAACAACTCAGCACCCGCCCGCAATTGCCGATCACTACCCTGGCGCTGAATTACAGCGAGGGCGATCAAGGTCCGGCGCAGTTGTTCCAGTTTGGTCTTGCCGCTGAAGATGAAGCCCGCGAAGTGTCGCGCCGCGCACGCGCCGACGGCCTGCATCGCGCCGCCATCATGGTGCCGAAAGGTGAGTGGGGCGATCGCGTATTGAAGGCATTCAGCCAGGACTGGCAAGCCAATGGCGGCAGCATCGTCGCCATCGAGCGCGTCGACCAGCCCGTGCAATTGGCCCAACAGATCGCCGACATGTTCCAGCTACGCCAGAGCGAAGGCCGCGCCAAGAGCCTGCAAAGTACCGTTGGATCGCAGGTTGCCGCCCAGCCGTCGCGCCGTCAGGACATCGAGTTCATCTTCCTGGCGGCCACGCCGCAACAGGCTCAACAGATCAAGCCGACCCTGAACTTCCAGTACGCAGGTGACGTTCCGGTTTACGCCACCTCCCACGTCTTCAGCGCCAGCGGCGATGTGAACCAGTACAACGACATGAACGGCATCCGCTTCTGCGAGACCCCATGGTTGCTCGATGCCAATGATCCACTGCGCCGCCAGGTCACGGCTCAATGGCCGCAAGCGGGTGGCAGCCTCGGCCGCCTCTACGCCATGGGCGTTGATGCCTATCGCCTGGCGCCACGCCTGGGTCAACTGAAGGCCCTGCCGGACAGCCGCATCGAAGGCCAGTCGGGTAGCCTGGGCATGACACAGAGCCAGCGTGTCGTACGCCAGCTGCCATGGGCCGAGTTCGTCAACGGTCAGGTTCAACGCCTGCCGGACACCCCTCGCTGATGCCCGACAGATCACGCCAGCAAAGCGGAAAAGATGCCGAGCGCCATGCGCTCGAGCATCTTCAACAACAAGGTCTGCGCCTGTTGGCGCAGAACTGGTTGTGTAAACGCGGCGAGCTTGATCTGGTCATGCTAGATGGCGATACAGTAGTATTCGTTGAGGTCCGCTACAGAAAAAACACTCAATGGGGTGGCGCGCTCGACAGTATCGATGGGCGCAAACAGCAGAAACTGATCTTCGCCGCACAGTATTTTCTTCAGCGCGAGTCGCGCTGGGCCAATTCCCCCTGCCGCTTTGACGTGGTTGCCATAGACAGCAACCTCGATCAGTTGAACTGGCTGCAGAACGCCTTCGATGGCTGATCGCATGCACTCCAGACCGGACACCTTCACCCGACACTTTTGCTCTTTGCTTTGCGGGCTGCACATTCACGTGCCGAACAGCCGCGCTAATTAAGGTCACACAGATGGACATGCAATCCCGAATTCGCCAGCTTTTCCAGGCCAGTATCGACACCAAGCAACAGGCGATGGACGTACTTGCACCGCACATCGAGCAAGCCAGCCAGGTCATGGTCAATGCCCTGCTCAACGAAGGCAAAATGCTTTCCTGCGGCAACGGCGGCTCTGCCGGCGATGCCCAGCATTTCTCGTCCGAGCTGCTCAATCGCTTTGAGCGTGAGCGCCCGAGCCTGCCAGCCATCGCCCTGACGACCGACAGCTCGACAATCACTTCGATCGCCAACGACTACAGCTACAACGAAATCTTCTCCAAGCAGATCCGCGCACTCGGCCAACCGGGTGACGTATTGCTGGCGATTTCCACCAGCGGCAACTCGGCAAACATAATTCAAGCGATCCAGGCCGCACATGATCGCGAAATGATTGTCGTAGCTTTGACGGGTCGTGACGGTGGCGGCATGGCGTCACTGCTGTTGCCCGAGGACGTAGAGATTCGCGTACCGGCCAACGTCACCGCTCGTATCCAGGAAGTCCACCTGCTGGCGATCCACTGCCTATGCGACTTGATCGACAGCCAATTGTTCGGGAGTGAAGAATGACCCCTAATCGCCTTGGCCTACTGGCCTTGACCCTGTGCCTCGGCATCAGCGGCTGCACCTCGGTGGTGACAGCCAGCCGTGAAGCGCCGATTGAAGATGACCGTGGCACTCGCACACTGGGCAGCAAGATCGACGATTCCCTGATCGACACCAAGGTCGGCGTAAACATTGCCAAGGTTGATCCAGCCCTGGATAAAGACTCGCACATCGTTGTCACCAGCTTTAACGGCGTCGTACTGCTCGCCGGGCAAACGCCGCGAGAAGACCTCAAGGCCAAGGCCGAACAGGCTGCAGCAGCGGTTCAGCGCGTAAAGAAGGTTCACAACGAACTACAAGTACTGGCGCCCTCTTCACTGCTGGCACGCCAGAATGACACCTGGCTGACCACCAAGATCAAAGCGCAGATGCTCACCGATCCGAACATCCCCGGATCACGCATCAAGGTCGTGACTGAAAACGGCATTGTCTACCTGCTGGGCCTGCTGACCAAACAGGAGGCCACACAGGCAACCAATCTGGTTCAAGGCGTTTCCGGCGTGCAGAAGATCGTGAAGCTGTTCGAATACATCGACTGACCCGCACGCTATATAGGAGCTGCCACAGGCTGCGATCTTTTGATCCTGAAAAAAATCGCAGCCTTCGGCAGCTCCTACAAGCAATAAAAAAGGCGATCCATTCGGATCGCCTTTTTTATTACTTCACCACCTTCAAACTAGGACGACCGCTGGGACGCGGCGGCTCGCTGTCAGGAGGTGGAATGTCGTCATCCGGCTCAATGTCGTCGTCCTCCCCCATAGGCGATTCCAGATCGAACACCATACCCTGGCCATTCTCCCGAGCATAAATGCCCAGGATCGAAGCTATAGGCACAAACAAGGTGTGCGGCACGCCACCGAAACGACCTTCGAAGCTCACGGCCTCGTTGTCCATATGCAAATGGCGCACAGCTTGTGGCGATACGTTCAGGACGATCTGCCCGTCACTGGCAAAACCCTGCGGCACCTGCACCGACGGGTACTCGGAATTGACCAGCATGTGCGGGGTGCAATCGTTATCCACAATCCACTCGTAGAGCGCACGGACCAGATAAGGTCGACTGGAGTTCATAGCGGCTCCTTAAGCCTTAGCGCATGTCGCGTTCGACACCAGACAGACTCGCCTGGAAAGCCTCACGCGCAAACTGGCGCTCCATGTAATCAAGCAGCGGCTTGGCCGGCCGCGGCAGTTCAATACCCAGAATCGGCAAACGCCAGAGTATGGGCAATAGGCAGCAATCCACCAGACTTTGTTCCTCACTGAGGAAAAACGGTTTGTCGGCGAACAACGGCGACACGCCCGTCAGGCTTTCGCGCAACTCTTTACGAGCCACGACACGGGCCGCTTCCTTGGTCCGCGAATCCAGAATCAGATCCACCAGACCACACCAGTCACGCTGAATGCGATGAATCAGCAGACGGCTATTGGCACGCGCCACAGGATAAACCGGCAGAAGCGGCGGGTGCGGGTAACGCTCATCCAGATATTCCATCACCACGGTCGATTCCCACAACGCCAAGTCACGATCGACCAGGGTGGGCAAGCTGCCGTAGGGGTTCACTTCGATCAGTTTAGGTGGTTGGCGGCCGGCCTCCACATAAATGATCTCTGCGCTGACACCCTTCTCTGCCAGTACGATGCGCACTCGGTGGGAATAGTGGTCGGCGGGGTCGGAGTAACAGGCCAACCGATTGGTCACGCCCATGGCGGTCCTCCTCGCTTGTAGAAATTATCGGAAGCGGAAAAACGAGCGCGCCCAGAGGGCGCCTCCCGTAACGTCTGGATCACCAGTTCGCTACTCGAAGGCGCCCTTGGGCGCGCGCGATTAACAGCAATTGCTTGAAACGTTATCAGTGCACGTCTTTCCAGTATTCGCGCTTGAGCAGATAAGCGAATACGAAGAAGAACGCCAGGTACAGCAATACATATGTACCAATGCGCTGATGCTGCAGCTTAACCGGGTTAGCCGAGTAAGCCAGGAAGGTTACCAGATTCTTGACCTTCTCATCGAACTGCTCTTCGGTCAAAGCACCGCTTTTCGGCACGATGGTCAGTTGATCGCACGCTTCATGAGTCAGCGGCGTACCCGTCAACGGATCATATTGCTTCTTGCCGTCTTCAACGATCTGAACCTGTTTGCAACCGACAACCTGACGACCTTGCAGGCCGACCAGGACGTTAGGCATGCCCACGTTCGGGAAGACCTTGTTGTTCACACCCCAAGGGCGCGACGGGTCTTCGTAGAACGACTTCAGGTAACCGTAGAGCCAGTCAGTGCCACGAACACGTGCGACCAGCGTCAAGTCCGGTGGCGCCGCGCCAAACCAGGCCTTGGCGTCCGCCGGCTGCATGCCGATGTTCATGTGATCGCCAATCTTGGCGCCGGTGAAGACCAGCTTCTCCAACATCAATTCATGGGGAATGCCCAAGTCGTCGGCAACACGCTCGTAACGCTGGAATTTGGCGCTATGGCAGCCCATGCAGTAGTTGGCGAACGTACGCGCGCCATCTTGCATGGCCGCTTTATCGGAAACGTCGATGTCGACTTTTTCCAGCGCAGGGCCACCGTGTTCAGCAGCGAAAGCGAACACTGGCAGCGCAGCAAGCATCAATACAGCAAATAGCTTTTTCATCAGCCAGTCACCCTTTCCGGAACCGGTTTGGTCTTCTCAAGCCTGGTGTAGAACGGCATCAGAATGAAGTAGGCGAAGTACAGGAAAGTACATACCTGCGACAGCAACGTACGGCCCGGAGTTGGCGCCAGAACACCCAGCACACCCAGGATCACGAACGAGATGCAGAACACCCACAGCCAGATCTTGCTCATCCAGCCCTTGTAGCGCATCGACTTGACGGGGCTACGATCGAGCCACGGCAGGACGAACAGCACCGCGATGGCCGCGCCCATGGCGATAACACCCAGGAGCTTGTCCGGAACCGCCCGCAGAATCGCGTAGAACGGCGTGAAGTACCAGACCGGAGCAATGTGCTCTGGGGTCTTGAAGGCGTTCGCCACTTCAAAGTTCGGCTTCTCGAGGAAGTAGCCGCCCATCTCGGGGAAGAAGAACACGATCGAACAGAAGATGAACAGGAACACCACCACGCCGACGATATCTTTCACGGTGTAGTACGGATGGAAGGCGATGCCGTCCAGCGGGATACCGTTTTCGTCTTTGTGTTTCTTGATGTCCACGCCGTCGGGGTTGTTCGAACCGACTTCGTGCAGCGCCAGGATGTGCAATACCACCAGACCGAGAATCACGATCGGCAAGGCAACCACATGCAAGGCGAAGAAGCGGTTCAGGGTGATACCGGAAATCAGGTAGTCACCACGGATCCACTGGGTCAGGTCGTCGCCGATGACCGGGATCGCACCGAACAGCGAGATGATCACCTGGGCACCCCAGTAGGACATCTGACCCCACGGCAGCAGGTAGCCCATGAACGCTTCAGCCATCAGCGCCAGGTAGATCAGCATGCCGAAGACCCACACCAGCTCACGCGGCTTCTGGTACGAGCCGTAGAGCAAGCCACGGAACATGTGCAGATAAACCACGATGAAGAACGCCGAAGCGCCGGTGGAGTGCAGCAGACGCAGGATCGAGCCGTACTCGACGTCGCGCATGATGTATTCGACGGAAGCAAAGGCTTCTTCCGCCGACGGGGTGTAGCTCATGGTCAGCCAGACACCGGTAACGATCTGGTTGACCAGAACGAGCAGCGCCAGGGAGCCAAAGAAGTAGAAGAAGTTGAAGTTCTTCGGAGCGTAATACTTGCTGAGATGGTCTTCCCACATCTTGGTGGCGGGAAAGCGCGCATCAACCCAATCCATGAACTTGCTCATCACGCTTTCTCCGTATCGACGCCAACGACAATGATGTCATCGGTCTCATAGGAATGCGGGGGAACTGGCAGGTTCAAAGGCGCAGGTTGCGACTTGTAGACGCGGCCAGCCAGATCGTAATGGGAACCGTGGCAAGGACAGAAATAACCGCCCACCCAGTCTTTGCCCAGATCAGCAGGTGCCACTTCAGGACGGAATGTCGGCGAACAACCCAGGTGCGTGCAGATACCAATCAGCAGCAGAACCTCGGGCTTGATCGAACGTGTTTCCGGATCAACATAGGTAGGTTGTGTCGAGTTCTTGGAGGTCGGGTCAGACAACTGGCCCTCGATCTTTTTCAGATTCCCCAGGATTTCCTCAGTACGGCGGACGATGAACACCGGCTGACCGCGCCACTCAGCAATCATCTGCTGGCCTGGCTCGATTTTGCTGACATTCACTTTCACCGGTGCACCTGCGGCTTTCGCCTTGGCACTGGGAAACCATGACCCCACGAACGGGACCGCAGCCCCCACCGCTCCTGCAGCACCCACCACGGATGTGGCTGCTACCAAGAAGCGACGCCGGCCTGTATTCACGCCGTCATTGCTCATTCAGTCCTCTCCCATCAGCTTTGTGGCCTGTTAAATCAGGCATCTACTAAGTAAAACTATGTACTTATAAAAATTTTGCCGAATGGTAATGAAAAGCCCCAATTCTGACAAGGTAATTACCGGAGCCCATCACCCCCAAGCCTTGTAGTATAGGGCGTCTGCGGATGTGGCAAGTTGTCACAGCGCAATTCTTTGATAAATCGCACACATAAAAAAACGCCCAGCTCCGCGAGGAAACTGGGCGTTCTTTTTTGAACGTGAAAGCGAATTAACGCTTCGAGTACTGCGGACGCTTACGCGCTTTACGCAGACCGACTTTCTTACGTTCAACTTCACGAGCATCGCGGGTTACGAAGCCAGCTTTACGCAGAGCACCGCGCAGAGTCTCGTCGTAATCCATCAGAGCGCGAGTGATACCGTGGCGGATTGCGCCAGCTTGACCACTTACACCACCGCCGATCACGGTGACGTAGATGTCGAACTTCTCGACAGTCTCAGTCAATTCCAGCGGCTGACGAACTACCATGCGGGCAGTTTCACGGCCGAAGAAATTTTCCAGCGAACGGTTGTTGATGGAGATGTTACCAGTACCCGGACGCAGGAAAACGCGTGCGGTTGCGGTCTTGCGACGGCCAGTGCCGTAATTTTGAGTCGCCGACATAATGAACTATTCCGTTAAAACTTCAGTTCTTGGGGCTGCTGAGCAGTATGAGGGTGAGCAGCGCCCGCATAGACTTTCAGCTTACGATACATGTCGCGACCCAGTGGGTTTTTAGGCAGCATGCCTTTAACCGCGGTCTCGATCACGCGCTCAGGGGCTTTAGCGATCAGCTTTTCAAAGTTGATCGACTTGATGCCGCCCGGGAAACCGGAGTGGGAGTAGTACATTTTGTCAGTGGTTTTAGCACCGGTAACACGAATCTGCTCAGCATTGATAACGACGATGTAGTCGCCGGTGTCAACGTGAGGAGTGTACTCAGGCTTGTGCTTGCCACGCAGACGGCTCGCGATTTCGGTGGCCAGACGACCCAGGGTCTGACCAGCAGCGTCGACGACAAACCAGTCGCGCTTTACTGTTTCCGGTTTAGCAGTAAAAGTTTTCATTCTTTATAGCCTCAGGGGCCGCCCTGTAAATTAGACGGCGGATCTTACTGAATAGTGCGTACTTTGACAAGTCAAAGGCAGCCGGATACAGACGCTTTCGGGGGCTCGGGTCGGCGCGTCCGTTCAACGGCAAGATTCTTCGGCGGCGGCGCATCACTTCCACTGCAGAAAGAGGTGCGCAATTATGCAGATTGCGAAAAATAATTCAACCTGCTTTTATGATTGTTTTGCCCAAGGAGCACCCCGATGGAATATCGCCAGCTAGGCCGAACCAATCTGAACGTGAGTGCCCTCTGCCTCGGAACCATGACCTGGGGCGAGCAAAACAGCGAAGCAGACGCCTTCGCCCAGATTGAACGGGCCAAGAGCGCCGGGATCAACTTCATCGATACCGCCGAGATGTACCCGGTGCCACCCAAGGCCGAAACCTACGCCAACACCGAACGCTACATCGGCAATTACTTCAAAAGCCGCGGCGATCGTGCCGACTGGATCCTGGCCAGCAAGATCGCCGGCCCCGGCAACACCATCGACTACATTCGCGACAAGCATCTTCGACACAATCGACAGCACATCACGGAGGCCGTCGATGGCAGCCTCAAGCGCCTGCAAACCGATTACATCGACCTGTATCAACTGCACTGGCCAGAGCGCAGCACCAACTTCTTCGGCCAGCTGGGTTACAAACACGTCACCGAAGCGAACCTGACGCCACTGGAGGACACCCTCGAAGCGCTGGACGAGCAGGTCAAGGCCGGCAAGATTCGCCACATCGGCCTGTCCAACGAAACGCCATGGGGCACCATGCGCTTCCTCGCCCTGGCCGAAGCCCGTGGCTGGCCACGCGCCGTGTCGATCCAGAACCCGTACAACCTGCTCAATCGCAGCTTCGAAGTCGGCCTGGCGGAAATCGCCATCCGCGAACAGTGCGGCCTGCTGGCTTATTCGCCGTTGGCGTTTGGCTTTCTGTCGGGCAAGTACGAAGGTGGCGCGCGCCCGCCGAAGGGCCGCCTGAGCCTCTATAGCCGCTTCAGTCGCTACTTCAACCCGCAGTCGGAAGCGGCGTGCAGCCGCTATGTGGCATTGGCCCGCAAGCACGGCCTGGACCCAGCGCAAATGGCGTTGGCCTTCGTCACTCAGCAGCCGTTCGTGACCAGCAACATCATTGGCGCGACCACGCTTGAGCAACTGGACAGCAACATCGCCAGTTTTGACCTGAAGCTGTCGGAAGAGGTGCTGGAAGGGATCGAGGCGATCCACAAGGATCATCCGAACCCTGCTCCATAATCCCGCATTTGTAGGAGCTGGCTTGCCAGCGAGGGCGACTTGCCTGACGCATCGCGTCGCCAGGTTCGCCAGCAAGCCGGCTCCTACAGTCACCGGGCCATCAAAGCGACCGCGCAATAATCTCCTTCATGATTTCATTGGTCCCGGCATAAATCCGTTGCACCCGCGCATCCGCCCACGCCCGGGCAATCGGGTATTCCCACATGAAGCCGTAGCCGCCATGCAGTTGCACGCACTCGTCGAGCACCTTGCATTGCAGATCGGTGCCCCAGTATTTGGCCATCGCCGCCGTTGGCACATCGAGCTTGCCTTGCAGATGCAGTTCAAGACAGCGGTCGACGAAGACCCGGCCGATCTGGATTTCCGTCGCCATCTCAGCCAGCTTGAAACGGGTGTTCTGGAAGTCCGCGATCGACTTGCCGAACGCTTTGCGGTCGCGGGTGTAATCCAGCGTCCATTGCAAACCGGCCTCGGCTGACGCCAGCCCGCCGATGGCCACGGTCAACCGCTCCTGCGGCAACTCCTGCATCAGATAGGCAAAGCCCATTCCGGCCTGGCCGAGCAGGTTTTCCTTCGGCACCCGGACATCCTGAAAGAACAATTCCGAGGTGTCCTGGGCTTTCATGCCGACCTTTTCCAGGCGCTTGCCCTTTTCGAAGCCCGGCGTGTTGGCCTCGACCAGAAACAGGCTGGTGCCTTTCGCGCCCGCCTTGGGATCGGTCTTGGCAACGACAATCACCAGATCCGCCAGATAACCGTTGGTGATAAAGGTCTTCGAGCCGTTGATGACATATTCATCGCCGTCGAGCACGGCGGTGGTTTTCACCCCTTGCAGGTCGGAGCCGGCACCCGGCTCGGTCATGGCAATCGCGGTGACCATCTCGCCAGATACCAGCTTCGGCAGGTATTTGTGTTTCAGCGCCTCGCTGCCGTAATGCAGGATGTAAGGAGCAACGATGTCCGAATGCAGCGAGAATCCGATGCCGGTCAAACCCAGTCGACCGACCTCTTCAATCACCACTGCGCTGTATAGAAAGTCCGCCCCCAGCCCGCCGTACTCTTCCGGCAAATGCGAGCACAACATCCCCGCCTCCCCTGCCTTGTTCCAGAGCTTACGGTCGATATAGCCCTGTTTTTCCCATTGCCCATGGAACGGCACCGCTTCTTTTTCGAGGAATGTGCGCACGCTGTCGCGAAAAAGTTCGTGCTCGGAACTGAACAGGGTTCTAGGGATCATGCGGCACCTTTCTTTATTTTTAGAAGAAACAGACCTCAGAGACTAAGCCCCGCTCTCGATACAGGACACTGGACACATCCGACAAAAAATAAGACGATCCAGCCGTCTGGTGACCACTTTCCCCTATAAGAATAAAGTTGAATTATGTCTAACCAAGCCTCCACGCCCCTGCGGCGCGTCAGCATCCTGGCAACCGACCGGGTTTTCGCTACCACCCTCATGCAAGCCAAAGATTTCTTCCATCTCGCCAGCCTGCGCTACGGCAAGCAGCTGGGTCATGGCCTGACTCCAGCGTTCGAAACCCGACTGGTCAGCCCCGACGGTAAACCGGTGAACAGCTTCAGCGATGTGATGATGCCGGTGGACGGCGCGCTGGAAAACGCCGATATCATCGTCCTCCCCGCGTTCTGGGACGACTTCGATTCGCTGTGCAAACGTTATCCACAGGTCCTGCCCTGGTTGCGTCAGCAGCATGCGCGCGGTGCGGTGCTGTGTGGCGAAGCCACCGGTGTGTTCTGGCTCGCCGAGGCCGGCCTGCTCAATGGCAAGGAAGCGACCACCTACTGGCGCTTCTTCGATGCCTTCGCCGAACGGTTCCCCAAGGTTCAACTCAATCAGGACAAGCACCTGACCGACGCCGACAATCTTTATTGCGCGGGCGGCACCACCTCGGCATGCGACCTGTACATTTATCTGATCGAGCGTTTCTGCGGCGCCAACGTATCCCAGGCCGTGGCCCGCGACATTCTCTATGAAGTCCAGCGCAGCTATTCGCCGGGACGCATCGGGTTCGGTGGGCAGAAGCTGCACCAGGACGTGATCATCCTGCAGATCCAGCACTGGCTCGAAGAACACTTCGCCGACAAATTCCGCTTCGAAGACGTCGCCCGCGAACACGGCATGAGCATCCGCAACTTCATGCGCCGCTTCCAGACCGCCACCGGCGACAAGCCGCTGCATTACCTGCAACGCCTGCGCATCGAGACCGCCAAGGGCTTGCTGTCCGCCAGCCGCAAAAGCATCAAGACCATCAGCTACGAAGTCGGCTACGACGATGCGAGCTTCTTTGCGCGCCTGTTCCGCCAGCACACGGAGCTGTCACCAAACCAGTATCGGCAACAGTTTCAGCAAGCGGCCTAAAAGATCGCAGCCTACGGCAGCGCCTGCAGAATGGTGTGTACCCGCAGGCGCTGACGAAGCCTGAGATCTGTTGATCTTCGGCGCACAAAAAGGCCTGCAATCGCAGGTCTTTTTGTGATTTTTTCCTACGCAAAAAGCTGAAAACGGAATGCAGTCGTACACGCTTCGACTCATAGATGTTGAACCGACAACAGTACAACCTTCTTCCTTGCAATCACCCTCAGCGCTGACAAGGAAGGTCAACAGTGACTATCGGTTCAAGCTACAACTACCCCTCATCGATTTCCAAGGAAGTCACTCGAACCAAGCGCTCAACCAAAGGTAAATGGGCAGCACGTTTTCCCAACCCGCCAGACTTATGCTTCGATTATCGGCAACTGGTTGAACAAGAGAACGGCATCGCCAGGGCAACCGATACGCAACACAGAATTTGCATTATTGGCGCAGGCGTCACCGGGCTGACGGCTGCCCGGGAGCTGTACCGTTGCGGCTTCACCAACATTACGCTCATCGAACAATCCAGACGCATTGGCGGCAGACACCTGACCGTCGCCGGCAGCCCTAGCTCCTCCCAGAGCCATACCCCCTTTGAAATGGGAGCCATGCGCATGCCCTTTTTCAACCGGGAGGGCGAAGCGCCTACAGAGGGCAGATCGCTGATGGCCTACTACGCCAAGGCGTTTGACCTGGCGCTTTCAGACTTTCCCAACCCCGGGAGCCAATGGGTCAGTTCTACCGGGATCTATCTCCGAGAGGGCCGCGTGGGTGACGGTCCAACTCCGCAAATGTTGATCTGGAAAAACACCGATGGCCTGACTCCCCCTCCCGGGGAGGCGCTACAAAAGGTCTATGCCAAGTGGAGAGCATTTGCCGATCGCATGACTCGACACATCGCAGAGGTGTACGCCAGCGAGAAGTGGGAAGCCATGTGGGCTGCCATTGTTGAGAAATACCAAGGGGTTTCATTTCGCGATCTGGTCAGCATGCCGACTCTGCATGCCTGGAGTGAACGTTCGCCCGGGGACTTTGGTGGAATGGGGATGTCTGCCGAGGAGTCGGCCATTTTCTACGCCATCGGCATCGGTGACGGCAGTTGGGGCGCCTTCTACGATGTTTGCGCCCTTTATCCCTTGCGTACTGCCATTTTCGGATTCAGCAGCCAGCTGCAATTGATCCATGGTCGGGTGGATGCCAATGGCGAGCCGCTGGCATCACCCAATCTGCACAGTGAAGTCGTTTTCGACTCGACCGGGCTGGGTTTCGACAGACCAAGGTACATCGGACTCGCAGCGCTGGATGAATGCCTTTTATTCATGAAAACCGAGGAAACCGGAAAATCCGTCTACGGACATAGCCTGGAACGAAGCAATGGACTGCTGACCGACGCCTCTGTCACCAAACTCAAAAAGCTCACCAACCAGCAACTACGCGTTTACTACAACTGGAAGCACAGCCAACCCGAGCAAGCCCAGGAACACTTCGACGACTTTGATTCGGTCATTGTTACCCTTCCGTCCTGGGTGATCGAGACACGAATCAAACTCGAAAACTTCAAGCAAGAGATGCTGCCCTTCGAGACGATTAATGCCTGGAAAACCGCCCACTGGGAAACCAGCTGCAAGGTCTATGCTCCGCTGAAAAAATCATTCCTCTCGAACAACAAAAAAATCCCGCAAGTGCTCGTCACGGATAGCTTTGTCCATGATGTCTACACCTATCGCTACAACGAAAACTATACCTATGACTGCATCCTCCTGAGTTACACATGGGAGGATGACGCCACCAAACTGGCCTCCTTCACGGATAAAGAACTGGTGAACAAATGCGCCAAAGAGCTGGACCGCATCCTGATGAACTCCGCCAACATCCAGGAAAAAATCTCGCCCTATATCGGCCTTGATCAAGCGGTGGTTCAACGCTGGATAACCGATAAAAACGCAATGGGTTGCGCAAAGCTTTATCGGCCCGGCACCTACTACGATGCCGTCAGCCTGATGAAGTACAACAGGGACTTCGCGCACATTTCGGGCCTGTATTTATCCGGAGAATCATTCTCGGTCGATGCAGGCTGGACGGAGCCTTGCTTTCGAGGTGCCATCGATGCGGTCATTCATATCTGCAACAAAACGAGTGCCGCGTTCAATGGCGGCTTCTCGATGAGTGATTATCCGCACTACAAACTCAAACCCTGACCAAATACCCGCTCCAGAGCCATGCACGCGATGTGATGGCTCGCCCTCCCCGCTTCACCATCAAACCAAATCAAGCCCTTGCTCACCCATCTTGGGATAAGGACTACAGCCTTACCGGAAGCGGCTGACTTACGCCCACTCGCCGATTCAACTCTTATAAACACGCAATTAAACAGCGTGAATAACAATAAAAAGAGGTTATCGGAAATGAATCAGCCAGCAAGCCCTGTTCGTGTCGCAGTCGTGCAATTTGACCCGCAAGTGGGCACAGAGAATTGTGAAGACAATCGGTGTCGCAGCCTGACGTTGGCGCTCGAGGCGGTAAACGGTGGAGCGAATCTCATTGTGCTGCCCGAGCTCGCCAACACCGGTTATTTCTTCAGTGGACGGCAGGATGCCTACAACCATGCGGAGCGGGTACCTGACGGTCCAAGCGTACAGAACTGGATGAGTTTTGCCCGTGAGCACAAGGTTTACCTCGTAGCCGGCCTGGCTGAACGCGAGGGTATGCGACTCTTCAACACAGCTGTGCTGGTGGGACCGGAGGGGTTTATCGGCAAGTACCGAAAAGCCCATTTGTGGAACCTGGAGAAACTCTGGTTTACCCCCGGAGATCTGGGTTTTCCGGTGTTTGAGACGCCCATCGGCCGTATTGGTTTGTTGATCTGTTGGGACATCTGGTTTCCGGAAGTACCTCGAATCCTCAGCCAACAAGGTGCGGACATCATTTGCAGCTTGAACAACTGGGTGTGGACGCCACCTCCGCTGTTCGATGATGCCGGCAAGTGCATGGCGTCATACCTGACGATGACGGCAGCACACGTAAACAATGTGTTTATTGCGGCGGCAAGCCGTATCGGCGAGGAGCGAGGTGCTCGCTATCTGGGCTGCTCGTTGATCGCAGGCACCAATGGCTGGCCGATTGGCTCCGTGGCGTCAGCTGACGCGCAAGAAATCCTGTTTGCCGACGTTGACCTGACCTCATCGCGCAGCGCACCGATCTGGAACAACTTGAACGATCTACATCGTGATCGTCGAGCTGATCTTTATGATCAGATGCTCGGTTACACCCAACACTCTTGCCTGCCGCGCTGACTGGGGGTGTTGCCGATGGAAACCTCAAACGAAAAACAGCGACTGACCGGATCACCGTTCGACAAGCCGATCCTCGTATTGATGCTTGGCACAACGTTGCTGATTATCTGGCTGTCGTTCACGTTTAGAACGGCGTGGGCGGCTCATTGGCCGAGCTACAACGACATGGTGTCAGCGCTTCCCGACCCCGGCGCCTGGCTACGCTGGATACTGGGTGATATCAGCGAAGTGGCCTTCTACAAACATGAGTTCGCTTCAATCGGGTTATTGGCCGGTGCCTACCTGGCTTATTGGGCCAATCGAACCGGTAAGCGTTGGCAAGGCTTTGCCATCTCTTACGGCAGCGGATTATGGCCATGGCTGGTGACCAGTTCATTGCTGGGCTTGCTGTTGAGTAACCTGCTGTGGGGCTGGACGGTCACCGCCAACAGCTGGCAACCCACCTTTGCTGCTTTTGTCTCACTGCCTGCAGCAATGGTGCTTATGTTCGGAGGTGGCTGGAAGGTCACGATCAACGGCGCGATCATGGGCGCATTACTGGTTACGCCGATGTGCCTGCTAATCGTTAACTACGTGTGCAACCCGTTGGAGCTACCGGCAGTAATCGGCAATGTGCTGGGTATGGCAATCGCCAGCGTCGCGGCTTTTCTGCTCTGTCGCTGCTGTCCGAGGCTGGTGAAATCCGCAACCCCACTGACCACAGCGTCTACCCCGGAGCCGGCCATCACCAAAGCACCCGATTATGGACTGGTGTGGAGTTTGCGCCGAGTCCTGGCTGACTTTTCAGAAGCCCCGTTCTTTGGCAATGAACTGGCCAGCCTCGGCTTGCTCCTTGGCGCGTTGCTGGCGTATGCCCTGAACGCACTGAGTCCGGCCTACGGTTCCGGCTTATTGCTCCATCTGATGGGTGCACAAGCTTTAACGTCAGCCATCGGGGTATTGATCTGGCGTCGGCAATGGCGGTTGCTCGGCTGGTATCCGACGTACGTCCCGATGGTTTCCGTGGTGCCAGCAGCGATTTTGGCTTATGGCGGCAGCTGGCAAGTCATCGCTTCCAGTGCACTGCTGGGGGCGATCATTGCTCCCCCTCTGGCGTGCGCCATCGCTAAACGATTGCCAGCCGATTTCCACGGTTACATCGGCAATGTTCTCTCCATGGCCATCAGTACACTGCTGATCGTCCCGTTGATCGGCACACTGATCGCAGACTGAGCACTTTGCGGCCTGGCTGTATTACGGCTCAAAACCGGGTACAGCCATTTCTAAACCCATGTAAGCGAGGTATGAGATGAACTTGCCCAAGCTGGCCATCGCGGCACTCGGCGGGACGGTGAGCATGCAGCCCAGGAGTGCCGGTGAAGGGGTGATTCCAACGGTCAGCGGAGAAACCCTGCTGGCCTCGGTTCCCGAACTGAAATCACTGGCTCAGGTGACGGTGGAAACCCTTTGTCTGTTGCCCAGCGCATCATTGGATTTCGAGTGTTTGCTGAGCGTCCTTTCATGGGCGAAATATCAAGTGGCGCAAGGTGCCGAGGGTGTTGTCATCACTCAGGGCACTGACACACTCGAAGAGACAGCTTCGTTTTTCGACTACCTGTGGGACCACGATGTCCCCCTGATTCTGACCGGCGCCATGCGTTCAGCCCAACAGGCTGGCGCTGACGGACCGGCCAATTTGCTGGACGCTTGTCGAGTCGCGCTGAACCCAAATAGCCGGCAGCGAGGCGTCCAGGTCGTGATGAACGGACAGGTGCATCACGCAAGCAGCGTGCGAAAAACCGATTCGCTGGCGGTACACGCTTTCTCCTCCCCGATCTTTGGACCTGCAGCCCTGCTGGTGGAGGGTCACGTTCACTATCTGCGCTCACCGGTTCTGCGTAATGTCTTGCCTTTGCCGCAACAGACCCTGCACAAGGTGGCCATGCTTGAAGCGTCACTGTCCGCTGACACGCTGATTGTGGAAAACATCCTTAAGCTCGGTTATGACGGCTTGGTAATCGCCGGGTTTGGCGCCGGTCATGTTTCCGAGAAGTGGACGACGGTGATCGAGACCATCGCCGGAAAAATCCCCGTGATCATTGCGACTCGCACCGGCTCCGGTTCCACCGCGCAAGCATCCTATGGGTTTGTTGGCAGCGAGATGGACTTGATCCGCAAGGGGGCGCATATGGCCGGCTTTCTGTGTCCGCGCAAAGCCAGGATCCTGCTCTGGCTGCTCATCGGTTGTCAGCGGCAGGATGAGGTGACCAGTTATCTCGAATGACCACACAGGGAACTTGATCGCACAAAAAAGGCCTGCATATGCAGGCCTTTTTTACTTTCCGCACCTTGTTACGGCTTGTGCGCCCGCGCCAGGAATTCGTGGGATTGCATTTCCAGCAGTCGGCTGAGGGTACGCTGGAATTCGAAATTCAAGCGACCGCCGGTGTAGAGGTCTTTAAGCTCGACCTCGGCGGAAATGATCAGCTTCACGTTGCGGTCGTAGAACTCGTCGACCATGTTGATGAAGCGTCGGGCGATGTCGTCGGTGGTGACGCTCATCTGTTCGACATCGCTGAGCAGTACGGCGTGGAAGATCTTGCCCAGCTCGATGTAGTCGTTCTGGCTGCGCGGGCCGTCGCACAGCTCACGGAAGTTGAACCAGGCCACGTCATCGCAGGTGCGCACGGCACGAATTTCACGATTTTCGATCATCAGCACGTCATTTTCGACCGCCGCCGTGCATTCCGGTGTCAGCGCACGGAAGCTCTTGCGCAGGCTTTCGTTGGCGGCTTCGTCGAGTGGATAGTGGAACAGCTCGGCTTGTTCCAGGTGACGCAGACGATAGTCGACGCCGCTGTCGACGTTGACGATCTCGGTATTGATCTTGATCAGCGCAATGGCCGGCAGGAAGCGCGCACGTTGCAGGCCGTCCTTGTACAGGCCGTCCGGCACGATGTTCGAGGTCGCGACGAGGGTCACGCCGTTCTTGAACAGTTCTTCCATCAGGGTGCCAAGGATCATGGCGTCGGTGATGTCGGAGACGAAGAATTCATCGAAGCAGATGACCCGGGCTTCGGTGGCGAAACGCTTGGCGATGATGGTCAGCGGGTTTTTCTCGCCGCCGAGGGTCTTCATCTCTTCGTGCACGCGCTTCATGAAGCGGTGGAAGTGCGTCCGGGACTTTTCCTTGAAGGGCAACGCTTCGAAGAAGGTGTCCACCAGGTAAGTCTTGCCGCGACCTACGCCGCCCCAGAAATACAGGCCCTTGACCGGGGTTTGATCCTTCTTGCCAAACAACTTGCCCAGCAAGCCCGGCTTGTTTTGCTCGGCCGCGACCAGGTCGTCGTACAGGCGCTGCAAATGACGCACGGCAGTTTCCTGTGCGGCGTCATGGAAGAATTCCGGGCGTTTCAGATCAGCTTGATATCGTTCTAGGGGCGTCATAATTCGTTAGCAAGGCAACAAAAACGGGCCGTCACTGTAGCGACGGCCCCGAGGAATGGCAATCAGCCCTTGGTCGGGCCGAACCGTTGTTTATTCCTGAACCGGGGTCAGGGCAATGCGCAAGGCTTCGATCGCTGCGTCGCGAGCGGTGCCGTCGGCGAAGCTCGGGCTGTCGGCAACGCACTCGCCTTCCAGCCAGACACTGAAGCTCAGGTCTTCACTGCGCACGTCCAGAACCTGGCCAGCTTGCAGCTGCTTGGTCACCTGACCCGCGGTTTTACCATCAGCAAAGTTTCGCGACAGCAGCAGTTGCTCGCCATCCGCCGACAGCAGACGGAAACGGAAACTGCCGTCGTCTTCGCGGAAGCTGACAAAACGTGCAGTTTTCGCGGCTTTCTTTTTGGTAGTCGCCGCCACTTGGGTCTGGGCAACGAAGGAGCGCAGGCCGACCGCTTCACGCAGTTCGTTGAGGAACGGCGTCGCTACCGCACGGGCCTTTTTCGCGCCGTGTTGCAGGATGTCTTCCAGATCTGCCGGACGCTCGATCAACTGGTGATAACGCTCGCGGGACTCGCCTAGGTCGCTGTCCAGCAACTGGAACAGGCGACTCTTCGCCTCGCCCCAACCCAGGCCCTGTAACAGTTCGCTGCGGAACTCGTCGGCTTGCGCCGCAGAGGCAAACGCCTGGAACAGGGTGAACAGGTGCGAATTGTCCGGATCTTTGGCTTCGCCCGGGGCGCGGGAGTCGGTGACGATCCGCGAAATCGCGTCCTTCATCTCTTTGGCGCTGCTGAACAACGGAATGGTGTTGTCGTAGCTCTTCGACATCTTGCGACCGTCCAGGCCCGGCAATGTGGCGACGCTCTCTTCGATCAACGCCTCGGGCATGGTGAAGAATTCTTTGCCCTGGCCAAACAGATGGTTGAAACGCTGGCCGATGTCGCGGGCCATTTCCACGTGCTGGATCTGGTCGCGACCGACCGGCACCTTGTGCGCGTTGAACATCAGGATGTCCGCCGCCATCAGCACCGGGTAGCTGTACAAGCCCATGGTGATGCCGGCATCCGGGTCTTCGCCGGTCTCGACGTTTTTGTCCACCGACGCCTTGTAGGCGTGGGCGCGGTTAAGCAGGCCCTTGGCGGCGACGCACGTCAGCAGCCAGGTCAGCTCCGGGATTTCCGGGATGTCGGACTGGCGATAGAACGTCACGCGATCCACATCCAGGCCACCGGCCAGCCAGGTCGCGGCGATTTCCAGACGCGAGCGCTGGATGCGCAGCGGGTCATCGCACTTGATCAGGGCGTGGTAGTCGGCCAGGAAGTAGAACGAATCAGCATTACTGTCGCGGCTGGCGATGATGGCCGGGCGGATGGCGCCGGCGTAGTTGCCCAGGTGCGGCGTGCCGGTGGTGGTGATGCCGGTGAGGATGCGGGTACGGGTCGTCATGGGTAATCGCTTGTCAGACTGCAATCAATTCGAAAGGCGCGGCAGGATCAGATCCTTGAGATCGGTCAGCTTGCCATGAAAAAAGTGTCCGCATTCTGCCACTTTCAGCAGCTCATGGGGGCGTTCGAGCGTGTCGGACCATTCGTAAACCAGCTGCGGATCGATCACTTCGTCGGTTTCCGGCTGGATCAGCGTCACCTCGCCCTGCTGCGGCAGTTGATCCTGAGCACCCAGGCGCATGACGGCCGGAGCGACCATGAACAGATGCTTGATCTGTTCACCCTTCGCTTCCAGACGTCCGCCGAGACTTGCTGCAACAAATCCGCCAAAGGAGAAACCGAACAGGGTCAGTGGCAATTCCGGATGTTTGGCCCGGAACCAATCGGCCACCGCCTGGGCATCATCGACTTCGCCAGTGCCCATGTCGTGGGAGCCTTCGCTGGCGCCGACGCCACGGTAGTTGAAACGCAAGGTGATCAAACCCGCATCGCGCGCGGTGCGCTGCAGGGTCGAGACCACTTTGTTGAGCATGGTGCCGCCCTGCACCGGGTTCGGATGGCAGATGAGCGCGAGGCCGCGTGGCTGCTCGTTATCCAGGTAAAGTGCTTCCAGTTGCCCCACCGGGCCATCAATCACTACAGGGGTTTCACGCATAAGCAAGGAAGGAACTCCGTGACCTCGAATCAGGTCGACTCGTCTAGCAAATTGTCTGTGCCAATCTATTGCGAGTGAATCGCGGTATACAGCGCAGGTTGGAGCCGTTAACGTAAAGCAAAGCCGTTTATAGAGGAAGGACTCGTGGAACACTCGCTCTTAGTTTGGTTGTTACCGACTCTTGCCCTGGTTGTGGGTGTCGCCATTGGGTTCCTGATCGCTCGCCTCGCGCCGAACGCCGCGCCTAACCGCACGCAGCGTCAGCTGGACGATATTCAGGAACGTTTCGACAGTTATCAGAACGAGGTGGTGACCCACTTCAACAGCACGGCCACACTGGTCAAGAAACTGACTCAGAGCTATCAGGAAGTGCAGGATCATCTCGCCGAGGGCGCCAACCGCCTGGCCCTGGACGAGCAGACCCGCCAACGCTTGCTGGCCTCCCTGCACGCCGATGCGGCACAAGCGCCACGTGAACGCCTGACGCCGCCGCGCGATCAGGAGCCACCGCGCGACTACGCTCCAAAAGCCCCGAACTCTCCGGGCATGCTCGATGAGCATTACGGCCTGAAGAAGTCATAGGGTTTCAGGAAAGCAAAAGCCCCCGGACAATCACTTGTCCGGGGGCTTTTTTATTTCTGATCCAGTATTTTCGGTGTCTGTCAGGGCCTCTTCGCGGGCAAGCCCGCTCCCACAGGGTTATTTGTTGAACACAGATGTTGTGTACGACATCGATCACTGTCAGAGCTTGCTCGCAATGGGCCCGGAACGGACGACACAAAGAACTCCGGCCGAATGACTTAACCCAAAACCTCCCCCGCCACCTGATCAATTGCGTCCTTGGTGATGCCAACAATCAGGTCCGCCTCTGCCTCGGTCAAGACCAACGGCGGCGCGAAGCCAAGAATGTCGCCATGGGGCATCGCCCGGGCAATCATGCCGCGCTCAAGACAAGCCGCCGAGACTTTCGGGCCGACTTTCAGTGCTGCATCGAACGGTGTGCGTTGTTCGCGATCAGCCATGAACTCAACCGCTGCGAGCATGCCGTCGCCGCGCACCTCGCCCACCAGCGGATGCCCTTCCAGGGTTTCACGCAGTCGACGATTGAGATAGCCGCCAACCTTCTCGGCATTGGCCGTGAGGTTTTCCCGCTCCAGAATATCGAGGTTGGCCAGCGCCGCTGCGGCACAGATCGGGTGTCCGGAATAGGTCCAGCCATGGCCCATGGCACCTTGGGATTCGGAGGCCTTTTCGATGACATCCCAAACCTTTTCACCGACGATCACTGCCGACAATGGTGCATAGGCGCTGGTCAGGCCTTTGGCAGTGGTTATCAGGTCCGGACGCATGCCGTATCGTTGGCTGCCCATCTTCGAGCCGAGGCGACCAAAAGCGCAGACCACTTCGTCGGCGATCAGCAACACATCGTATTTATTCAGCACGGCTTGAATTGCAGCCCAGTAACCCGCTGGCGGCACGATGATGCCGCCCGTCCCCATCAACGGCTCGCCGATAAACGCCGCCACGGTGTCGGGGCCTTCGGCAAGGATCATTTTCTCCAGTTCGTCGGCGCAGTAATGTACGAACGCGGCCTCATCCATGCCAGTCGGCGCCTTGCGGTACCAGTGGGGGCACACGGTGTGCTTGATGCCTTCGGCCGGCAGGTCGAAATGTTGATGGAAGGTTGGCAGGCCGGTCAGGCTGCCGGTCATGATGCCCGAGCCGTGATAACCGCGGTCTCGGGAGATGATTTTCTTTTTCTGTGGACGACCCAGTACGTTGTTGTAGTAGCGCACCAGCTTGATCTGGGTTTCGTTGGCGTCGGAACCTGAGAGGCCGTAGTAGACCTTCTTCATGCCTTGCGGTGCCCAGTCGATTATGCGGTTCGACAGTTCGATGATCGCTTCGGTCGAATGCCCCACGTAGGTATGGTAATAGGCCAGTTCCTTGGCCTGCTTGTAGATGGCCTCGGCGACTTCGGTGCGACCATAGCCGATGTTCACGCAATACAGGCCAGCGAAGGCGTCGATGAATTCGCGGCCTTCGTGGTCGCGAATGCGGATGCCTGATGCGCTCTTGATGATGCGTCCCTTGAGTGCTCCGCTGGCGTGGTCATGGGCATGGGTCGAAGGGTGCATGAAATGCGCACGGTCTTGCTCGAACAGGGTATCGAATTCTTGGCTCATGGTAGATCTCCTCAGAACTGGCCTTGATGGTGCAGGCAGAAGTATTTGGTTTCGACAAAGGCTTCAAAGCCCTCGGTGCCGCCTTCACGGCCCAGCCCCGAGGCTTTCATGCCCCCGAACGGAATCGGATGGCCGGTGAACTTGACGCCGTTGACCGCGACCATGGCGTGGTCGAGACGACGAATCAGCGGGTAGATCAGGTCCAGGCGATTGGAGCAAATGTAGGCGGCCAGACCGTATTCGGTGTCGTTGGCCATCTCAATGGCATGATCAAGGCTGTCGAACGGCATCACTCCGGCAATCGGCGCAAAGTTCTCTTCGCGGTAAATGCGCATTTGCGGTGTGACGTCTGCCAACACTGTGGGCTGATAGAACAGGCCACCAAGCGCATGCGCTTCGCCACCCACCAGTCGGTGCGCCCCCTGTTGCAAGGCATCGGCCACACGCTCGGCGGTGACATCAAAGGCGGCCTGATGCATCAACGGGCCGATATCGACGCTCTGCTCCCGATCGCCGAGCATCGCCGGGCCGACCCGCAGTTCACGCACCGCCGAGGCAAAACCCTTGAGAAATTCCGGGTAGATCGAGCGATCGACCATGATGCGGTTGGCCGCACAGCAATCCTGGCCGGAGGTCTGGAACTTGGCGACGACCGCGACTTTTACTGCCAGCCCGAGATCGGCATCGGCGCAGACAATGAACGGTGCGTTACCGCCCAGTTCCAGCGATACCTTCTTTACATCCGCAGCCGCCGCTTGCAGCACCAACTTACCCACACGGGTCGAGCCGGTGAAACTCACCGAGCGCACGCGACGGTCCTGCACCAGGGTTTGCATGGCCATTTGCGGTTCGCCCAGCACCACGTTGAACACACCGGCCGGGAAACCCGCTTCCTCCGCCAGTTGCGCCAGGGCAAACGCGGAGTACGGTGTTTCATGGGCGGGCTTGATCACCACGGTACAACCGGCTGCCAAGGCGGCCGCCGCTTTGCGGGTGATCATGGCCGAGGGAAAATTCCACGGGGTCAGCAGCGCACAGACACCGACCGGTTCCTTGAGCGTGCCCAGGTGCGCACCGGGTATGTGGCTGGGAATGTTCTGCCCATAAAGGCGCCGCGCCTCCTCGGCGAACCAGGGAATGAAGCTGACCGCATAGGCGATTTCACCGCGGGACTCGGCCAGGGACTTGCCCTGCTCCAGGCTGAGAATCCGCGCGAGGTCTTCCTGATGCTCAAGAATCAGTGCCGCCCAGCGTCGCAGAATCAACCCGCGTGCCTCCAGGCTTTGTTCGCGCCAGCCGGTAAACGCACGGTGGGCCGCGTCGATGGCCGCGACAATTTGCGGCTGATCGAGCATCGGCACATGGCCGATGAGTTTTTGATCGGCCGGGTTATGCACGGCGATACTGTGACCGCTGTCGCTGTGGACCCAATGGCCGTCAACGTAGCAAAGGGCCTTGAACAGCAGTGGATGTTTATAGGTCATGGCGTTCACTCCAATCCGTGTGCGTAGAACCATGCTAGGGCAGCAAGACCTCGGGGATTTGGCGTTTGAACGGGGTGCGGCAGGTGGTTTTTTCTGATTGAGCGGGGGTAAATCGGGGATTTTTGCGGTGTGAATACTGCTCACGATGGCGGGACACCCGTCAATGCAGGGTTGAATGTAAGGGCGCTATCGCGAGCAGGCTCGCTCCCACAGGGAATAGCGTGTTTTCAAAGCTCCTGCGCCACTTCGGCCGGCAACGCGCCGCCGGTCTTGATGGTCTTGGTGACGATGTAGGTGAAGTAGCGTTCGATGCCCAGGTCGTCGAGCAACAACTGGTCGATGAAGCGCTGGTAATGGTCAATGTCCGGTGCCTGGATCATCGCCATGTAATCGACGCCACCACCGGTGGCGTAACAGAACGCCACTTCCGCAGCCTCGTTCATGCGCTGTTCGAAACGCCGCATGTCCTGCGCGGTGTGTCGAGCCAAGGTGATTTCCACCAGCACCTGTTGGCTTTTGAACACCGCGTTCCAGTCGATCTGCGCCCGGTAGCCCTTGATCAAGCCCAGGCTTTCGAGTTTGCGCACCCGCTCCCACGCAGGCGTTACCGACAGGTTGATCGCCTCAGCCAGGCTCGATTTGGTGATACGCCCGTCTTCAGCGAGGATTCGCAGGATTTTCAGGTCATAGCGATCGAGTTTGTGCATGGGCCGAGAATCTCCTGAATGGATGAGAAACCCTGTAGGAGCGAGCTTGCTCGCGATGGCGGCATGTCAGTCACGTCTTTATTGGATGAGCTGGCGCTATCGCGAGCAGGCTCGCTCCCACATGGGGTTTTGGGTTAGTTCAATACATCCGCGATTACCGCAATGGTATCGCCACAGCGCACCAGTCCCGGAAAATGCCGCGCCGCCAGCAGACCGCTGCGCGCCGCACGATATTCAACCGACGCCGCGCCGCTTCGGGTAGCGTCGTACACCCGGGCAATCACTTCACCTTGCTCCACGTTGTCCCCCAGATCACGGCACATTTCCAGCAGACCGTCGTGCTCGCTGGCGATGAAGCAATCGCCGTCGGGCATGTCGAGCATGATCGACGGTGCGAGCTGCACCTCGCCGTCAAGGATCCCGGCATGCACCAGCAAATTGCGCACACCGCGTTCGGCAATCGCCACGCTGCGCGCCGTGGAAGAGCCGCCGCCGCCCAGTTCGGTGGTGACGAAGACTTTGCCCTGGCGTTCGGCGGCGGTGTCGTACATCGCCCCGGCATCGAGTTCCAGCATGCGCATGCTGTACGGTGCATTGAAGGCACGCATCCCGGCCTCGCATTGCGCCTGCTGCTGTTTATCCGGCAGCACATGACAAGCGGCGAACGGCAGGAAATCCAGGGTGCGTCCGCCGGAGTGAATGTCCAGCACGATATCGGCCAATGGCAGCAAGGTACGCGTGAAGTAGTCGGCGATTTTCTCGGTCACCGTACCGTCCGGCTTGCCGGGAAAACTGCGGTTGAGATTGCCCTTGTCGATCGGTGACGTACGTCGCCCGGCATGGAACGCCGGGGTGTTCATGAACGGCACGATAATCAATCGCCCGCTCACGTCTTTGGCCGACAGGCTTTGCGCCAGTTTGCTCAGTGCTACCGGCCCTTCGTATTCGTCGCCATGGTTGCCACCGGTGAGCAGCGCGGTCCGCCCCTCACCGCGTTGAATCACCGTGACCGGAATCATCACCGCCCCCCAGGCCGAGTCGTCCCGGGAATACGGCAGTTTGAGAAAACCGTGCTGCACGCCTTCACGGGCGAAATCCACCGTGGCGCTGATTGGGTTGTCCGGCAATTCGCTCATGATTCAATCCTTCACGAACAGTTGGCGTGGCACGTTGCACAAGGTTTCGACGCCGGTTTCAGTGATCAGAATGCTCTCGGTGATCTCCAGCCCCCAGTCGTCCATCCACAGGCCCGGCATGAAGTGGAAGGTCATGCCCGGTTGCAACACGCTGGTGTCGCCGGGACGCAGGCTCATGGTGCGCTCGCCCCAATCCGGTGGATAACTGATGCCGATCGGGTAGCCGCAACGGCTGTCCTTGTGGATGCCGAATTTCTCCAGCACCTTGAAAAACGCCGTCGCGATGTCGCCGGTGGTGTTGCCCGGTTTGGCCGCTTCAAGCCCGGCGGCGATGCCTTCGACCACGGCTTTTTCACCGTCGAGAAAATGCTGCGGCGGCTTGCCCAGGTAAATGGTGCGCGACAACGGGCAATGGTAACGCTTGTAGCAACCGGCGATTTCAAAGAAGGTGCCGGCGCCCTTTTCGAACGGCGTATCGTCCCAGGTCAGGTGCGGCGCGCTGGCATCGGCACCGGTCGGCAACAGAGGCACGATGGCCGGGTAATCACCGCCATGGCCGTCGGCGCCGAGGATGCCGCTGCTGTAGATCTCGGCCACCAATTCATTCTTGCGCATGCCCGGCTCGATCCGTTCGAGGATCCGCCCGTGCATGTTTTCAACGATGCGAGCGGCGATGCGCATGTAGGCGATTTCCTGCGGCGACTTGATCGCCCGTTGCCAGTTCACCAGGCCGACCGCATCCACCAACGTGGCACTCGGCAAGTGTTTTTTCAGCGACAGGTAAGCCGCAGCGCTGAAGTAATAGTTGTCCATCTCCACACCGATGGTCAGCGCGTCCCAACCACGGGCGCTGATGACTTCCCGCGACAGGTAATCCATCGGGTGACGTTCCCGGGACTGCACGTAGATGTCCGGATAACCAACGATGTTCTCCTGCCGCATGAACACCGTGCGCCTGGCGCCATTGGCATCCTGCCCGCGACCGAACCACACGGGCTCGCCGTCGAGCGCCAGCAGCACGCACTGATGGACATAAAACGACCAACCGTCGTAGCCGGTCAGCCAGGCCATGTTCGACGGATCGGTGACCAGCAACAACTCGATGCCCTGCGCCTGCATGGCCGCTCGAACCTTGGCCAGACGCTGGGCATATTCCCCCCGTTCGAACGGGAGATTGACGACTATCTGAGACATGCACCTGCCCTCTGATAAATGACACGCGGATGAAAAAACCGGTTAACTGCCGAACTGGAATCCCTTGCCTGCCGAACGCGCGCGCTCGAATGCCAGGTTGGCCATGGCCGTGTCCTGAGCACCGGTGCCGGTGAGGTCGCACAAAGTGATTTGTGTTTCATTTGTGCGACCGGGACACTGCCCGGCCAGCACCTGCCCCAACTCTGCGAAGTCGGACTCGTCGCTGAGGACGCCAGCTTCCAGGGCGTGATGCAACTCGCCGAGAATGCGGGTCTGGCTCAAGCGATCCGCCACGTAGCAATCGACCTGAGCCAGGGCTTTGGGGGCAATTTCGTTTTTGTGCTCGGCATCTGAACCCATGGCCGTGATGTGCAGGCCAGGCTGCAAATGCCGCACGTCAATCAAGGGCTCGCGGCTCGGCGTGCAAGTGATGGCGATGTCCACGCCATCCATGGCCTCGTCGATACTTGCGCACAGCCTGACCGCCAGCCCGCTGTCACGCGCCAGATCGACACTGAAGGCTTCGGCCTTGGCGTAGTCGCGAGCCCAAACCCGCACGCTCTCGATCGGCCGTACCAGCCGCAAAGCCTGAAGTTGCAACGCCGCCTGCTCGCCGGCCCCGATCAGCGCCACGCTGCGACTGTCGGACCGCGACAATGCACGTGCGGCCACGGCGCCCGCCGCCGCCGTGCGCACGGCTGTCAGGTAGCCGTTATCCAGCAACAAGGCATCGAGCAAACCGGTGCGTGCTGACAGCAGCATCATCATGCCGTTGAGGCTCGGCAGACCGAGTTTCGGGTTGTCGAAAAATCCCGGACTGACCTTGATTGCGAAGCGCTCCAGTCCGGGTAGATACGCCGTCTTCACGTCCACTTCGCCGTTATGCTCGGGGATGTCCAGGCGCAGGATCGGCGGCATGTCCACGGCGGCGGTGGCCAGCAGCAGGAAGGCTTGCTCGATGGCTTCGATACTCGGCAGATCAAGGGCCACGCAGGCTCGCAGATCCGCTTCGCTCAACAGGGTGATTTCACTCATCAACGCTGCACTCCAGTCTGATTTTTGATTGAGTTCACGCATCCGCGCCGGCCAGCACACGCAGATGCTGGTCGACGTCGACATTGCGACCGCTGACCACCACCACGATCGGCCCACGCGGTTCGATCAAACCATCAAGCACAGCGCCAATTCCCACCGCCGCCGCGCCTTCGAGTACCAGGCGCTCTTCGCGATAGGCATGGCGCAAGGCATGGGCGATGGAAGCTTCGCTGAGCAGATGCAGGTGGTCGCAGGTGTCGCGGGTCATGTTGAAGGTGTAACGGTTGTCCAGGCCGATGCCGCCGCCGAGGGAGTCGGCGAGGGTCGGCAGTTCCTCGACTTCCACGGGATGTCCGGCGGACAGGCTGGCGTGCATGGCCGCGCCGCGCTGCATGCTGATGCCATGCGTAACGATCTGCGGGTTGGCGCTTTTGAGGGCCAGTGCCACGCCGGCAAACAGACCACCGCCGGACAACGGCACCAGTACTTGAGCGACATCCGGCAGTTGTTCAAGGATCTCCAGCCCCAGTGTGCCCTGGCCGGCGATGACGGCAGGGTGATCGAATGGAGGTAGCAGAGTGGCGCCCTGCTCGCGGGCAATACGCTCGGCTTCGCACTGGGCATCGTCCTGGGACTGGCCGACGATGCGCACTTGCGCACCGAGATCACGAATGGCCTGAACTTTATTTCCCGGCACCAGATGCGATAGACAAATCGTCGCCTTCACACCTTGCTGCGATGCGGCATAGGCCAGTGCCCGCCCATGATTGCCCGTCGACGCGGCGACCACGCCACACGCCTTTTGCTCGGCATTGAGTTGGGCCACGGCATTGCTCGCGCCACGCAACTTGAAGCTGCCGGTGATTTGCTGGGATTCGAGCTTGAGGTACACCGGCACGCCCAACCGCCGGGACAGGCTGGGCGAATGTTCCATGGGCGTGCACCGGACCAGCGATTGAATACGTTGGCGGGCGAGGTAGATATCGTTTAGCAGCACTGACATGACCGCGTCCCAAGTGAGGTGTTGGGCGCAGTCTAAGAGGGCTGGATTGTCGTGATGAATGTACTAGGGCAATTTAGTCGACAAACTTTTTGGCACCGGTTGCCCGCTCAAAAATCATGGATCTGCGGGTACTGACCGAAGATTTCGCGCATGCCCATCAGCGCATCGCGCATTTCGTCGTCGCTGCATTCGGCACCGACACACACCCGGACTGCCCGGGGCCTGGGCGTGCCACGCACCGTGAACGGGTCGGGCGAAGTGACCGCAATGTGCTTGTGGCGCAGCGCCCGCACCAGGCTGTCGACTTCCCAATGAGGGGGAATGCCGATCCAGGCATTCAATGCATAGGGATGCTGGCCAAGCAGGTACTCGTCCAGGTACTCGCTGACCATTGCTTGCCGACCGGACAGGAGTTTGCGTTGCAGGTCCACCAGGGTGTCGGCGCGCCCGTCGCGAATCCAGCGCGTGGCGATCTCCGCGACCATAGGCGTTGCCATCCAGCTATTGACCCGCAAAATACTTTCGGTGCGCAATGCCAGCCGCTTTGGCATCACCAGATATCCGACGCGCAAACCCGTGAGCACCGACTTGGTCATGCTGGTGCAATAAAACGACAGTTCCGGCAAATAGTGGCTGATCGGTGGTGCCCGGCGCTCGTCCAGCAGAGGGCCATATACATCGTCTTCGATAATGTGCACGCCAAACCGCCGAGCGATCTCGGCAATTTCCCGTCGACGGCTGTCCGGCATCAGGCTGGTGGTCGGGTTGTTCAGGTTTGGCGTACAGACCAGAGCGGTGATGCGCTCGTTGCTGCACATGTCCTCGAAATGCTCGGGGTCGATGCCATGTCGGTCCATCTCCAGACCCTTGAGGGTAAACCCGAGCACCTGGGAATTGCCGATCACACCGTGGTCGGTCAACCCTTCGCAAAGCACTACATCATCCGGGCCGGCAAGGGATGCCAAGGCCAGAAAAATGGCGTGGGCAGCGCCGTTGGTGATCAGAATGTCGTCGCGCTCGACCCGCAGGCCTTGCCGCGCGATCCAGTGCATCGCCGCTTCACGGTGCGACTCGAAACCGGCAATCGGGCGAAACGCGTGAATCCAGGGCTGATCCTCTTCGGTGCTGAGTTCGCGACAGGTTTCGCGCCAGAACTGGTCATGCTCACGGGTGTGCATGATCCGCGTGATGGAAAAATCCACCAGCGCTCGTTCGGGGCTGTCGAGAATATACGTGGCAACCCGGTCGCTCATGCGCCGCGAGACAAAACTGCCGCGCCCCACCTCGCACCTCACCAGGCCCTGGCGCTCGAGTTCCTTGTAGGCATTAGTGACGGTTTGCACACTGATGCCCATGGCATCGGCGACATTACGTTGCGGCGGCAGCCGCTGATCATTGGCCAGCACGCCCTGCTCGATATCGTCGGCAATCGACTGAACGAGGATCTTGTATTTCGACTCGCCACTACGGGCGATTTCCAGTGCTGCTTTCCACTTGTCCATCGGCGTTCGACCCGCGTGCATGCCAGTGGCCACAGCATCCCGCGAGAATCCACGCAAAGCAATTGTCCTAGTGCAATGCAATCCTGCACAGTGCTTTTGTATGCTCGGTACAAGGTCGATGCCCAGGCTGCCGAACCAGCCACCAACAACAACCAATCGATCTGTACCGGAACTGTCTCCCCACGCTTCGGCTCAACAGGTGGACCAGCCCTCGTACGCTTTGCTCTTGTCACACTGCCTCCTACCACAGAACCGTCAAAGACGGATCCACAAGAAACAGGAGATTTTATCGATGAGCAATTCCATTCCCCGCACTCCCCATGTCTTGCGCCACCTGTTCGTCGCTTGCGCGATATTCGGCCTGGCCACCAGCGCCTACGCCACGACGCTGGAAACCATCACGAAGAACAGCAGCATCCGCATTGGTTATGCAAACGAAACCCCGTTCGCCTTCACTGAAACCGACGGCAGAGTCACCGGTGAATCACCGGAAATCGCCAAGGTCATCTTTGAAAAAATGGGCATCAAGACAGTCGACGGCGTACTGACCGAATGGGGCTCGTTGATCCCCGGCCTGCGCGCCGGACGTTTCGACGTGATTGCCGCAGGCATGTACATCACGCCCGAGCGCTGCAAGCAGGTCATCTTCACCGATCCGCAATACCAGTTGCCCGACGCACTCCTGACAGCCAAAGGCAACCCGAAAAATCTGCACAGCTATGAAGACATCGCCAAAAACCCGGATGTGAAACTGGCGATCATGGCCGGCACGGTCAACCTGAAATACGCGCGGGATTCTGGCGTGAAGGACGCGCAGATCCTCCAGGTACCGGACACCACCGCGCAGTTGCAAGCCGTGCGCGCCGGGCGTGCCGATGCGGCCGTCGGCACCCAGCTGACCATGAAAGGCCTGGCCAGCAAAGGCGGCGACAAGGTCGAAGCGGTCACCGAGTTCAAGGATGACCCCTCGCACACAGGTTATGGCGCCCTCGCCTTCCGCCCGGAAGACAAGGACCTGCGTGATGCGGTCAACGCCGAACTGAAAAAGTGGCTGGGTTCCGAAGAACATCTCAAGACGGTTGCCCCTTTCGGCTTCGACAAATCCAACGTGACAAGCAAAACGGCTGCCGAGCTCTGCGCTCAATAGTCGAAACGGGCATGGCGCCCTGGCGCGATGCCTATTTCCCTGCTGACTCCGGATGTTGAACCACGCAGGTGTGAACAATGGGTGAGTTACTTCCGCTTTTGATACAAGGCGCCTGGGTCACGCTCCAGGTGACCTTCTTGGGCTCGATCCTGGCGATTGTCGCGGCCATTCTGGCGGCGCTGGGGCGCATGTCGCCGTGGCGGCCGCTGAGCTGGTTCTCGGTCGCCTACATTGAAGTGTTCCGCGGCACGTCGTTGCTGGTGCAATTGTTCTGGTTGTTTTTCGTGTTGCCGCTGCCACCGTTCAATCTCGAACTGAGCCCCTACAGCGTGGCCATTGTCGGCCTTGGCTTACACATCGGTGCTTACGGCGCGGAGGTGATGCGCGGTGCGATCAGCTCCGTTGCCAAAGGTCAGTACGAAGCGGCGACTGCATTGAACTTCAGCGGCTACAAGCGCCTTCGGCGAATCATTTTGCCCCAGGCGTTGCTGGCGGCCATTCCACCGGGCACCAACCTGCTGATCGAGTTGCTGAAAAATACGTCGCTGGTCTCGCTGATCACCCTGTCGGACCTCAGCTTCCGGGCCCGACAACTGGACCAGGCCACTTTCCAGACCCTGGAAATCTTCAGCCTGGCTCTGGTGATGTACTTCGTTCTGGCTCAAGCGATCAACCTCGGCATGCGCAGCGTTGAGCGACGTTTGGCTCGCGGCCGGATGCGTGGAGGTCTGTCATGACCCTGTTCGACTGGACATATGCCTGGCAGATCCTGCCCGATTTGCTGCGGGCATCGCTGAACACCGTGGGCATTACCCTGCTCGGTTTCCTGATCGCCATTGTACTGGGGTTGTTTCTGGCCATCGGCCGACGCAGTCGCCTGTTCTGGTTATCGTGGCCAACCGCCGGGGTGATCGAATTCATCCGCAGCACGCCGTTGTTGATCCAGGTGTATTTCCTCTATTACGTGCTGCCCAATTACGGCGTGAGCATGACAGCCATGCAGGTGGGGGTGATCGGCATTGGTGTGCATTACGCCTGCTACATCGCCGAGGTGTATCGCGGTGGCCTCGACGCCGTGCCGCGGGCGCAGTGGGAGGCCGTTACGGCGTTGAACATCGCGCCTTATAGCGCGTACCGCAACATCATCCTCCCCCAGGCCCTTCGGCCGATCCTGCCGCCGCTGGGCAATTACCTGGTGGCCATGCTCAAGGACACGCCGGTGCTGTCGGCCATTACCGTGGTCGAGATCATGCAGCAAGCCAAGAACATTGGTTCCGAGAACTTCCGCTACCTGGAGCCGATCACCATGGTCGGTCTGTTTTTCCTCGCCCTGAGCATCGCTTTGGCTTATCTGGTACGGCGCCTTGAACTGCGCCTGGAGCTACGCTAATGACTTCTCCTATCTCGACCTCCGACGACCTTTCCCGACACGGCACCCTGACATCACTGCACCCGCAAGAGGCCTGTGCCATGCCTGAATCGAAACCGGTCAAGCCGATTGTCAGCTTCCAGGACGTCACTAAGAGCTACGGCAATTTCACGGTGCTCGACCACTTGAACCTGGATGTCACGTCGGGAGAAAAAGTAGCGATCATCGGCCCAAGCGGCTCGGGAAAATCCACGCTGTTGCGGGTGTTGATGACGCTTGAGGGGATTGATGACGGATTGATCCGCATCGAGGACGACTTGTTGACCCATATGCCCAATCGCAACGGCGTGCTGGTGCCTGCAAACGACCGGCATATCCGTCGCGTTCGCGGCAAGATCGGCATGGTGTTCCAGAGCTTCAACCTGTTTCCGCACATGACGGCCTTACAAAACGTCATTGAAGCGCCAGTGCAGGTGCTGGGCATGAAACCCGCCGAAGCACGCGAACGAGCAGCGGATTTGCTGGAGCTGGTGGGCCTGGGCAACAAACTGGGGCACTACCCTTCGCAGCTGTCCGGTGGACAGCAACAACGGGTGGCCATAGCCCGCGCGTTGGCCATGCGTCCCAAAGTCATGCTTTTTGACGAAGTGACCTCGGCACTCGATCCGGAGCTGTGCGGCGAAGTGCTCAACGTTATCCGCAAGCTAGGTGCCGAACATAACCTGACCATGCTGATGGTCACGCACCAGATGGGATTTGCCCGGGAGTTCGCCGATCGCGTGTGTTTCTTCTACAAGGGGCAGATTCACGAGCAGGGATCACCGGCGCAGATCTTCGAACATCCACAGCAGGAACGTACCCGCGCGTTTCTCAGTGCGGTAAAAGAAGCCAACTAGAAACGCAATGTGGGAGCGAACCTGCTCGCGAAGAGGTTGTACCAGTCGACTGTGTTGCTGACTGACATACCGCTTCGCGAGCAGGCTCGCCCACAGGTTTACTGCGTTAAGCCTGAAAAGTGCTTACTGCTGAGCACCATACTGCTGACCAGGAATCGCCTTGAGGTTGACCTCGACACGGCGGTTCTGTGCACGGCCGTTGGTGTCACCGTTGCTGGCTACCGGATTATCCGGGCCGGCGCCACGGGCGCTCAGGTTGGTACCGCTGACACCTTGCGACGTCAGGTAGGTCGCTACGCTCTGGGCGCGACGCTGGGACAGGTCCATGTTGTGCTGGCGGCTGCCGGTGCTGTCGGTGTAGCCAACGATTTCGATCTGGTTCTGGTTGAACTCTTTGAGGGAGCCAGCCAGGTTGTTCAGTGGCTGATAGAAGCTTGGTGCGATGTTCGCCGAGTCGGTGGCGAACGTAATGTTGCCCGGCATGATCAGTTTGATCTGGTCGCCCTGGCGCTGCACTTCAACACCGGTGTTGGCCATGCTGGCGCGCAGTTTTTTCTCTTGCTGATCGGCGTAGTAGCCATAACCGGCAGCGGAAGCACCGACAACTGCGGCACCGATCAACGCGCCCTTGCCACGGTTATCGTGGTTGATGGCGGCACCGGCCAGAGCACCGGCCAACGCACCGAGACCACCGTATTTGGCGGTTTTGCTCATGCCTTGGGAGCCGGTATCCGTCTGGCCCTGCGGCTGACCGTCATAAGGGTTGGGCGAAGCACAGCCGGACAGTACGGCCACGGCAGTAGCGACAATCATCAAACGACGAGTGGTGAACATGTAAAGCTCCTACGTTTTGCATTCTGTGGCGCAACGGGCCAAGGCATCGGCCTTTGCGGGCGTTGGATCATTAATGTGGATAAAAATTCCGCCTTGCTTTCACAACGGCAAATCAGGCTCGCACAAAAGGATTTTCGCGCATTTCATCGCCCAGTCGGGTATCCGGACCATGCCCGGTTACCACCGTTGCGTCTTCATCGAGTGTGTACAGCCGCTGCTTGATCGAACGCACAATGGTCGCCTGATCGCCCCCCCATAAATCCGTGCGCCCGACACCGCGACGAAACAGCGTGTCACCGGCAATCAGCAGCTTGGCGTCTGCAAACCAGAAACTCATGGACCCCGGCGTATGACCCGGCGTGTGCAGTGCGACACCGCAGCCGCAGTCCAACGCTTCATCATCGGCCAGCCAGCGATCCGGCGATGGCACCGGAGTGTAAGGCACACCGAACATCTGGCACTGCATTTCAAGATTGTCCCAAAGGAACTGGTCTTCTTTGTGCAAATGCAGCGTCGCGCCGGTTTTTTCTTTCAACTGGCCGGAAGCCAGGAAATGGTCCAGGTGCGCATGGGTGTGGATGATACTGACCACTTTCAGACCCAGGGCGTCGAGCCGCGCCAGGATCAGCTCATGATTGCCACCCGGATCGACAACTATCGCCTTTTTCGTTACCGGATCACCGATGATCGTGCAGTTGCACTGCAACGGGCCGACGGGGAAGGTTTCGCGGATCAAGGTGGGGTGCTGTGACATCGGAGCCTGCTCGATAAACGGGGACGGGGGATTTTCGCACAATTGTGGATCGAAGCATTTACCCGGATGTGTAACGTGAAAACTTCTTAACCCAGCATCCCCAACGCCTTGGCCCGCGCCACCGCTTGTGTACGTCGCTCAACCCCGAGTTTGCTGTTGATATGGCTGGCATGCGTCTTGACCGTGTGCAGGGAAATGAACAACTGGTCGCTGATTTCCTGGTTCGAACAGCCTTGGGCGATCAATCGCAGGACGGCCAGTTCCCGTGCACTGAGTTGTTCCGCCGCCGCACAGGGCTCCAGATCGGAGCGAGCCACCGAGGCCGGCAACTTTTCGATAAGGCTCTGTGAAACGGGCGTCGACGGGTTGAGTTGAAGCTGCGCGCGCAACCAGTCCGGATGCTCGGCCAACAAGCCTTCGAACGATTGCAAAACACCGCCACCGGCAGCGTCCAGTGCTTGCACCAGTGCCTTGCGTGCTTCCGGCTCGCGCCCATTCCCCAGCAACAACGTGATTTTTTGAGTCAGCGCCATGGCACTGAGCATCTGTCGCCCTGATTGCTGACCATGCTCGATCAGCGTGTTCAAACGCCCCTCGGCCAGCATCGGCTGGCCCTGAATGGACTCGAGCAACGCTTGTTGCAATTCAATGTGCAGCGGCAGTTGCGGGTGAAACTCCGGCGGTGCCGCGGCGTGTTCGCCGTTGTAAGTCTGCCCCAGTCGCGCCAGCCAGGCTTCGGCCAGGTCGGTACGTCCCTGCGCCAGCCAAAGCTCACATTTGACCAGCGTGATCATTGCCAGATAGTAGATCGGCGGCACATCCCAGATGTGCATCAAACGTTCGGCTTCGGCGAGCTCGGCAAAGGCTTTGGCGAATTCGCCACTGCTGCCGTCGAGCCTGGCAATCACGCAATGACCGATCAATACGCTGATATCGCGGCAGGCGCGGGCTTCACTCAAGCCAGCCTGCAATCGTACCCGCGCCGCTTGGGGTTGCAGGCGCAGAGCCAGTAACAAACCCTCGTACAAGGTCAGTCGGGCACGAACGGCATAGAGTCGTTGCGAGGACAACCCTTGCAGGCGCTGCAACCCCTGACGAACTTCTTCAAGTGACCGACAGACCTCCCCGCGTGCTTGCAGGACCCGGGCACGATCGTAATGGGCCAATGCTTCAAACAAAGGGTTGCCGACGCGTTGCGCCAACTCCAGCGAGTCGCGGTTCAGCCCTCGAGCGCGCCACAAATCCCCATCGGCTATGGCCAGGTTGGACAAGGTCGAAAGGCACATCAGACGTTGCCCGTAACGCTTGGACGGAAGGCTTTCCAGCGCTTCCCGGCAATACTGTAGCGTGAGCTCACGATTGCCCCGGCCACGCGCGATGATGCCGCTCAACGCCAGCCACTGGGCCAGCATGGATTTCTGCGCGGTGGCCGAGGGCGCCGGCAGGAAGCGACTCAAATGACTCGCCAGCTCCTCGGCAGCATCCAGCTGACAAGCCATCCCCAACGCCCAGCTGTACAGCACGATCAAGCGTGGCGTGCTGATCAGCAGGCTGTCGGGCAAGTCCATTTTCCAGCGCAGCAACATGCCGACGTTCTGCTCGGCCAGCAGTTGCTCTTCGGAAAGGTTTTGCACCAGGTTCGCCGCGACATCCAGGTGACCGGCACGCAAGGCCTGTTCCACCGCCTCGTCGAGCAGGCCCTGGGCGTTGAACCAGCGGCACGCACGCAGGTGCAGGCTCGCCGCCGGCACCATCGACTGAGCGGCGGGCCGAGTGCGCAACAGATCGGAAAACAGATGGTGATAACGATACCAGTGCCCGTGCTCGTCGAGCGGTACCAAAAACACCTGATGGGCCAGCAGAAAGCGCAGGATCTCCGCGCTGTCATGGGCATCGCGAACGGCGTCGCACAGTTCGCTGCAAAAGCGCTCCTGGGGCGCCGTATCGTAGAGGAACGATTGCACTTCGGCGGGCAGGCAATCGATGACTTCTTCGAGCAGGTAATCGCGGATCAGCCCTTCCCCACCGTGCAGCGATTGAGGCAATGCGCCCTCGGTGCCCGCCTCTGTCGCGGCCAGCAACCAGAAACGCAATCCCGCAACCCAGCCCTCGCTGCGCTGGATCAGGCTTTCCAGCGCTTCGCCACGCAGGGACGTGCTGTGGCGAGCAAGCAGGCTCAAGGCTTCATCGCGAGTCAGACGCAAGTCTTGTTCATGTAACTCAAGCAGTTGGCGTGACAGCCGCAGCCGCGCCAGATGCCAGTCCGGGCGCTGGCGACTGGTGACCATCACCAGTAAGCCGTCGGGAAGGTGATTGAGGAAAAATTGCAGGCAACGATCCAGAACCGGGCCTTGGGCCAGATGATAATCATCCAGCACCAGCAGCAGCGGCGAAGCCGTAGACAGGTGCTCGGCCAACTCGTCGAGCAAGCCGTCCAGCCACTCTTCGAAGGCAAACGGCTGATGGCGCTGACGCATTTTCAGCAGTCCGAGAGACTGCCGACCAAGCTGCGGAAAATAGTCCTGCAGACCTTCCAGCAAACGCTCGAGAAATCGACCGGGATCACTGTCCCGAGGGCTCAGCCCCAACCAGAGGCTACGCCAGTGATTCGGCAACGCCTGACAGAACTCCACCGCTAACGAACTTTTGCCAAACCCCGCCGGTGCACTGACGAGCAATAACCGTCCTTCAAGACCGGCGCTCAGTCGCTCGCACAAACGCGGTCGCAGGACATGACCGTCGGGCAATGGCGGACGAAAGAATCGCCCGTCCAGTGTCGCGACAGCAGCAGTTGCAGAACCTTTGGGTGTAGACAAATCAGTCATAGCCGGCTCTTGTTTGAATTGCGGGTGGCGGCGTGCAGATGTCCGCAGACTAGCCGTAATCGGCTAGGGAATGAAGGTAATTGCTACAAATGGCTACAAAAAGTCTACGAACAAAAAAAAACGCCCCGAACCAGTCGGGGCGTTTCTCTAGAGAGGATGCGGCCTCTGCTCAGCTCACCTTAGCGAACACCTTCCTGGCGCAAGGCGGCCGGAGTGAAGTCGCTGGTGGTCGCCGTGAAGCCGAAGTCATACGCGGACTTCTCTTCGTTTTTCATGCCCAGCGCCAGGTAACGGCCCGATTGCAGGTCGTACAGCGCTTCGAGGGCGTACCACGGCACTTGCTTGTCGTAGTAGTTCTCGGCATGAGCCTCGGCGACGCGCCACAGTTGACCACGACCGTCGTAATGGTCGATGACCGCTGCTTGCCAGGTGTCTTCGTCGATGTAGAAGTCACGCTTGGCGTAGATGTGACGCTGACCTTCCTTCAGGGTTGCAACCACATGCCAGACCCGGCGCAGCTCGTAACGAGCCAGGTCCTGGTTGATGTGACCGGCCTTGATGATGTCGGCGTACTTGAGCTTCGGATCGTCGAGTTTGTAGGCGTCGGAGGCGATGTACATCTCTTTCTTGCCTTCGAGCTTCCAGTCGTAACGATCCGGTGCACCGTTGAACATGTCCAGGTTATCGGAGGTACGCAGGCCGTCGGCAGCGGTACCCGGGCCGTCATAGGACACTTGTGGCGCACGACGCACACGGCGCTGACCGGCGTTGTAGACCCACGCCGAACGTGGTTCCTTCACTTGGTCGAGGGTCTCGTGCACCAGCAGCACACCACCGGCCAGACGTGCCGGGGCAGTCACTTTCTGCTTGAAGTAAAACAGGATGTTGCCCGGGTTCGCCGGATCGTAATCCTTCATTTTGTCGCGGAACACGAACTGATCCTGGAAGTACACCAGGCTGAACGAGCCGTTCGGCTGTGGCGTCGCCTGGGTTACCAGACGGGTCACGCTACCACCGCGATAGCGGGTGATATGGTTCCAGATGACTTCAACACCGGTTTTCGGGATCGGGAATGGAACGGCAGTTTCGAAGTTTTCCAAACCGTTGCCGCCGGACACCAGCTTGGTGTTGGTGGCATTCTTCTTGATCGCCGCGAACACGTCATCCGGCACGGTGGCACCGCGATGCGAGGTGTAGACCGGCATCTTGAAGGTTTCCGGGTAGCGCTTGAACATCGCGTACTGGCCCGGGGCAAGCTTTTCCTTGTATTGGTCGACGTTCTGCGCCGTGATGGTGAACAGCGGTTTTTCACTGGCGTAAGGGTTGGACAGGAAGCCCTTGCTGTCGACAGTGCCGGCGTTCTTCGGCAACGGTTTCCAGGCCGGGATCGAGCCGTCGGCGTTGCCCGACATTTCGGCACCCATCGGGGTCAGGCTTTTGCCCAGCTTGTCCGCCTCGGCCGCAGGGACCGCCGCCATGACGCTGGTCGCGAGCAGAGAAAACCCGAGGACACCGGCGTGGAACAGACTCTTGGTCATTTTCATATGTGCGTTCGTCCTGAAAATACAGTGCTTAGAAGTTCACGCCGAGGCTGAGCGCAACGAAGTCGCGATCATCCACAGTGGTGTACTTGCCATCGAAGAAGTTGGTGTACGCCAGGCTCGCGGTGTAGGTGTTCTGGTACTCGGCATCGACGCCCAGGCTGACCGCTTTGCGACCTTCCTCGAAGTTGGCACCTGGGCCTGGGGAGTAACCTTCGACGTCATGGGACCAGGCCACGTTCGGCTTGAGGTTCACACCGGCGAACACGTCGTTGTATTCCCAGATGGCGCGGCCGCGGTAGCCCCAGGAGTTAGCGGTCGTAAACCCGTCGTTTTCGCAGTAGCGACTGACGTTGTTTTGCGCCCCACCCGCCAGGGTGCCGGTGTTCAACGTGACACACTGGTTGTTCGGCAACGGGCCAGGGCCGTAGCTCGGGTCACGGCCGTAACGCGCTTCGGAGCTGTCTTCCAGGCCACCGACGTGGGTCCAGCCAACCTCACCAACCAGGGTCAGTCGCTCGGCACCCATCACCTGATCGAAAAAGTGGGTAAGCGTCGTCTGGAGCTGGGTCACTTCCTTGCGGCGATAACCTTGCTGATCCTGACCTGGTGTACCCGAGAGCACGGAAACGCTAGGGTTAAGCGGAGTCAGACCGGAGAAGAGAATGTCGGTGGTGTTGAGTTGAACCGGAGCATTCGGACGGTAGCTGAGCTCGCCACTCCACGCGGTACCGGTAGGCAACGTGGTAGAGAAACTCAGGCCATACAGGCGAATGTCTTCAGGGTATTCGACGTAGTAGCTGGAGTTGCCCGCCACTTGCAATGGCAGCAACGTCGGGGCCAGACCTGCCGCGACATTGGCCGGAATACCTGCCCCTCTCAACGCGCCCACCAGACCCGCCGGGCTGTAAGCACTTGCCGGCGCACCATGTCCGCTGAAGATCGGCGCACGGCTGTGGTAGTTCATGAAATAAGCACCGAACTCGGTGTCCAGCGGATCGAACATGTACTTGAACGACACGCCGAACTGACCGCTGTCGCGGGCATCGCGATCCGGGCCGCGACGAACGATCACGCCTTCGTCCGGATCACCCCAGGACACGCCTCGTGCGGCAAGCGTGTTGATGGCGGCATTGCGCAGGCTCGCTGGCAACCCAGCTCCTGCCAGTGCGCTGTTCAGCCCGTTTTTGGTCCGAAGTACTGCCAGGTTGTTGTCGCAACCATCGGAGATCACGTCGGGTTGCGAGAAGAATGTGCCGCAGTTGTCGGCAACGGTCTGGTCCCATTCGATCTGATAGAAAGCCTCGGTCGAGAGGTTTTCGGTCAGGCTTTGGGACACATAGAACATGTTGACCGGGATCAGGCCTTCCTTGATCTCGGCACCCGGACGACGGAACGCGGACACATCGATCGGGTTGATCGAGTTGATGCCGCCGCCGATGAAGGTACTTTCACCCCAGCTCACCACCTGCTTGCCAAGACGCACGGAGCCCGGCTGATCGGCGATGGCGTAGTTGTGGTAAACGAAGGCGTCGAGGATCTGGCCGCCGGACGACTTGGCGCCCTCTTTGCGGTTGTCGTCGCTGATGTCCTTGAACTCACGGCTTTCGTCTTTCAGCTCGAAGTCATACCAGTATTTGCCACGGACGAAGATGCCGGTGTCGCCGTATTTCAATTCAAGGTCGTGAATGCCTTTGAAGATCTTCGAGAAGGTTTCACCGCTCTTGAAGTTCAGGTGACCGTCATCGGAGGTTTGGGACAGGCCTCGGCCGCCGTTGTTGACACCGATGAGGTTCTTGTTGGCACTTTCGGTAGACCAACTGGCACCGACCGACAGGGATGAATCGAACTGACCTTCGATTTCACCAACGTTGAAACTGACGCCGAATGCTGGCCCGGCGAGCGTAGAGGCAAGACTGACAGCCAGAGGCAGTTTCGCCCGGCGCCAGAGCTGGTTTACTGATGTCATCGACGCTTCTCCATGTGCATTTTATTGTTATGGCATTAGCACTTCTAAAAACGCTGTGGATAACCGGGAGCCATGGCATCCCAAAGTCATTCCAAAGTTGCATCGCCCCTGTTTGTGCGTGTGCTCCGTTTCTAAAAATCCTTGAACGGACTATAGCCAGCAGGTAGTAGTGCTTGATCCCTCTAAAGTGTGATTTGCACCTGCCAACCACTCTGGAACAGTCCTTTCGCCAGTCCGACACTGTCGGCATGGCAAGGATGGCTGAATTTATGAATTTGACAAGCCAAGCGCTTGCTTGGTGGGGCTGGCGTGCCTTTTGGGCACGCCGGCAGACGCTTAAAGCGTCGAGAGAAAGGTGCTGTTGGTGGCTTGCCATTCGGTGATGTCGACGCGAATTTTCTTCTTGTCGAGTTTACCGACGCTGGTCTTGGGAATTTCAGTAACAAGGGCGATCTGACTCGGAATCGCCCACTTGCTCAGGTGCCCCAATTCCACAAACGGCTTGAGATGCTCCTTGAGCTCACGGGCCCCGATTTGTTGCCCTTCACGAAGCACGAGCAAGGCAAACGGCCGCTCACCCCACTGCGGATCGGCGATGCCTACCACTGCTACTTCGCGTACCGCTGGATGACGACTGATCAGGTCTTCCAGGTCCAGGGAGGAAACCCACTCACCTCCGGTCTTGATCACATCCTTGATCCGGTCCCGTATGTCGATCACGCCCATGCTGTCCAGGGTCGCCACATCACCGGTGTGCAGCCAGCCCCCGGCCCAGAGCTCTGCGCCTTTTTGCGGTTCGTTGTAATAGCCCTCGGTGAGCCACGGCGCACGCAACACCAATTCGCCCTGGGTCTCGCCATCGGCCGGCAGGAAGTTACCCTCGGCATCGACAATCGCCGCTTCCACCAAAGGCCCTGGCACGCCAGCCTTGATCCGGTAGGTGGTGCGTTCGTCTTCGCTGCCGGCCATCAATTCATCGTTGAGGTGCGCGCATGACACCAGCGGTCCGGTTTCCGACATGCCATAGGCGGCGGTCAGCTGGATACCCTTGACCTTGGCGGCTTCGTACAGCGAGCGGTTCAGTGCGCTGCCACCGATGACAATCTTCCAGCCGCCGAAATCGGTGTTTTGCGCAGCCTTGGCATTGAGGAGCATCTGCAGGATGGTCGGGACGCAATGGGAGAAAGTGACCTTCTCTTTGCGCCATAGCTCCACCAGGTATTCCGGGTCATAGCGGCCGGGGTACACCTGCTTGAGGCCGAGCATGGTCGCCACATACGGCAGGCCCCAGGCGTGCACGTGGAACATCGGGGTGATCGGCATGTACACATCGTTGGTGCCCAACAGACGCACGCTGTCGATCGAACCCATGATGGTCGACACGCCAATGGTGTGCAGCACCAGTTGCCGATGGGTGAAGTACACGCCTTTGGGGTTGCCCGTGGTGCCGGTGGTATAGAACGTGGTCGCGACGGAATTCTCGTCGAAATCCTGGAAGTCGTACTGCGGGCTCGCGGCAGCCAGAAGCTGTTCGTATTCGCCGATGAGGTTCGGCAGGTCGGCGGTCTTTTCCGGCAGGTCGGTCAGCAGCAGGGTTTTCTCGACCGTGGTCAGGTGACCGGCAATCGCGTTGTACAACCCGGTGAACTCGCTGTTGACCAGCACGAAGCGGTCCTCGGCATGGTTCATGGTGTAGAGGATCTGTTCCGGCGACAGACGCACGTTGATGGTGTGGATGACGGCGCCGATCATCGGGATGGCAAACATGCATTCCAGATAACGATGGCTGTCCCAGTCCATGACCGCCACGGTATCCCCGGCTTTGACACCGGCCGCCGTGAGCACGTTGGCCAGACGGGCGACCCGTTCAATCAGGGTCGGATAGCTGTACCGCAACTGGTCGCGGTAGATGATCTCGCGGGTTTTCTCATAACGAGCGCCGGACATCAGCAGCCGTTTGATCAGCAGCGGATACTGGTAAGCGCCTTCGGCTGGGGGGATAACGCGAGTCTGCAACATAAGAATCCCTTTTTCTGACTGCACGGTCTTGGCTGAAAGTACGCACTGTAGTGCGCTTGTTCGCCAGCCAAATCAGCCAAAGGAATGATTTGCAGAGCCGCGCAAATGCTAGCGTTGCGCCAGCATTCATGGGCTTTCATCGTAGGGGATGTGTGATTGATCAGTGCATCTCGGTGAACGCGAGCTTCACGCCAATCGCGATCAGCACCGCGCCCATGGTGCGGTCGAACCAGTGACCCATGCGGGCGAAACCGGCGCGCACGCGCTGTTGGCTGAACAGCATGGCCACCAGGCAGAACCAGGCTGCCGTCGCCACCGCCAGATAAACGCCGTAGCCAGCCTGCACCGCCAGCGGTGTGTGGGGATTGATCACCACGGTGAACAGCGAAAGGAAAAACAGCGTGGCTTTCGGGTTCAGACCGTTGGTAACAAAACCGGAGGTGAAGGCCCCACGAGCAGTGCGTTCACCAGCCTCCTTGTGCAAATCGTCCGCCACAGGCGTGGCCGGTTTCGCGCGCAGCGCCTTGTAGCCGATGTACAGCAGGTAAGCGGCAGCGGCCCATTTCAGCGCATTGAACAGCACAATCGACTGGGAAACGATCAAACCAATGCCCAGCAGCGAATAGCCCACATGCAGGAAAATCGCTGTGCCCACACCCAGCGCAGTCCACGTACCCGCGCGCCGACCGTGGGTAACACTTTCACGTACCACCACGGCAAAGTCCGGGCCGGGGCTGGCTACAGCCAGCAAGTGAATCAGGGCAACGGTCAAGAACTCTGTCCAGTACATGTGGGGCTCCTTTAGGCCAAGCGTAACTATTTATTTCATCTGGTAGGCTCGGCAGATTACGCCTTCAGTTCAATGCACAAAAGGTACAGTTGATGACGAACACTCGCCGCGCCGTTTTCCTCGACCACCCCTCCCTGGACCTCGGAGACCTTGATCTCAGCCCGTTGCGCCAGTGCTTCAGCGAATTGCAGCTGTTCGCCCAGACCCTGCCGGATCAAGTGATCGATCACCTCAAGGGCGCCACCGTCGCCATCAGCAACAAAATTGCCATCGATGCCGCCGCCATGGCCGCCAGCCCCGATCTCAAGCTGATCCTGATCACGGCCACCGGCACCAATAACGTCGACCTCGCCGCCGCCCGCGCCCATGGGATTACCGTGTGCAACTGCCAGGGCTACGGCACGCCGTCGGTGGCGCAGCACACGATCATGCTGTTGCTCAACCTCGCCACGCGCCTGGCCGATTATCAAAAAGCGGTCGGCGAAGGGCGCTGGCAGCAGGCAAAACAGTTCTGTTTATTGGACTTCCCGATTATCGAACTGGAAGGCAAAACCCTCGGCCTGCTGGGACACGGCGAACTGGGTGGTGCAGTCGCGCGACTGGCCGAAGCGTTCGGCATGCGTGTGCTACTCGGCCAGATCCCGGGGCGCCCTGCCCGGCCCGACCGTTTGCCGCTGGAAGAACTGCTGCCGCAAATTGACGCACTGACCCTGCACTGCCCGCTCAACGAACACACTCGACACTTCATCGGCGCCCGTGAACTGGCGTCCATGAAGCCCGGCGCTTTCGTGGTCAACACCGCACGCGGCGGCCTGATCGACGAACAAGCCCTGGCCGACGCCTTGCGCAACGGTCATTTGGGCGGCGCAGCCACAGACGTATTAAGTGTCGAGCCTCCCATCAACGGCAATCCGCTGCTGGCCAACGACATCCCGCGCCTGATCGTTACCCCGCACAACGCCTGGGGCAGTCGCGAAGCGCGGCAGCGAATCGTGGGCCAAGTCACCGAAAACGCCTTGGGATACTTCAGCGGTAAGGCGCTGCGGGTCGTCAGTTGATAAACTGCGGCACTTTTTTCCACAGGAGCAGTTATGGATCCGCGCAGTGAAGTACTGCTTCGTCAGGCTGAGTTATTCCAGGGTTCGGTGCTATTGGCCGGTTTGCCCGCCGATGATTTGCTCGGTCGCCTGCCAGGCGCTCACGGTTGGTGCTGGCATGCCGGTGATCAGGCCGGACTGGATGCGCGCTTTGCCGAGCGCAGCCATTTTGGCGTGAATGCACCTGAACGCGAGTTTGATAGCGCCGTGGTGTTTTTGCCCAAGTCCAAGGATCTGACCGACTACATCCTCAACGCCCTCGCCTCACGCCTGGCCGGGCGTGAGCTGTACCTGGTCGGCGAGAAAAAAAGCGGCATCGAAGGCGCGGCCAAGCAACTCAACCCGTTCGGCAAGCCACGCAAGCTCGACAGTGCGCGGCATTGCCAGCTATGGCTGGTCACTGTGGCCAACGCGCCTGCAGCCAAGCCGTTGGAAAGCCTGGCCCAGACCTATGAATTGCCACTGGCCGAAGGTCCGTTGAAAGTCATCAGCCTGCCGGGCGTGTTCAGCCACGGTCGCCTGGATCGCGGTAGCGCATTGTTGCTGGAACACTTGGACAAACTGCCCAGCGGCCATTTGCTGGACTTCGGTTGCGGTGCGGGCGTTCTGGGCGCCGTCGTGAAGCGTCGTTACCCGCACAATCAGGTCACTTTGCTGGACGTTGATGCCTTTGCCGCCGCCAGCAGTCGCCTGACACTGGCTGCCAACGGTCTGGAAGCAGACGTGATTACCGGCGACGGTATCGATGCGGCGCCCATGGGTTTGAGCGCCATTCTGAGCAACCCGCCGTTCCATGTCGGCGTGCACACCGATTATTTCGCGACCGAGAACTTGCTGCGAAAAGCCGCCAAACATCTGAAAAACGGTGGAGAACTGCGCTTGGTTGCGAACAGTTTCCTGAAATACCAGCCGTTGATCGAGGAGCACCTTGGCGTGTGTGCGATCAAGGCCGAAGGGCAGGGTTTCCGAATCTACCGAGCCAAGCGCGGCTAGAAATTTGTTCTTGCCGAATGGATTTTGCGTAGGCAGAATCCGCTCCGTCCTAGGGGAGTAGTCTCCCACGAGCGCCATGCTCGTCCGGCATACGTCAACATACTTGGTCCTCAGACCATGGCGTATGCGACCCAAGCGACCGCATCAGACGGTTCGCAGGGTTTGACAAGACCTATGACACGCACACCTTACCCGGGGCGGGAAGGCTGTACGTGTCATAGCCGTGTCGACCCGCCCCTTAGGAAAACCCCTGATGCTGGATTCATTACTCGTCCCCACTGCAATCGTTGCCTTGGCCGAAATCGGCGACAAGACGCAACTGCTCGCGCTCATTCTCGCTGCCCGCTTCCGCAAACCGTGGCCGATCATCGCCGGCATCGTCGCCGCGACCCTGGCCAACCACGCGGCCGCCGGTGCGGTCGGCGCCTGGGTTGGCAGTTTCTTCTCGGACGCGATGCTGCACTGGATTCTCGCTGCGAGCTTCGCCGCCACCGCGCTGTGGACCCTGGTGCCGGACAAGATGGATGACGATGAAGCCAGCACCGCGCGCAAGTTCGGGCCATTCCTGACCACGCTGATCGCGTTTTTCCTCGCGGAGATCGGTGACAAGACCCAAATCGCGACGGTGATGCTGGCCGCGCAATATCCAGAACTGTGGCTGGTGATCATCGGCACCACCCTCGGCATGCTGATCGCCAACGTGCCGGTGGTACTGGCGGGTAACTTCGCCGCGGACAAACTGCCATTGACGCTGATCCGTCGACTGGCGGCGTCGGCGTTCTTCATCCTGGCGATTGTTGCGGTGTACAAGGCGATGCAGAGCAGCGGGTGGATTTGACCCGGGGACTGAAATCAATCTGTGGCGAGGGGGCTTGCCCCTCACCACATTTTCAGCGCCTGATCGTCAGAATTTTTTGGCCCGCTCATAAAAAGGCATAACCTTCGGAATGGCCGCCTGCAACGCCTCGATACGACTCGACGACGCCGGGTGAGTACTCATGAACTCCGGCGGTGAACCTTGCGAGACTTTGCTCATTTTGTTCCACAGGGTGATCGCGGCATTCGGGTTGTAACCGGCGCGGGCTGCCAGTTCGAGGCCAATCAGGTCCGCTTCGTTTTCATTGGCGCGACTGTTGGGCAAGGTCATGCCGTAGTTGGCCACGGCGTCTGCCAGGGCCAGGCTGTCCTGTCCCAATCCCAGGAGAGTGCCCGCGCCCTGCTTGGCCATTTCGATGCCATAGGCCTTGGACATCGCTTCACGACCGTGCTCACGCAAGGCGTGGGCGATTTCATGGCCGATGATGGCGGCGATCTCATCGTCAGTCAGTTGCAGCTTGTCGATCAACCCGGTGTAAACAATGATCTTGCCGCCAGGACCACAGTTGGCGTTGAGTTCATCACTCTTGATCAGATTGACTTCCCACTTCCACTGGGCCGCATCTGGACGGAAGGTCGGTGCCTGAGCAATCAGTCGGTCGGCAATCAGCTGTACGCGCTGGGCTTCATTGCTGGTCTTGTCCAGCACACCTTTGTTCGACGCTTCGCCCACAGTCTTCTGATAGGACTGTGCATACATCTGGTCGACTTCTTGCGCGGACAGCATGCTGAACATGTATTGCTTGCGTTCAATGCCCACCGCACCGCCGCTGGTGGTGTTGACCGACTGACAGCCAACGAGCAGCAGCGCTACGCTCAGCGCACTTACAACCAACGTTTTGTTCATTGAAAAACTCCCTGAAAAACATGCCGCGTATCCTAGGCGTGGAAATGTATCCACGCCAGATACTATGGACGTAAGACGCGTAACTCAGGCAAATCTCTCATGGCGGTAGAAAAAATAATCCCCGTCGGTCGGCGCGCCGCAGGCTGATGTCACGACCTTATTGCGGGCAACGCCTCAACCCGGCGTCAAACACTCCGGCCCGTTGAGCTTCGGATCGTTCACCAGATTGGCCAGTACCCGTTCGCGCAACGCCGCCGGCTCGCTGGCCAACAAGGCTTGCAATGTGTGCAGCGGCGTCTCGGGATCAAGCCACGCCGCCTGCCCGGCCTCGTCGAGAATCAACGGGCGGCGCTGACTCGCCGCTGGTTGCGTAATCACCGCAGTGCTCAGCCAGACTTGTTCCTGCACCGGATACGCCTCCCAGATCGCGGCGAAAAACAGCGACGAACCTTCCCCCGGCGTCAACCAGAATGGCCGTTTGCGCGTAGTACCGCGCCACTCGTAGAAACCGTTGGCCGGCAGCAGGCAGCGACGCTCGCGCAAGGCCTGGCGAAACATCGGTTGTTCGGCAACGGTTTCGGCACGCGCATGAGCCGGGGTGCGCGACAGATCCGTCAGCCACGGCGGTGTCAGGCCCCAACGGGCGCGGGCCAGTTCACGCTGGCCGTCGAGACCTGCGCGCAGCATCAACACCGAATCATTGGGGGAAATGTTCCACTGCGCCTGCTGATCGGCGGGAAAACCTGGCAGGGTCGCGAAGTCGCGGTTCCAGCGAAACAGGGCATAACGTCCACACATGGGGCAGCACAACTCTTGATCAAACGAACGCCAGCCTAACAGACCAGCGTGCCGGGGAAGCTCTCCGGTTCATCGCCGGACAGGGGCAGCGCGGCATTGTACGCGGTGATCAGCTCCCGGGCGTATTCGGCCTGATCGTTATCCACCGCGAGGCCCAACAGGCCGAATATCGGCAGTTCACCCGTGGCGCCCACCAGATCGCGACCCACCAGATGCGCCTCGACGCCCTCGCTGGCGAGCATGCCTTGCAGCAATTCGCCTTCCATCAGGTTTTCCGGTTCGTAAATACGCTGCATACATGCCCCTCATTCGTTTTCACTGAAAACTTCGAGATGCCATTCCTCTTCATGAACCTGCAGCACGAATGTTATCGGCCTACAACACACCTGACAGTCTTCAATATAGGTCTGATCGCCACCGGACAAGTCCAGCGTCGTCTCGACCTCTTCACCACAATACGGACATTCATACTGCGTAGTTTCCAGCATCGCGGTCTCCCAGGTGACTTGTGCGTATAATCGCCGGTCTATTTGCAGGGCTATTTTTGTCTGGCTAACTTTTCAGACCGTACCCCGCCGGTTTTCGATCAGAACCTTTACTTACCCTAGCCGTTTCTAACAAGAGAGCATGATGGGCGAATTCGATGCCATCCGACCTTACGACGACAGCGAAGTCCCAGCGGTGCTGGACCGGCTGCTCGGCGACAAGGCGTTTCTAGATATCCTCACCCACTTTCGCTTCCCGCGTTTTGCCGGCACTTTGGGCTGGGCGCTCAAACCTCTTATAGCTCATCGCTTGCGCCGTGAGTTCGCCGGGGTCCATTCGGTCGCCACGCTGCAGGACAAGGTCGAGGTTTACGTCGACCACACCATCGAGCGCGCTACGGACGGTGTCACGTATACCGGCGTCGAGCAGTTCAAGTCCGGCAGCGCTTATCTGTTTATCGCCAATCACCGCGACATCGTGATGGACCCGGCCTTCGTCAACTATGCCGTGTACCACGCCGGCCTGCCGACGCCGCGCATCGCCATTGGCGACAACCTGCTGCAAAAGCCGTTTGTCAGCGACTTGATGCGTTTGAACAAGAGTTTCATCGTGCACCGCTCGATCACCGGTCGTCGCGAGAAAATGGCGGCGTATCAGTTGCTGTCGGCGTACATCAACCACTCGATCCGCAACGATTGCGCATCGATCTGGATCGCCCAGGCTGAAGGTCGTGCGAAGGACGGCGACGACCGTACCGAGTCGGCGATCCTCAAGATGTTCCACATGAGCCGCAAGGACGAGCCGTTCGGCGAGGTCATCCGTTCGCTGAACCTCACCCCGGTGTCGATCAGCTACGAATACGACCCGTGCGATCAGGCCAAGGCCCGCGAGCTCTACATCCGCGCCACCACCGGCAGCTACACCAAGGTGCCGGGCGAGGATGATGTGAGCATTGCCAAAGGCATCACCGGCTACAAGGGCCGGGTGCATGTGAACTTTGCCGCGCCGATTACCGAACTGTTCGATGACACCAAGCAATTGGCGGTCGAGATGGACAAGCAGATCCTCGGTGGGTATCGCCTGTTCCCGGTGCACTACCTGGCTTACGCCATGTGGAAAGACGCCGATCCGCAGTTGTCGGTACCAAAAGCCGCAGAGGTATTTGCCGCCGACGAGCTGGCCAAGGCTCAGGAAGAATGGCAGCAGCGCCTGGACGCTTGCCCCGAGGAACATCGTCCGTTCCTGGTGCTGCAATATGCGACGCCGGTGCGCAATCAATATCGGGTCAAGGCTGGACTGCCGCTGTAAGCAAAAAAAATCGCAGCCTGCGCAAGCTTCTGTAGGAGCTGCCGCAGGCTGCGATCTTTTGCTTCAAAAATTTAAACTTGCGTGCTGATCCACGACACCAAAAGTGCCAGCGCCATGCAGGCAAAACCGAAGATGTAGAAAAACCGGTTCTTGCGCAGGGTTGCCCAATCCAGAACCGGCTCTGCGTTGGGGCTGCTTTGGCGTTGCGCCTGAAGGCTCGCCATCGCGCGTTGTTCGCGGCGACGGGTGGCGTGCAGCAACCAGCCGCCAGGAAAGGCGAAGAGCAAGGCCAGCAGATTGATCAGTTTGGCGGGATGGGCGGTAAACAGCGTCATCAAATGCAGCGACATCTCAAACCTCAAGCGAAAACAGATAGCGCAGGCGCCAGACCGGCGACGGCGGCGCGGATTCTACCCAAAGCCCTCACGCCTGCCCTCCACTTTGCGACAAATAACGAAACAATTGACCAATGGCAGTCCAATCGCAATTGAACGTAGGCGCGCCGAAGGCTGCGATCTTTTGATCTTTTTTTAAAAACAAAATCAAAGGATCGCAGCCTGCGGCAGCTCCTACGGGGCTCGCATTACTCGCCGAGAACCTGACCCACGGTCGGGTCCTTGAACAGACGGGTCAACGCATCGCTCAACACGTCGCCGACCAGTTTGGTGTTGGTTTCCTGGTTCGGCGCCATACCGAAACGCTGGTCCAGGGACGCACCATAACGACCGCTGTAACGGCGGTTGGCGTTCTGTACATCGGAGCGGAACGTCGCGCCAATGGTCGCCTCGGTCACGTACATGCCTTCTTTGGGCGATTGATACTTCAATTCAGCCAGGGTCACGGTGATTTGCGGGGCATTCGCTGCATTGGTCGTCGGGGTAAAGCCCAACAGGCGCACGGCCGCTTCAGCCTGAGCCTGCAACTTCGGCAGAATCTGCGCGCCCTGCACGGTGATCGCGCTGGTTTCCGGATACAGGCCACCGCGGGTCCCCAATGTCGGCGACGGGCGACCGTCTACCACACGCACCACGACAGGCTGACCATGGCCGACAGGGGCCAATTGAGCGGTCAGTTTTGGCTCCGGGTTCAGTTGTTGCGGGCTGTGGGCGCAGCCGACCAGCGTCAAACTGGTCACAGTGATCAAACCGAACAACAGGCGTTGCAACATGCGCTTCTCTCCAGATTCAGGCACAAACAGGCCGGCAGTATAACGGTGCGCCACTGCGGGGAACCAGCGCCCCACTGTGATTGCGGAAATATCTGACAAAACCTTGGGAACGCGGTTCCTGTCACACAGATGTCACCGCCCTTAAACTTGCACGTAACGGCTTGCGCTTATTATTTTTTTCAGAAACCCAAAAGGTACTTCGCCATGCGCTATCTGATCTCGTTGTTCGCACCACGCCCGCTGCATCGCTGTTTCGCCCTGCTCGACCGTAACGGCCACTGCCAGGCATTCAAGCAGTGCAGCCTGCAACCGATGGGTAATGGTTGGGTCGAAATCGAAGAAATCCGACTTAACTGGCTGCATCAGCCTTTGCCTGCCAGCGCCCGCGTCGTTCAGCACCAAACGCGGTCACGGGAGCAGCATCTGCTGACCACCTGACCGAACGCCTAATAAAAGTCATTAAACACGACCATTTCCCTGCGTTTCTTAGATACAATCTCCCCCCGATTATAAGGACGTCTCCTGATCGGGCCTCGCAGCATCGTCAATGCGCTTGTATTGACACCCCGCACCGCCCACAGAGAGCCGCCCACACAGATCGAGTGAAGCTGGCGCGCTTGCTGTTTTGTTGAGCAAAACCTCCACTTTTCGCGAATCTGCAGAGCTGTCATTACGCTCGGTCACTGAGCTGTTTGCCCGTTTTGCCTGCCCTGTATCCCATGGCGGCGATCCATCCGGGCACGGTGCCAGGCTGGGACAGCCCTTTTTTGAGGTTCACGTCTTCAAAAGAGCGTGAAAAAAACGGGTTTTCACAACTTCACAAGAGTGTGGCGAGCAAATGAATAGTTTTGCGTCTGAACATGCACCATTAGCGTCTAGAGCAGCCCAACGACACAGGACCGAGTATTGCGCGAACACCGGAGCCTGAAGCCTGTCCGCTACGGATTTGGTTGCACAAACGGATGTATCGACCATAAGTCGAATTGCCCGCCGCCCGTTGAAATGAGTTCATGTGACTCTTATTAGACCCGGCAGGTAGCGTCCGTCGAAGTTGCAAAAAATTGCGAAGATTCGGACATGGCGATCCTGCCATGGGTACCTGGGGCATCACTGACACGCCCCGTCACTCCTGGCAGCCATGCCGTCAATTTGGTGCTGCAGATTTTGGAGACGCGTTAAATGGCGCATAACGAAGCAGTCGACGTAGTACTGGTTGGGGCCGGCATCATGAGTGCCACCCTTGCAGTACTGCTCAAAGAACTCGACCCCGCGATCAAGCTGGAAGTCGTCGAGCTGATGGATTCCGGTGCTGCGGAGAGTTCGAACCCGTGGAACAACGCCGGTACCGGTCACGCCGGGCTGTGTGAGCTCAATTACACGCCGCAGGCCGCCGATGGCGCCGTCGACATCAAGAAAGCCGTGCACATCAACACCCAGTTCGAGGTGTCGAAGCAGTTTTGGTCGTACCTGACCAAGAAAGGCACGTTCGGCTCGTGCAAATCGTTTATCAGCCCGGTGCCACACCTGAGTTTCGTGCAGGGCGACAGCGGCGTTTCCTTCCTCAAGGAACGCTTCAAGGTGCTGAGCAAGCACCACGCCTTCACCGACATGGAATACACCGAAGACAAGGCAACAATGGCAGAGTGGATGCCATTGATGATGCCTGGTCGCGACCCTGGCGAAACCCTGGCCGCCACCCGCGTGATCAATGGCACCGACGTCAACTTCGGCGCCCTGACCAACCAGTTGCTCAAGCACCTGACCAGCGCACCCGATGCCCAGGTCAAGTACTGCAAGCGCGTGACCGGCCTCAAGCGCAACAATGGCGGCTGGACGGTCAGCATCAAGGACGTCAACAGCGGCAACACCCGTGAAGTCGACGCCAAGTTCGTCTTCCTCGGTGCTGGCGGCGCGGCTCTGCCATTGCTGCAAGCGTCGGGTATCGAAGAGAGCAAAGGCTTCGGTGGCTTCCCGATCAGCGGCCAATGGCTGCGTTGCGACAATCCGGAAGTGGTCAAGCACCACCAGGCCAAGGTCTATAGCCAGGCCGCCGTGGGTTCGCCGCCAATGTCCGTGCCGCACCTGGACACCCGTGTGGTCGAAGGCAAGAAGTCCCTGCTGTTCGGGCCTTACGCCGGTTTCACCACCAAGTTCCTCAAGCACGGTTCCTTCATGGACCTGCCGATGTCGGTTCGTGCCGGCAACATCGGCCCGATGCTGTCCGTGGCGAAAAACAACATGGACCTGACCAAGTACCTGGTCAGCGAAGTGATGCAGTCGATGGAGCAGCGCCTGGAATCCCTGCGTCGCTTCTACCCTGAGGCGAAAGCCGAAGACTGGCGCCTGGAAGTGGCCGGCCAACGGGTGCAGATCATCAAGAAAGACCCGAAAAAAGGCGGCATCCTGCAGTTCGGCACCGAACTCGTTGCGGCCAAGGACGGTTCCCTTGCCGCCCTGCTCGGTGCTTCGCCTGGTGCCTCGGTGACCGTGTCGATCATGCTGGAACTGATCGAAAAATGCTTCCCGAGCCAAACCAAAGGCGAATGGGCCACCAAACTGGCAGAAATCTTCCCGGCCCGGGAAAAGGTTCTGGAAGCCGACGCTGCGCTGTATCACAAGATCAACACGCAGAACAACGTTGCCCTGGAACTGGTTGAAGCCAGCAGCGAGACCGAAAGCTACGCTTGATTCGCTCGCATGAAAAACGCCCCGTTCTCATTGAGAGCGGGGCGTTTTTTTATGCCTTTGAAAGATCGCAGCCTCGCTTCGTTCGATAGCTCCTACAGATCCAGGCGACCCATTTGCAGGAGCTGCCGAAGGCTGCGATCTTTTGATCTTTAACCGCGAGCCTTTTCGATCAGTTCGATGTATTCAGGTGCGTTGCGCTGATCCTTGATCAGGGCAACGAAGTCATTGCCGTGCTCGTCCTTGCCGTTGACATCAAAACCGGCCTCGACGAAGAACGTCAGGAAACGCTCGAAGTCGTCGATGCGCAGGCCACGGTAGGCCTTGATTAGTTTGTGCAGCGATGGAGAAGTGGCGTCGACCGGCTCGAAATCGAGGAACAGCTTGATCTGATCATCGCCGATCTCATCACCAATCACTTGTTTCTTATCTTTACGCATTGCCGACTCCAACTCGCAGACATTACACGGGGCGGGCAGTTTACCCCTGCGCGAGCCCGGCACTCAACGCGAACGAACGCTACCGGTATGCAGATCCGCCCAGACATGGCCATTGGCATAGCTGAGGAACTGGCAATAAACCGTATCGTTACGCAACAAGTCGATCACCACGCGGTACTGAGCCATCGGGTAATACAGCGTCAGGGTTTTGCTCTTGGCGTCGTAGACCGGTTTTTTCAGGCTTTTGCTTTCGCCATCGAAATTGACCAGCACCTGATTGATCGTCGCGCCCTTGCTCAAGGATTTTCCCTTGAGGCGGATCAGGATTGGCGAAGTCACTGGAATCGGTTGCTGATTGGACTGTCGCTGACTGCCGACCACCACCGAGTATTCGGTGACTTGCAGCAACTGTTGCTGCTCTGGCTCGCTGTCACGCAAGTTCAGGTCATCAGGCGGAAGAAACTGAGCATGCATGGGCGCCGGGGCGGCGGCCAAGGGCAAACTGAGGGCCAGCAACAAGGCGGCGCAGCTGCGGATCAAAAGGCTCATGACAGGCTCCGGAGGGCGGGTGTAGGAGCGAGCTTGCTCGCGATGGTGTGTCAGACGACGCCAATGTACCTGACAAAACATCGCGAGCAAGCTCGCTCCTACATGGAGCCGTGCAGGATGCTTACATGCCTTTAACGGCGAAGATCCCGTTGGCGTTACGCCAGTAGCCTTTGTAGTCCATGCCATAGCCGAAGATATAACGGTCAATGCACGGCAGACCGACGAAATCAGCCTTCAAGTCCGGACGGGCCTTGCGGTCGTGGTCTTTGTCGATCAGCACGGCGGTGTGCACTTTGCGGGCACCGGCGTGTTTGCAGAAGTCGATGATCGCGCCCAGGGTGTGACCTTCGTCGAGGATGTCGTCGATGATCAGCACGTCACGGTCGATGAACGAGACTTCCGGCTTGGCTTTCCAGAACAGGTCGCCGCCGCTGGTTTCGTTGCGATAACGGGTGGCGTGCAGGTAGGACGCTTCCAGCGGGAAGTTCAGATAGGTCAACAGCTTGCCGGAGAAAATCAGCCCGCCGTTCATCACACAGAACACCACCGGGTTGCTGTCGGCCATTTGTTCGTTGATTTGCGCACCGACGCGAGCAATGGCCGCCTCGACTTCAGCTTCGGTGTACAGGCAGTCAGCCTCTCGCATGATTTGACGGATATGCTCGAGATCAGCGGACATGGCGCTCTCCAGGGGGGTGGCGGATTCGGAAAAGCGGGCAAAGGTACGCATCAACCGAGGCCAGATCAAGCGTTTGTGGACTAACGTACTCTATGTCTATAGGACAACACCCCGGGATAGATTAATCTACGCCGGTTTTTTTGCCCGCCGCCGGAGCCTTTCCCCATGCCCATCCATGAGATCCGCCACCCGCTGATCCGTCATAAACTTGGCCTGATGCGCCGCGCAGACATCAGCACCAAGAATTTCCGTGAGCTCGCACAGGAAGTCGGCGCCCTGCTGACCTATGAAGCCACCAAAGACCTGCCGCTTGAGTCCTACGATATCGAAGGCTGGTGCGGCACCGTATCAGTCGAGAAAATCGCCGGCAAGAAAATCACTGTAGTCCCGATTTTGCGTGCCGGCATCGGCATGCTTGAAGGCGTGCTCAGCCTGATTCCGGGCGCCAAGGTCAGCGCCGTGGGTGTTGCCCGCAACGAAGAGACCCTGCAGGCCCACACCTACCTGGAAAAACTGGTCCCGGAAATCGACGAACGCCTGGCGATGATCATCGACCCGATGCTCGCGACCGGCAGCTCCATGGTTGCCACCATCGATCTGCTGAAAAAAGCCGGCTGCCGCGAGATCCGCGCCATGGTGTTGGTGGCGGCCCCAGAAGGTATCGCGGCGGTAGAGAAAGCTCACCCTGACGTGATCATCTACACCGCGTCCATCGACCAGAAACTCAACGAACACGGTTACATCATCCCTGGACTTGGCGATGCCGGCGACAAGATCTTCGGCACCAAGCAGAAGGACGCGTGACCATGCAGCAAGAGTTCAACGATCCGCTCTGGCGCACGGTGCTGTCGGGTGCACAGATGCTGTTCGTGGCCTTCGGCGCCTTGGTGTTGATGCCGCTGATTACCGGCCTTGACCCGAACGTGGCGCTGTTCACGGCCGGTTTGGGGACGATCCTGTTCCAGATCGTTACCGGACGCCAGGTGCCAGTATTCCTGGCATCGAGCTTTGCCTTCATCACCCCGATCATTCTCGCCAAGGGCCAGTTCGGCCTGGCCGCGACGATGGGCGGTGTGATGGCGGCAGGTTTCGTCTACACCTTCCTCGGCCTGGCCGTGAAGATCAAAGGCACCGGTTTCATCGATCGCCTGCTGCCACCCGTGGTGATTGGCCCGGTGATCATTTCGATCGGCCTGGCCATGGCACCGATTGCCGCCAACATGGCGATGGGCAAGGCCGGTGACGGTAGCGAGCTGATTCATTACCAGACGGCGATGATGATCTCGATGCCGGCGCTGCTGACCACCCTGATCGTCGCCGTGTTCGGTAAAGGCATTTTCCGCCTGGTGCCGATCATCTCCGGTGTGCTGGTCGGCTTTGCCATGGCGTTCTACTTCGGCGTGGTCGACACGGCGAAGATTGCCGCGGCACCGTGGTTCGCGATTCCGCATTTCACTGCGCCGGAATTCAACTGGCAGGCGATTCTGTTCATCGTGCCCGTGGCCCTGGCGCCGGCCATCGAGCACATCGGCGGTGTGATTGCCGTGGGCAGCGTGACCGGTCGCGATTACCTGAAGAAGCCCGGCCTGCACCGCACCTTGCTCGGCGATGGCATTGCCACCACCGCGGCAGGCCTGTTTGGCGGCCCACCCAACACCACCTACGCCGAAGTCACCGGCGCGGTGATGCTGACCAAGAACTACAACCCGAAAATCATGACCTGGGCAGCGATCTTCGCCATCAGCCTGGCGTTCGTCGGCAAATTCGGCGCACTGCTGCAGAGCATCCCGGTGCCGGTGATGGGCGGGATTCTGTGCCTGTTGTTCGGTTCGATTGCGGCGGTGGGCATGAACACGCTGATTCGCCACAAGATCGATCTGGGCGAGGCGCGCAATCTGGTGATTGTATCGGTGACCCTGGTGTTCGGGATCGGCGGTGTGCTGATCGGCACCGGCACCGGCCCTGACGACTTCGGCCTCAAAGGCATCGCGCTGTGTGCGGTGGTGGCGATTGGTTTGAATCTTTTGTTGCCGGGCAATGACAGCTGGAAGCACAAGAAGGCGGATGAGCCGCTGATCTAAACATCACGCGATACATTTGTGGCGAGGGAGCTTGCTCCCGCTGGGTTGCGAAGCGACCCCAATTTTTCTGCAGGCAATGCAAATTTTGTGAGCGCTACGCGCTCAAGCGGGAGCAAGCTCCCTCGCCACAGGTTGCGGTTTTACAGCACCAACGGTGCTCGCTCGCACAACGTGCTCAACGCCTGCGCCCACTGCGGGTCATCATTGAGGCACGGTACCAGCACCAACTCCTCGCCTCCCGCTTCGCGGAACTGTTCCTTGCCGCGATCACCGATTTCTTCCAGTGTCTCGATGCAATCGGCGACGAACGCCGGGCACATCACCAGAATCTTTTTCACGCCGCTCTTGGCCAACTCATCAAGGCGCGCTTCGGTGTAGGGCTCGATCCATTTGGCCCGCCCCAGTCGCGACTGAAACGACACCGACCACTTACCGTCCGGCAAGCCCATCCGTTTGGCAAACCCCGCTGCGGTGCGCAAGCACTGGCCGCGATAGCAGGTGGCGACCACATCCGGTGGCGCACCCGCACAACAATCGCCGCCACCCTCGAAGCAATGACCCGGATTGAGCTTCTTCAGATGCCGCTCCGGCAAGCCGTGAAAGCTCAGCAGCAAGTGATCGAAATCCTGTTCCAGATGAGGTTTGGCCGAGGCCACCAGCGCATCGATGTATTCCGGCTGGTCGTAGAACGGTTGCAGCACCGACAGCTGCAAGTCGAGCTTGTGCTCCCGCAGAACGCGCTTCGCTTCTTCAATCACGGTGGTGGTGGTGCTGTCGGCGAACTGTGGATAAAGCGGCGCCAGGGTGATGCGCTTGTGGCCGGCGGCTGCCATGCGCACCAGCGTCGTCTCGATCGACGGTTCGCCGTAGCGCATCGCCAACTCGACCGGGCCGTGATGCCACTTGGCGGTCATCGCCTGCTGCAATCTGCGACTGAAAACGACCAACGGCGAGCCCTCGTCCCACCAGATCGATGCGTAGGCATGGGCCGACTGTTCGGGACGCTTGATCAGAATCAGTGACACCAGTAACCGTCGAACCGGCCATGGCAGGTCGATCACGTACGGATCCATCAGAAACTGATTGAGGTAGCTACGCACGTCCGCCACCGAGGTGGAGGCAGGTGAACCCAGATTGACCAGAAGCAACGCGTGATCGGTCATGCAACGTCCTATTTCAAAGGCGACTGGACAACTCGTCCAAAGCCGCACGCAAATCCGTGAACTGAAAAGTGAAACCCGCTTCCAACAGGCGAACCGGGGTGGCCCGCTGGCCACCCAGCAACAACGAAGACAACTCGCCCAGGCCGACCTTCAAGGCCAGGGTCGGCATCGGCATGAACACCGGGCGATGCAGCGCGCTGCCCAGTGTTTTGGCAAACTCGCGATTGCGCACGGGTTCGGGTGCGCACGCATTATAAGGACCGCTAGCGTCACTGCGATGCAGAAGAAAATCAATCAAGGCGATTTGATCGTTGATGTGAATCCACGGCATCCACTGCCGACCATTGCCAATCGGCCCTCCCAGGCCTAATTTGAAAGGCAGCATCAGCCGCGACAAAAAGCCGCCCTCAGCCGATAGAACCAGCCCGGTCCGGATAAGGATGACGCGAATGCCCAACGCTTCGGCCCGCTGCGCGGTTTCTTCCCAGGCGATGCATAACTGACTGGCGAAATCATCGATGACCGGAGGCGACTCTTCGGTCAACTCACGCTCGCCGCCGTCGCCATACCAACCGATTGCAGAACCGGAGATCAGCATCTGCGGTTTCTGCGCGCGGCTTTCCAGCCAGGCCAGCAAGCTTTCGGTCAGGGTGATGCGGCTACTCCACAACAGGGTTTTGCGTTTGTGGGTCCAGAGCCGGTCGGCAATCGGTGCCCCGGCAAGGTTGATAATCGCATCGACCGGTTCCGGCCCGATATCCTCCAGACGGGCGACTCCACGCACTTGAGGACCACAGATTGTCGCGACTTTTTCAGGCGTGCGACTCCAGACGGTCAGGCGATGTCCCTGACTCAACCAGTGCCGGCAAAGCTGACGTCCTATCAAACCAGTACCGCCGGTCAGCAATATGTGCATGACTTCTTCCTCGCGTGGCGTTTTACCTTGTCCATTAGTCTATTTTTATAAGCAGGGATCTTTGGTATCGAGCAGGCTCTATGTTTAACAATAGGCCAAGCTGTCAGAACGAGAACGCTAAAAGTTATACCAAAAAACAATATTGTACAGGTTTAAAGCCCGGCGTAGTCTGTACAGAAAGGTAAACGAGGCCCCTATGACTGTACCTATCGCAATCATCGGCACCGGCATCGCCGGACTCTCCGCTGCCCAGGCCCTGACGGACCTCGGGTACGTGGTTCAACTGTTCGATAAAAGCCGCGGCAGCGGTGGACGCATGTCGAGCAAGCGCAGCGATGCGGGTGCCCTGGACATGGGCGCGCAGTATTTCACTGCCCGTGATCGCCGCTTTGTCACGGAAGTTCAGCGTTGGCAATCCAACGGCTGGGTCGCCGAGTGGACGCCGCAGCTGTACACCTACCATGGCGGTCAACTCAACCTGTCACCGGACGAGCAGACACGCTGGGTCGGCACGCCACGCATGAGCGCGATCACCCGCGCCCTGCTCGGCGACCTTGAAGTGCATTTTGCCTGCCGGATCACCGAGGTTTATCGCGGCGAGGAACACTGGCATTTGCAAGATGCAGAAGGCTTCACCCACGGCCCGTTCAGCCACGTCGTCATTGCCACGCCAGCGCCGCAGGCCACCGCCCTGCTGGCCTCCGCACCGAAACTCGCCGGTGCCGCCGCCGGGGTGAAAATGGACCCGACCTGGGCCATCGCACTGGCCTTTGAAACACCGTTGGAAACCCCGATGGAAGGCTGCTTCGTACAAGACAGCCCACTCGATTGGCTGGCCCGCAACCGCAGCAAGCCCGGACGCGACAACACCCTCGACACGTGGGTCCTGCACGCCACCAGCGCCTGGAGCCGGCAGCACATCGACTTGTCCAAGGAAGCAGTGATCGAACAGTTGCACGGTGCATTCGCCGAACTGCTGCACGACTCCATGCCCGCACCGAGCTTCAGCCTCGCCCACCGCTGGCTCTACGCCCGCCCTGCCAGCAGTCACGAATGGGGCACGCTGGCCGATGCCGACCTGGGGCTGTATGCCTGTGGCGACTGGTGCCTGTCCGGACGCGTCGAAGGTGCCTGGCTCAGCGGTCAGGAAGCCGCTCGCCGTTTGCATGAACATTTGCAGTAGGGAGCATTACACCGAAAAACTTGTACATAAAGTTTGACTTGTACAGCTTCGAATCTAAGATGAAGGTATGTTGTACAGACCAGAGCGTTTGTACAGGTTTAGATTCGAGGTGCTCCGATGCTGCCCACTCCCGCCAAACCGAAAATCGCCATCAGCGCCTGCCTGATGGGTTTCGACGTGCGCTACAACGGCGGGCATAAGGAATCGCGGCTGTGCACCCGCACGCTCGCGGAGTATTTCGAGTTTGTCCCGGTTTGCCCGGAAGTCGCCATTGGCCTGGGCATTCCACGCCCACCGATCCGACTGGTTGGCGATGCGACGCAACCCCAAGCCGTCGGCACAATTGATCACACCTTCAATGTCACGCAGCCGTTGGCCGACTATGGTCAGAAAATGGCGGTGGAACTGGGCGATGCCTGCGGTTACATCTTCATGCAGAAATCCCCGTCCTGTGGTCTGGAACGGGTCAAGGTCTATCACACCAACGGTGCGCCGCTGGATGGCGGTGGCCGGGGAATTTACGCCCAGGCGTTTTGCTTGCAGCACCCGGACCTGCCCGTGGAAGAGGACGGCCGGCTCAACGACCCGGTGCTGCGGGAAAACTTTCTCACTCGAGTATTCGCTTACAGCGCCTGGCAGCAGTTGTTGCAAGAAGGCCTGACCCGGCGCGCGCTCACGGAATTTCACTCACGCTACAAATACCTGCTGATGGCGCACAACCCGGTGCAATACAAAACCTTGGGCAATCTGCTCGGCACCATGGGCCATACCGATCCGCAAGAACTTGGCCCCCGCTATTTCAGCGAGCTGATGGCGGCCCTGAAAAAATGTGCCACACGCCGCACCCACACCAACGTGTTGCAACACCTCAGCGGCTATCTGAAGCGGGCCATCAGTGGCGAAGACAAACAAGAGATGCAACACCTGATCAGCCAGTATCACCAAGGCATCGTGCCTTTGGTGGTGCCGCTGACGCTACTTAAACATCACCTGCGCCAACACCCCGATCCCTACCTCGCGCAGCAGGTCTACCTGCAACCGCACCCCGAAAACCTCAGCCTGCGAAACGCCCTCTAATGAAAGCCCCGCTCGACACCAGCGCCCGTGAAGACCTCGGCGACGACTTTAAAAAAGCCCTGGATGAAGGCTGGCTGCCGATCCGTGAAGTGTCGCGCCAGACCGGTGTCAATGCCGTGACATTACGAGCCTGGGAACGGCGCTACGGCCTCATCGTGCCCCAACGCACACCCAAGGGGCACCGCCTGTTCTCTGCCGAACATGTGCAGCGTATCCAGGCCATTGTTACCTGGCTCAACCGTGGGGTGGCCGTCAGCCAGGTCAAGCAATTGCTCGATACGCCGCAGACGTTGAGCGAAGCCGTGGACAACGACTGGCACGCGCTGTTGCAGACGCTGGTGCACGCGGTCACCCGGCTCAACGAGCGCACCCTTGATGACACTGTTAATCAGGCAATGGCGCTGTATCCGCCGCGCACGTTATGTGAGCAACTGCTGATGCCGTTGCTGGTCGTTCTGGAGCAGCGCTGGCAAGGCCAGTTCGGTGAGCAGATGGAGCGCACGTTTTTTTGTTCCTGGCTCCGCAGCAAATTCGGCGCACGCATCTACCATAACAATCGTCAGTTGCGCACCGCGCCGCTGCTGCTGATCAATCAGTCTGACCTGCCGCTGGAACCGAACCTGTGGCTGACGGCCTGGTTGATCAGCAGCGTCGATTGCCCGGTGGAAGTATTCGACTGGCCGCTGCCGGTCGGTGAACTCGCCCTGGCGGTTGACCATCTGCAAGCCCGTGGCGTCCTGCTGTATTCCAGCAAGGCCATGAACCTGGGGCAGTTGCCGAAACTTTTCAAAGGTGTCGGCTGCCCAAAAATGATTGCCGGACCAACGGTGTGCATCCACCACGCCGAGTTGTCAGCAAGACTTACCGATATCGCTCATTTGTACCTGGCCGAAGATCCCTTGGCGGCACATCAGGTACTGGTTCAGCGTGGGTTGATTTAAATGAACAGCGTGAATAAGACGATGCAATTGATCTGGCTGCGCAGCGACTTGCGCCTCCATGACAACACCGCCCTCTCGGCCGCCGCCGCTCGCGGACCGAGTGTGGCGGTGTATCTGCTGAGTCCCCAGCAATGGCTGGAGCATGACGACGCCCCCTGCAAAGTGGATTTCTGGCTGCGCAATCTGGCGCAGTTGAGCCATGCACTGGGTCAACTGAATATCCCCCTGCTGATCCGCACCGCCCCGCGCTGGGATGAGGCGCCAGCGGTATTACTCGACTTGTGCCGTCAGTTGCAGATCGACGCACTGCACCTCAACGACGAATACGGCGTCCATGAAACCAGGCGGGATGCCGCGGTCGCCAGCGCCCTGAAAGCCGAAGGCATCGAAGTACACCGCTACCTCGATCAACTGCTGTTTCAGCCCGGCAGCGTACTGACCAAAACCGGCAGCTACTTTCAGGTCTTCAGCCAGTTCCGCAAAGTCTGTTATGAACGGCTGCATCATTCGCTGCCCCATCTCGTGCACGCGCCAAATGCACAAACGCCGCTGGACATCACCAGCGACGCTGTTCCCTCAACCATCACAGGATTCCCCACACCCAGCGCCAGCCTGCACAACCTGTGGCCCGCCGGTGAGACCGAAGCCCGCCGTCGCCTCGACATCTTTACCGATGCGCAGATCGATCACTACGAAAGCGAACGGGACTTCCCGGCGAAACCCGGCACCAGCCAACTCTCGCCCTACCTCGCCGCCGGAGTGATTTCTCCCCGCCAATGCCTGCACGCAGCACTGCAAAGCAATCGGGGTGAGTTTGAGAGCGGAAGTGCCGGTGCAGTGACCTGGATCAACGAACTGCTGTGGCGCGAGTTCTATAAACACATTCTGGTGGGTTATCCACGGGTTTCCCGACACCGGGCGTTTCGCCCCGAAACCGAAGCCCTGGCGTGGCGCGACGCCCCCGATGACCTCGCCGCCTGGCAAGAAGCACGTACCGGTCTGCCGATTATTGACGCCGCCATGCGCCAACTGCTGGAAACCGGCTGGATGCACAACCGACTGCGCATGGTGGTGGCAATGTTTCTGAGCAAAAACCTGTTGATCGACTGGCGTGAAGGCGAGCGCTTTTTCATGCGTCACCTGATCGATGGCGACCTGGCCGCGAACAATGGCGGCTGGCAGTGGAGTTCGTCCACTGGTACGGACTCAGCGCCTTACTTCCGGATTTTCAACCCGCTGAGCCAGTCGGAAAAATTCGATCCGCAGGGCGTGTTCATCAAGCACTGGCTGCCGGCGTTGGCCGATTTGAATAAAAAAGAGGTGCATAACCCTGCCAATGTTGGCGGTTTGTTCGGTGCGGTCGACTACCCGACACCCATCGTCGATTTGGGCACTTCCCGCACCCGCGCACTGACCGCGTTCAAGAACCTGCCAGCACGAACACCGGTTACTGAACCGTTTGGGGAGCGCGCTTGAGTAATTCCCCGCGGCGATCCGTAGAGATGAGCAAAAAACAATTGGACTGGGCCGATGCCTGGCTGAACAGGAGATTGGGATGAGTCGTACACCTCCACGGCGATATTGGCTGACGGGCGCCAGCAACGGAATTGGCGCCGCACTGGCTGAGGAAATCTTGAAAACCGGCGCGCACCTGGCCTTCAGTTCACGCTCTGCAACATCGCTGAAAGTCATGTCGCAACGATATCCCGGACAAGTGCTGGCGCTGGCCGCAGATCTGACCAACAGTCAGACCGTGCGCGAGATCGGCGAGCAAATTGCCGAAGACTGGGGCTCGCTGGACACAGTCATCCTCAATGCCGGTACCTGCGAATATGTGGACGCCCGGCAGTTCGACGCGACAATCGTCGAGCATGTGGTGCGGACCAATCTGCTTGCCAGCAGCTATTGCATCGAAACCGCCGTGCCACTCTTGCGCGCCGGCACCGCCCCACATCTGGTGGCGATGGCCAGTGCCGTGACGTACCTGCCACTGCCCCGAGCCGAAGCAAATGGCGCCTCGAAGGCAGGTTTACGTCACCTTTTTGAGTCCCGGCGCATTGATCTCGCCCCTGAAGGCATCGAAGTCACCGTGATCAACCCCGGATTCGTCGAACCATCGCAGACGGGTAAAAGTGACTTCTCCATGCCGCTCAGTTGGCCCGTGGAAAAAGCCGCGCGGCACATTCTCGAACAGCTCAAGGATCGCCCGCTGGAAATCACTTTTCCCGCGGCATTCATGGCGACTCTGTGGCCACTGTCCAGATTGCCTGACACGGTGAAACTGGACATCGGCAAGCGCATGGTGCGCAGCAACCCGCCGATCAAGGATTAGCGGCCGGGTCATCACTTGCGAAGTCGGCGTCCGTCAGAGCTTTCACACAGTTCAGGGGGACTGGCTTACACTGCGCGCCATGAAAACCATCCCCCACACGCAAATCGCGGAACCCGCGGTCACCTGCTCGACCTGCGCAGCCTGCTGCTGCCAGCTCGAAGTCATGCTGATCACCGACACGGGTGTGCCTGAACGGTTCATCGATACCGATGACTGGGGCGGGGAAGTCATGCTGCGTCTGGACGACGGCTGGTGCGCTGCGCTCGATCGCAACACGATGATGTGCACCATCTACGAAAAACGCCCGCTGATCTGCCGGGAATTCGAGATGGGTGCACCGGAATGCATTGAGGAACGCCAAGGAATTTCCACAGCGTATCGCTGAAAGCTCAGTCACAGCAGAACGCCTGTAGGAGCGAGCTTGCTCGCGATAGCAATGCGTCAGTCAGCATCAATGCCGAATCTGAAATCGCCATCGCGAGCAAGCTCGTTCCTACAGGGGGTCATACCATTTTTTGGCCCGGTGCCTACAACGGCATCGTGTAATGCAATGCGTAACTTTCTACACCATCGTTCGGGGTCGTGAGCCCGGCGTTGGAATAGTGCGTCGCGCGCACCCCGACTTCGTGTCCACCCGCAAAGCGCAAGCCGACACCGAAGCGGTCTTCAAACTGGAAGGCGCTGCCCAGATCGTTGCTTTCGACTTCAGTGCTGGCAAACGCCGCCACACCAATCCCAAACTCAATGTAGGGTTTGACGTTCTGTCCGGAAAATTCATAAACAAGCACAGGCGAGAACGAAAGGCTGTGGTTACTGGATGTCTCTTCACCGTCCCAATAGGTGTAGGCGCCGTCCCAATAACCGGTCAGACGACCCACGTCGCTCTGCCACCAGCTCTGGTCCCAATCGAATTGCATCCCCAATCGATAGGTCATGGTCGACTCGCCGGTTTGCCCCACCGCAAACTCCACACCTGCCGCTTGAGCGGTAAAACTGTGCCCCATCAGTGCGGCCGCAATCGCGGCCAAGCAGAATAGTCGCCTCACTAGAAACTTCCTTTTCCGAACGATTTCGTATGGTTATTTTGTTGCCTTACCCTGCAAAGCTATAGAAGGCGGCGATTAATCAGAAGTTCATCCGACTTTTCGCATTCCCCCCCGGGAAACTTCCTACTTGTCGAAGCTTCGCACAATGCCGGACGTATTCCACAGTATCGGCAAGATATTTCTGAAATGTACCGGGTCGGCACTGGTCCAGAATTGCGCCTCGCGCGCAGGCCCGTCGGCAAGCAGTTCGCCTTCGGCCAGCAGACGCTGAAGCTGGCGCGCCACCGCAGCACCAGTGTCGATCAGGCTGATGTCGGCGGGGATCATCTGCTTGAGCATCGGTTTCAGGAAGGGGTAATGGGTGCAACCAAGGATGAGCGTGTCAGCGCCGGCGGCGAGCAGCGGCTCGACGTATGAGGCCAGCAACTGGCGCAGCGCCGGACTGCGCAGGTCGCCATTTTCAATCAGCTCAACGAGCCCGGGGCACGGTTGGGTAATGACCCGAACATCGGTGGCAAAACGGTCGAGCAACGCGGCAAACTTTGCGCTTTGCAACGTCCCCGTGGTGGCCAGCACTCCGACCACGCCACTGCGGGTCGCGGCGGCGGCCGGCTTGACCGCCGGTTCCATACCGACGATGGGCCACTCGGGATAGTCGCGTCGCAAGTCGGCGACGCCGGCAACGGTTGCCGTGTTGCAGGCCAGCACCAAAGCCTTGGCACCCTGTTGCTGAAAAAATTCAGCCATCATGCTGCAACGCTGCCGGATGAATTCCGGCGTTTTTTCGCCGTAGGGAACGTTGCCGCAATCGGCGACGTACATCAGCGTTTCGTTGGGCAGCAAGCGCTGGATCTCGGCCAGCACCGAGAGCCCACCAACGCCGGAGTCGAACACGCCAATCGGCGCTTCACGCATGTTTCGACCCACAGACGCTACACCCCGGATCACGCTTGACCCGCAACTCACGGAAGCGTGTACCCAAAGCATCAATGAGCAACAGACGCCCCACCAACGGCTCGCCAAAACCGGCCAGCAACTTCAGCGCTTCAAGCGCTTGCAAACTGCCCACCAGCCCCACCAGAGGACCGACTACGCCGGCTTCACTACAGGTCAATTCAGCTTCGCTGCCGTGCCCGTATAAACAGTGGTAGCACGGACTCTCGGGACGGCGCGGGTCGAACACCGAGAGTTGTCCTTCAAGACGAATCGCCGCGCCGCTGACCAGCGGTTTTACCGCGGCCACACAAGCGGCGTTGACCGCTTCGCGGGTGGAGAAATTGTCGGAACAGTCGATCACCAGATCCACCCCGGCCACGGCCGCGGCCAGCGAGTCTTCGTCGAGCGCCGTGCGATGGGCGATCAACCGGACCTCGGGATTGATCGCCGTCAGGCGCTTGATCGCCGAATCGACTTTGCTCAGGCCAACACTGTCGGTGTCGTGAATGATCTGGCGTTGCAGGTTGGTCAGGTCGACCGTGTCGAAGTCCGCCAGGTGCATTTCACCGATGCCCGCGGCGGCCAGGTACAACGCCACCGGCGCACCGAGACCACCGAGGCCGATGATCAACAGGCGGCTGTCTTTGAGCCGCAACTGGCCATCGATGTCGATGTGTTGCAGCAGAATCTGCCGGCTATAGCGCAGCAATTCCTGATCATTCAGCACGGCAGGCGCCCCAGACTGATGCGTTGATGACCGCCCAGATCGGTGCGGCTGTGGACTTCTTCAAACCCGCGGGCCAGTAGCAGATCGCGCACCGCTTCGGCTTGATCATAACCGTGTTCGAGCATCAGCCAGCCACCCGCCTCCAGATGATCCGGTGCCTGGGCGACGATCAGACGCAGATCGTCGAGCCCATCGACACCGGCCACCAGGGCGCTTTCCGGTTCGAAGCGTACATCGCCTTCCACCAGATGCGGATCGGTCGCCGCGATGTACGGCGGATTGCTGATGATGAGTTGAAAACGCTGACCCTCCAGCGCACTGAACCAGTGACTGCTGAGCACCGTGGCGTTGTTCAGGTGCAGGCGCTGGCGATTGCGTTCGGCCAGGGCCACGGCTTCCAGCACGCGATCCACGGCCGTGACTTTCCATGCCGGACGCTCACTGGCCAGGGCCAGGGCAATTGCACCACTGCCAGTGCCGAGATCGAGTACTTTGGTGGGCGTGGCAGGCAACAGTTCCAACGCGGCTTCCACCAGCAACTCGGTGTCGGGACGCGGAATCAGCGTGTGCGGCGCCACCTCCAGATCGAGCTTCCAGAAACCCTGCTGGCCGAGAATATAGGCCACCGGCTCACCGCCGCGACGGCGTTGCAGATACTCGGCAAACGTCTGCGCCGCCTCACTCGGCACGATGCGTTCCGGCCAGGTATGTAAGAAGCTTCGGGACTTGCCCAACGCCGCCGCCAGCAACAATTCGGCGTCCAGACGCGCCGTCGGCGAGTCGGGCAAATCGGCAGCGCGCAACAGACTGGCGATGATTGTCATTTACTCACCTATCGCCGCCAGTTGATCGGCCTGGTATTCGGCCAGCAACGGCTCGATCACCGCATCGACGCCACCGGCGAGGATTTCGTCGAGCGAATACAGCGTCAGGTTGACCCGATGGTCGGTCACCCGGCCCTGGGCAAAGTTGTAAGTGCGGATGCGTTCGGAGCGGTCGCCGGAACCCACCAGCAACTTGCGCTCGCTGGCAATTGCATTAGCCGCAGCGCTGGTCTGCTGGTCGTTGAGCTTGGCCGACAGCCAGGACATCGCGCGGGCGCGGTTCTTGTGCTGCGAACGCTCCTCCTGACATTCGACCACGATGCCGGACGGCAAGTGCGTGATACGGATCGCCGAATCGGTCTTGTTGACGTGCTGACCACCAGCACCGGACGAACGATAGGTATCGACCCGCAGGTCCGCCGGGTTGATCTCGATCGTTTCCTGCTCGTCCGGTTCGGGAAGTACCGCCACGGTGCAGGCCGAGGTGTGAATGCGACCTTGGGACTCGGTCGCCGGAACCCGCTGCACGCGGTGCGCGCCGGATTCGAACTTCAGCTTGCCGTAGACGTTGTCGCCTTCGACCCGGGCGATGACTTCTTTATAGCCACCGTGCTCACCCTCGTTTTCCGAGAGGATCTCCACTCGCCAGCCGCGACGCTCGGCGTAACGCGAATACATGCGGAACAGGTCGCCGGAGAAAATCGCCGCCTCGTCACCGCCGGTGCCGGCGCGGATTTCGAGGAACACGTTGCGCCCGTCGTTCGGATCCTTGGGCAACAGCATGCGTTGCAGGCTGGCTTCCAGTTCGACCAGGCGTTCCTTGGCTTCGCGAACTTCTTCCACGGCCATTTCACGCATGTCCGGGTCGCTGTCCTTGAGCAGTGCCTGGGCCCCTTCGAGGTCGCCCTGCACTTTGAGCAGCTGTTTATAGGTTTCGACGATCGGCTCGACTTCCGCATATTCCTTGGAATAGGTGCGGAATTTGTTCTGATCGGAAATGACCTCGCCATCGCCAAGCAGGGCGGTCAATTCCTCGAAACGGTCCTGGAGGATGTCCAGCTTATTGAGCAGTGACGCTTTCATTGCGGTTTCTTATCCGAAAAGCTATCCGATGAGCCCTCACCGAGGGCAAAGAGTTCCTGGGCCATCGCCAGCGCATCCAGGCGACCTTCGGCAGAGAGCTTTTTCAACTGCACGCTCGGAGCGTGCAACAGTTTGTTGGTCAGGCCACGCGCCAGTTGCACCAGCACGTCTTCGGCGCTGCTGCCGTTGGCCAGCAAGCGCTGGGCCTTCTGCAATTCTTCGTCGCGCAGGCGTTCGCTCTGTTGACGATAGGCCTTGAGCACGTCCACCGCCGCCAGTTCACGCAGGCGCACCATGAAATCTTCGGCACCGACCGAGACCATCTCTTCTGCTGCCTGGGCTGCACCCTGACGGCTCTTGAGGTTCTCGGCGACCACTTCATGGAGATCGTCGACGCTATACAGGTAAACGTCGTCCAACTCGCCGACTTCCGGCTCGATATCGCGCGGTACGGCAATGTCGACCATGAAGATCGGCTTGTGCTTGCGCAGCTTCAGCGCGCTTTCCACCGCGCCTTTACCCAGGATCGGCAACTGGCTGGCGGTGGAACTGATGACGATGTCGCTGCGTACCAGTTCCGCCGGAATGTCCGAGAGCAACACCGCATGAGCGCCGAACTGTTCGGCCAGGATGCTGGCGCGCTCCAGGGTGCGGTTGGCGACGACAATGCGCTTCACACCCAGGTCATGCAGATGGCGGGCGACCAACGTGATGGTCTCGCCCGCACCGATCAACAAGGCCTGGCTGCGTTGCAAATCGCTGAAAATCTGTTTCGCCAGGCTCACCGCAGCAAACGCCACGGACACCGGGTTCTCGCCGATGGCGGTGTCCGTGCGCACTTGCTTGGCCGCATTGAACGTCGCCTGGAACAATCGCCCGAGCAACGGCCCGACCGTACCGGCCTCACGGGCCACGGCATAGGCCGACTTCATCTGACCGAGAATCTGCGGCTCGCCCAACACCAGCGAATCGAGCCCGGAGGCGACCCGCATCATGTGACGAACTGCCGCATCGTCCTCGTGCACATAAGCGCTTTGGCGCAACTCTTCGAAGCTCAAATGATGATAATCGGCCAGCCAGCGCAGAACGACGTCCGCCGACAGGTGATCCTGTTCTATATAGAGTTCACTGCGATTGCAGGTGGAGAGGATCGCAGCTTCGCGGCTGTCGGTGAGTCGGCAGAGCTGCTGCAGGGCCTCCACCAGTTGCTCAGGGGTAAAAGCCACGCGCTCGCGGACGTCTACTGAAGCAGTCTTGTGGTTAATACCGAGTGCAAGGAAGGCCATTCAAAGTCGCTGATGGTGACGTGAAGCCGGCAATTGTCCTACTTCGACGGAAACAGAACAACTACTCGATCTCTATCGTCTTGGTAGACAACGTCGACGTTGCGAGCCGTTCTCGTTTACCCGAACGACAGGGCTTCTGTAGTGCTGCCGTAGGCTGCGATCTTTTGATCCTGATTTCGGCGTACTTGAAGACGCCAAAAGATCGCAGCCTACCGCAGCGCCTACACGGGACCTGTAACATCGGGAAAATGCCGGGGCGGTTATGTTTGGCCGAAAGCTTGTGTCATGATGATCCGACCGCAGGTTAGTCGTCCTCTTCCTATATGAATAGATCCTCCGCGTTGCTCCTCGCTCTTGTCTTCCTCAGCGGCTGCCAGGCCTTGGCTCCCGTTTCGTCCGACGGTACGCCGCCGGCTGAAGACAGCGCGCCGGCCCCTGAAAAGCCCAAGGTCTACAGCTCGTTCAGCGAAGACACCGTCTTCAGCCTGCTGAGCGCGGAGCTGGCTGGCCAGCGCAATCGTTTCGACATTGCCCTGGACAACTATGTGACCCAGGCCATCAAAACCCAGGATCCGGGCGTTTCCGAGCGGGCATTTCGTATTGCCGAGTACCTTGGCGCCGATCAGGCAGCCCTCGATACCGCGCTGATCTGGGCCAAAAACGCCCCGAACGACCTCGAGGCGCAGCGCGCTGCGGCTGTACAACTGGCACGCGCCGGGCGTTATGACGACTCCATGGTCTATATGGAGAAAGTCCTGCTGGGCAAGGGCGATACCCATTTCGACTTCCTCGCGCTTGCGGCGGCCGACACCGATCAGGATACCCGCACCGGTCTGAAGAACAGCTTCGACCGACTGCTGCTGCGTCATCCGAACAACAGCCAGCTGATTTTCGGCAAGGCCTTGCTGATGCAGCAAGATGGCGACGCCAAAGGCGCATTGACCCTGCTCGAAGACAACCCGCCGGACGATGGCGAAATCGCCCCGATCCTGCTGCGCGCACGCCTGCTGCAGACCATGGGTCGCGGCGACGAAGCCCTGCCGCTGCTGAAAAAAAGCATCAAGAAGTACCCGGACGACAAACGCTTGCGCCTGACTTACGCACGCATGCTGGTCGAACAGGACCGCATGGACGACGCCAAAGCCGAATTCTCCAGCCTGGTTCAGCAATACCCGGACGACGACGATTTGCGTTATTCGCTGGCGCTGGTTTGCCTCGAAGCCAAGGCATGGGAAGAAGCCAAAGGCTACCTGGAAGACTTGATTGCCCGGGACAGCCACGTCGACTCCGCACACCTGAACCTCGGTCGCATCGCTGAAGAGCGCAACGACCCGCAAGGCGCACTGATCGAGTACGACCAGGTCGGCCCGGGCAACGATTACCTGCCGGCACAATTGCGCCAGGCCGATATCCTGATGAACAACGGCAGGACCGCCGAAGCCCAACGCAAGCTGGCAGCGGAGCGCGACGAACAACCGGATTACGTGATCCAGTTGTACCTGATCGAAGCTGAAACCCTGTCCGCCAACAATCAGGGCGACAAGGCCTGGAACGTGTTGCAACAAGCCCTGGAGAAATACCCGGACGATTTGAATCTGCTCTATACCCGGGCCATGCAGGCGGAAAAACGCAACGACCTGGCGCAGATGGAAAAGGACCTGCGGCAGATCATCAAACGCGACCCGGACAACGCCATGGCGCTGAACGCTCTCGGTTACACCCTGTCTGACAGGACGACGCGTTACGCCGAAGCCAAGGCCCTGATCGAACAAGCCCACAAAATCAATCCCGAAGACCCGGCGGTCCTCGACAGCCTCGGCTGGGTCAATTTCCGCCTGGGCAATTACGACGAAGCCGAGCGCCTGTTACGCCAAGCGCTGGAGCGCTTCCCCGATCAGGAAGTCGCCGCTCACCTGGGTGAAGTCCTGTGGGCCAATGGCAAGCAACGCGAAGCCAAACAGGTCTGGAGCAAATTCCTCAAGGAACAACCCGACAGCCCAACCCTGCGCGGTACCATCAAGCGCCTGACCGGATCAGAGACTCTTTAAAATCATGTTTTTGCGCCACTTCATCGTTATCAGCTTCATCGCCCTGCTCGCCGGTTGCGCGGGCATCGGTCCACGCGAATCGGTCGAGGGTCACGGCAACCCGGCCCTTTGGCGCGAGCACAAACAGCAACTGACCAGCCTCGACGGCTGGCAGATCGACGGCAAGATCGGCATTCGCGCCCCCAAGGATTCAGGCAGCGGCACGCTGTTCTGGTTGCAGCGCCAGGATTACTACGACATCCGCCTCTCCGGCCCGCTGGGTCGCGGCGCGGCACGCCTGACCGGGCGCCCGGGAAAAGTGTCGCTGGAAGTCGCCAATCAGGGGCGATACGAGGCGCCGAACCCGGAAATCCTGCTTGAAGAACAGATGGGCTGGAAATTGCCGGTGTCCAACCTGGCCTGGTGGGTGCGTGGGCTCCCCGCTCCCGACAGCAAAAGTCGCCTGACACTGGATGCCGACAGTCGCCTGGCCAGCCTCGAACAGGATGGCTGGAAGGTCCAATACACCTCGTACACACAACAAAACGGTTTCTGGTTGCCCGAGCGCATCAAGCTGAGCGGCGCCGACCTTGATGTCACGTTGGTGGTCAAGGTCTGGCAACCGCGCAAACTGGGGCAATGACATGCCGGCCAACCGCCTGACCCTGCCCTCCCCGGCCAAACTCAATTTGATGCTGCACATTCTCGGTCGCCGTGAAGACGGCTACCACGAATTGCAGACAATGTTTCAGTTCCTCGATTACGGTGACGAAATCACCTACGCACTGCGCGATGACGGTGTCATTCAACTGCACACCGAATTCGAGGGCGTCCCCCACGACAGCAACCTGATCGTCAAAGCGGCCAGACAACTTCAGGAACAATCCGGTTGTTCGCTGGGCGTCGACATCTGGATCGAGAAAATCCTGCCCATGGGCGGCGGCATCGGTGGCGGCAGTTCGAATGCGGCAACGACGCTGCTTGGACTCAATCATCTCTGGCACCTGGGCTGGGACGAGGACCGGCTGGCCGCACTGGGTTTGACACTGGGCGCCGACGTTCCGGTTTTCGTGCGTGGCCATGCGGCTTTCGCCGAAGGTGTTGGCGAGAAACTGACCCCTGTCGACCCGGAAGAACCGTGGTATCTCGTGCTCGTACCGCAAGTCTCTGTTAGTACGGCAGAAATTTTTTCAGATCCGTTGTTGACACGTAACACTCCTCCCATTAAAGTGCGCCCCGTTCCCAAGGGAAACAGTCGAAATGACTGCTTGCCGGTGGTAACAAGGCGTTATCCAGAAGTACGTAACGCTTTGAATTTGTTAGGTAAATTTACCGAAGCAAAACTCACCGGAACTGGAAGTTGTGTGTTTGGGGGCTTCCCAAGCAAAGCTGAAGCTGATAAAGTCTCGGCCCTTCTTACAGAGACCCTTACAGGGTTTGTAGCAAAAGGAAGCAACGTTTCGATGTTGCATCGCAAGCTGCAAAGTCTGCTCTAAAGGAACCGATTACTGGGTAATCGTTGCAACAGATACAGGGGCGTCGCCAAGCGGTAAGGCAGCAGGTTTTGATCCTGCCATGCGTTGGTTCGAATCCAGCCGCCCCTGCCATTTTCTATACTCATCCAGGTTACCCTCAGCCTCTAGGTACTGCGCGTGTCCAAGATGATGGTCTTTACGGGGAACGCTAACCCCGATCTGGCTCGACGTGTCGTACGTCAGCTGCATATCCCTCTCGGTGACATCTCTGTCGGTAAGTTTTCCGACGGCGAAATCACAGCCGAGATCAATGAAAACGTCCGCGGTAAAGACGTCTTCATTATTCAGCCGACTTGCGCTCCGACCAACGATAACCTGATGGAACTGGTAGTGATGGCTGATGCCTTCCGCCGCTCCTCGGCTACTCGTATCACTGCTGTTATTCCTTACTTTGGTTATGCCCGTCAGGATCGCCGTCCGCGTTCCGCACGTGTGGCTATCAGCGCGAAAGTCGTTGCTGACATGCTTACCGTAGTCGGCATCGACCGTGTTCTCACGGTTGATCTGCATGCTGACCAAATCCAGGGTTTCTTCGATATTCCGGTAGATAACATCTACGGCTCCCCGGTTCTGGTGGATGACATTGAAGATCAGCGCTTCGAAAACCTGATGATCGTATCCCCGGACATTGGTGGCGTCGTGCGTGCACGTGCCGTTGCCAAATCCCTGGGCGTAGATCTCGGGATCATCGACAAACGCCGTGAGAAAGCCAATCACTCTGAAGTGATGCATATCATCGGTGATGTCGAAGGGCGTACCTGTATTCTGGTCGATGACATGGTCGATACCGCCGGCACTTTGTGCCACGCGGCAAAGGCCTTGAAAGAGCATGGCGCTGCCAAGGTTTTCGCTTACTGCACGCACCCTGTGCTGTCCGGTCGGGCGATCGAAAACATTGAAAATTCCGTGCTGGACGAGCTGGTGGTGACCAACACCATCCCGCTGTCCGCTGCAGCACAAGCCTGTGCGCGTATCCGCCAACTGGATATCGCACCGGTAGTTGCCGAGGCGGTCCGCCGCATCAGCAATGAAGAATCGATCAGTGCGATGTTCCGCTAAGGGCCCTGCCCTTCTCGAAATGTCTCGTTGACGAAAAGCGCCCCGCCCCGGCATTCCTGTCGGGGCGGGGCTTTTTTGCCCATATCGCCTTTAGCGCTGGTCGCAAACGCTGGGGCGAGTGTGGTTATTTTGGAGATACAACATGAACGATTTTACCCTGAATGCTGAAGTGCGTTCCGACCTGGGGAAAGGTGCGAGCCGCCGCCTGCGTCGTCTCGCCGCCCTGGTTCCAGCTGTAGTTTACGGTGGCGAAAAAGCCCCTGAATCCATCAGCATGCTGGCCAAAGAAGTTGCCAAACTGCTCGAAAACGAAGCGGCTTACAGCCACATCATCGAGCTGAACGTTGGTGGCACCAAGCAGAACGTCGTGATCAAAGCCCTGCAGCGTCACCCGGCCAAAGGCCACGTGATGCACGCTGACTTCGTACGCGTAGTCGCTGGCCAGAAACTGACCGCTATCGTTCCAGTGCACTTCATCAACGAAGAAGCACCGACCAAGAAAGGCGGCGAAATCTCGCACGTTGTTGCAGAGATCGAAGTTTCCTGCCTGCCGAAAGATCTGCCTGAGTTCATCGAAGTCGACCTGGCTAACGCTGAAATCGGTTCGATCATTCACCTGTCGGACCTCAAAGCCCCTAAAGGCGTTGAGTTTGTTGCTCTGGCACACGGCGATGACAAGGCTGTTGCCAACGTCCACGCTCCACGTGTTGCTCCAGAAGCTGCAGAAGGCGCTGCAGAGTAATTTTACTCTGTACGCCGGAGTGATCGGAAACATCGCGGACTAGAGCGTAGCGAGAAAGCGGGCGAGAACGCGGAGTTTACATCATGGTAAATGAGCAATTTTCGTCCACTTTCGCCGCTCTCCCTAATTGCGGCGATGTTATCCACCACTCCAAGGAAGGGCCCCTATCGTGACTGCCATCAAACTGATCGTTGGCCTGGGTAATCCAGGTGCTGAATACGAACAGACCCGGCATAACGCAGGGGCCCTTTTTGTTGAGCGCATCGCGAACGCACAAGGCGTAAACCTTGTGGCGGACCGCAAATATTTTGGCCTGACCGGGCGCTACTCGCACCAGGGTCAGGATGTTCGTCTGCTGATTCCCACCACGTACATGAACCGCAGCGGCCAGGCCGTCGCGGCACTCGCCGGTTTCTTCCGCATCAAGCCTGAAGAAATCCTCGTGGCACATGACGAACTCGACCTGCCACCCGGCGTTGCCAAGCTCAAGCAGGGCGGCGGCCATGGCGGTCATAACGGGTTGCGCGACATCATTGCGCAACTGGGCAATCAGAATACGTTCTACCGTCTGCGGCTTGGCATCGGCCACCCGGGCGTCGCCAGTATGGTTTCAAATTTCGTCCTGGGTCGTGCGCCACGCGCCGAACAGGAAAAACTCGATGCCAGCATCGACTTTGCCCTCGGCGTGCTGCCGGATATCCTCGCCGGGGAATGGAACCGCGCGATGAAAAACCTGCACAGCCAGAAGGCCTGACTCTTATCCGAGGGGAAACACCATGGGATTCAATTGCGGCATCGTCGGCCTGCCTAACGTCGGCAAGTCCACCCTGTTCAACGCCCTGACCAAATCCGGTATCGCGGCCGAGAACTTCCCCTTCTGCACCATCGAGCCGAACAGCGGCATCGTGCCGATGCCGGATCCGCGCCTGGAAGCCTTGGCAGCCATCGTCAATCCGAAGCGCATCCTGCCGACCACCATGGAATTCGTCGATATCGCGGGCCTGGTTGCCGGCGCGTCGAAAGGTGAAGGCCTGGGCAACAAGTTTTTGGCCAACATCCGTGAAACCGATGCCATCGCCCATGTGGTCCGCTGCTTCGAAGACGAGAACGTGATTCACGTCTCCAACAGCGTCGATCCGAAACGCGACATCGAAATCATCGACCTGGAACTGATCTTCGCCGACCTCGACAGCTGCGAGAAGCAACTGCAGAAAGTCGCGCGCAATGCCAAGGGCGGTGACAAGGATGCAGTGGTCCAGAAAGGCCTGCTGGAGCAATTGATCGCTCACTTCACCGAAGGCAAGCCTGCGCGCAGCCTGATGAAGAACCTGAGCACCGACGAGAAAGCGGTGATCAAGGGTTTCCACCTGCTGACCACCAAACCGGTCATGTACATCGCCAACGTCGCTGAAGACGGTTTCGAGAACAACCCGCACCTGGACGTTGTTCGCGCCATCGCCGAAGAAGAAGGCGCCGTGGTTGTACCCGTGTGCAACAAGATCGAAGCGGAAATCGCCGAGCTCGATGACGGCGAAGAGAAAGACATGTTCCTCGAAGCCCTGGGCCTCGAAGAGCCTGGCCTGAACCGCGTGATCCGCGCCGGTTACGAAATGCTGCACCTGCAAACCTACTTCACCGCCGGTGTCGAAGAAGTCCGCGCCTGGACCGTCCGCGTCGGTGCCACCGCACCACAAGCCGCTGGCGTGATCCACACCGACTTCGAAAAAGGCTTCATCCGCGCCGAAGTGATCGCCTACAACGACTTCATCCAGTACAAGGGCGAAGCCGGTACCAAAGAAGCCGGTAAATGGCGTCTGGAAGGCAAGGACTACATCGTTAAAGACGGCGACGTGATGCACTTCCGTTTCAACGTGTAAGCCACACGCCCAAGAAAAAGCCGCGTTTGATACGCGGCTTTTTCTTGCATGGAATTCCTGTAGGAGCCGGCTTGCTGGCGAAGAACGATAACGCGGTATCAGGTAGACCGCAGCGCAGCTATCGCCAGCAAGCCGGCTCCTACAGGGTGATTCAGGCTTTTTTTGTTCTAGGCAGGAAAATCGCCAGCACGCCCAGCAACGGCAAAAACGAACACAGGAAATACACGTACTCGATGCCGTGAATATCCGCCAGATGCCCCAGCAACGCCGCGCCAATCCCGCCAAAACCAAACATCAAACCGAAGAATATCCCGGCAATCATCCCGACATTGCCCGGCACCAGTTCCTGGGCGTACACAACAATCGCCGAGAACGCCGAGGCGAGGATGAAGCCGATGACCACGCTCAGAACACTGGTCCAGAACAGGTCGACATGGGGCAGCAACAACGTGAATGGCGCGACGCCGAGGATCGAGAACCAGATCACCGCCTTACGCCCGATCTTGTCGCCGATCGGCCCACCGAAGAAGGTCCCCGCCGCCACCGCGCCGAGAAACAGGAACAGATGCAATTGCGAACTGGCCACCGACAGATCGAACTTCTCGATCAGGTAAAAGGTGAAATAACTGGTGAGGCTGGACATGTAGAAGTACTTGGAGAACACCAGCAACCCGAGCACCACCAGCGCACTGGTCACGCGCCCCTTGGACAAGCCGTGAGTCGCCGCCTGGCCCTGCTTTAGCTTGAACAGGTTCAAGTGATCGGCGTACCAGCGACTGATGCGGTACAGCACGAACAGCGCAAACACCGCGAACAACCCGAACCACGCCACATGACCCTGGCCGTAAGGAATGATGATCGCCGCCGCCAGCAATGGACCGAGTGCCGACCCCGCGTTACCGCCCACCTGAAAAGTCGATTGCGCCAACCCGAAGCGCCCGCCCGAGGCCAGTCGCGCCACACGGGACGCTTCCGGGTGAAAGGTCGACGAGCCGATGCCGATCAACCCTGCCGCGAGCAGGATCATCGGGAAGCTGCCCACCACCGACATCATCACAATCCCGACCAAAGTGCAGACGGTCCCGGCCGGCAGTAGCCACGGCTTGGGATGGCGGTCGGTGTGGTAGCCCACCCAAGGCTGCAGCAGCGAGGCGGTCAGTTGAAACGTCAGGGTGATCAGCCCGACCTGGGTGAACGTCAGGCCGTAGTTGGCTTTGAGCATTGGATAGATCGACGGCAGCACTGACTGAATCAAGTCGTTGATCAAATGCGCCAGCGCCACCGCGCCGATGATGCGCATGACCAAAGGGCTGCTTTGAGGAGAAGCGGACGCCGGCACTGAACCGGTCTGGGCATTGCTGATAGCCATGAAAGTTTCCAAACAACAGAGGGGTGCAAACGGGCAGGTCGCCAATGTGCCATTTTTCAGTGCAGCAACGCCATCCCCTTAGCCTGCTAACGACCTTGTATTTCACTTCGCAATAGCTAGTAGCGCAGTGCCATGGTCTGAATCTTGCCTTGCTTGTCTGCTTCAACGCGGCCTCCTTACAAAGGGGGCCGAGAATGGGAAGTTTCGCCACAGAGTCGGCCTACAGAGCTGGCGAGGGTGAACTTTCGAGGCCTTTTAAAGGGCACTAGCCGGGGATCGCAATGACCACGGCGCACGCCAATGGTGCGTGGTGTCCAGAGGAGTCATGGGGCATGCAGGCTTTTTTATCACCGGGGATCGGGCTGCTGGGGCGGTTTGGCTTCGCACGCAAATTTCAGCTGTTGTTTCTACTGTTTATCCTGCCACTGGCCGGCAGCCTGTGGATGATCGGCCAGGACTACCGCGACAAACTGAACCTGATCAGCGGCGAACGCGCCGGGGTACGCCAGCTGCTCGCGCTCGATGCGCTGGACAATCTGCTCTCCGCCCAACGCGATCGTGCCGCCCGTTGGCGCGCGACTGAAACCAATCGCCAACCAACGCCCGCGACACTCGCTGCGATGGCCGCGTTTGATGCCGTTCAGCCCGCTGTCACTCAAGCCACCTCGGAGCTGGGCAACACCTTGCAAACAGAAGGTGCCGAAAACGAAATCCTGACCCGCTACCAAACCCTGCAAACCGCCCTCGCCGGCCTCGACTCGAAAAGCCTCGGCAGCGTGGGTTGGTGGCCGGACGGTTATGATCGCTTCACCCGCGCCTTGAGCGCCCTGCAAGCATTGCGCGAACAGATCGTGATGGACAACCGCCTGACGCTCGCGCCGTGGCTGGAAACGTATTTGCTGACGCAGATTTCCACCCAGCACGCACCGGACCTGATCGAGCGTGTCGGTCGCTTGGCAGCGGTGGGCCAGGCGTCAGTGGTGTCCGGGCAGTTCACCCTGCAAAGTCGTTTGCAATTGCGCGACTTGCGCAGCCGCATTGGCGACGCACGGGAACAGCTGGTCAAAACGGCGGGGTTGCTCGAAGCGCGGTTGCCTGACGAGCTGCAAACCTGGAGCGGGCAGTATCAGGACAGTCTCAAACACCTTGATGCAGGCCTGAAGGTTCTTGATGACGGCGTCTTCGGCGGCAGCATCACCCTCAAGCCCGACGACTTCGAGCGCAGTCTCGATGCGTTGCTCGCTGACCTCGCCTCGCTACGCCAGCAGTCGCTGGTGTCGCTGGATCAACGCCTGGATTTTTACCATGACTCGGCGATCCGTCAGTTCATCGTTGTGGCGACCACGTTAGGCTGCCTGCTGCTGGCAGCGCTGTATCTGTTCATCTGCTTGCAGGCGTCGATCCGGCGCAGCGCCAGCGGCATCACCGTGCTCGCTGAAGCCTTGCGCGACGGCAATCTGAGCGTGCAGGTGCCCGTTCAGGGCCGGGACGAACTGGCGGCCATCAGCACCGCCCTGAACGTCGCCGTGGTGCAACTTCGTACCAGTCTGCAAGGGGTGGATCACGAAACCCTGCAATTGAGCAACGCGGTGCAAACCCTCAATCATCATTCCAGCGATGCTTTGAGTGAAGTCGAAGCCCAGCAATTGCAGATCAGCCAGATTGCCGCTGCAGCAACGCAATTGGCCGCGACCTCTCAAGGCGTGGCGCACAGTTGTGAACAGGCCTCCGGCAGCGCTCAGAATACCCGCCGCATTGCCGCTGACAGCAGCCGAGACAGTCAACGCACTACCGCGAGCATCCAGCAGCTCAATCAACGCCTGAACGAAACGGCCGCGGCGCTCGGCCGGGTCAGTGAGCAAGGGCAACAGATTCAACTGGTGGTCGACACCATTCGCGGCGTCGCCGAGCAGACCAATCTGCTGGCATTGAACGCCGCTATCGAAGCAGCACGCGCTGGTGAACAGGGTCGCGGTTTTGCGGTGGTGGCCGATGAAGTGCGCAGCCTGTCGCAACGTACGCAATCGTCGACCGCGCAGATTGCCGGCACCGTAGATAGCCTGCGCAACACGGTGAACGAAGCCGTCAGCCTGATGGAAGCCGCTTGTGGCCAGGCACAATCCGATGCACAAGCGGTGACCGGCCTTGGTGAGCGTTTGGGGGAAATCGCCAGCGCCGTGCAGAGCGTCACCGACACCCTGGCGCAGATCGCCACGGCGGTAGAGGAACAAGCCAGCACGGCCGATGAGGTCAGCAGCAACATCCAGCAAGTCGATCAAGCGGCGCTACGCCTGCTCGAAGGTGCGCGTGCGGTGAACCAGGCAGCGGATACGTTGAGCCATGGCAGCAAGGCCTTGAGTGCCAATACGGGGAGATTTCAGCTCAATTGATGCCCTGCTCCGAGCTGTTTTTTCGGCTCAGGAGGATAAGCGGTTGAAAGCGTAGAGAAATATTTTAGATTTGTGCTTGACGCATCCCCGTTCCCGGTGAATAATGCGCGCCACTTGGCTACATAGCTCAGTTGGTTAGAGCATAGCATTCATAATGCTGGGGTCCGGGGTTCAAGTCCCTGTGTAGCCACCAAGTACTAAAAACGGCTTACCGAAAGGTAAGCCGTTTTTTTATGCCTCGAGAAAAGTACGCCGCGGCGACAGGAAATCCTTTGCCGCCGTATTGAAGTTATCGCATCGGATTTCGAATGGCTGCCAAAGCAGACAGGGGCAAGTCCCCTCCCCCCGTGGCAGCAGAAACATCATTGCCCGCGAAGGCGTTCGATAAAGCCTGCAATTCGACCGCAAGCATCGCCGCCGGCGTGATGAACTGCGGTGCCAGGCAAGCCGGCACCGCAGTGATCGAGCCTTGAATCGAATCAGCGACGGACAGTCGGCAATGCCGACAACGCCCGCTCCCAGATCTGCCAGGTCCGCAGCCAGACCATCGCCTGCCAATCGCTGTCGGCGGGATAGAACTGCTCCAACAGGTTCAGCTTGATTGCTCGCCCCACGGTGTCACTCGGGTTGCCATGCAGATGCAGCCAGTGATCATCGCGCAGATGCCGGTGAACGTCCGGTCCCGGGTAGGTCCCGCACTCGATGACAAACGGCATCAGCCGCACTTGCGGCAGCGCATCGAGCAGCGCCTGTGAGGTGTAACCGGTGGCTGTTGCAGCCACCCCGGTTTCGCTCGTGGTGTCGGCTCCGGTTTGCAAGCTGTAGAGCCACGGCCCGTAAATCGCCTGCGCATCCTTCAGCCCCGGATACGTGGACTCAGTGATGGTCAGCAACATCGGATGACCGTACTCACCCGCGCCCGTGTGCAAGTCGAAACACATCGCGACCTCAGCGTGGGCCATGTGCTTTTGCATGATCTGGTGCAGCGTGCGGTTCGACCAGCTCGGCACCAGCCCGCCGTAGAACAGACCATCGGGATGAGCATGCTGTCCGCCCTCGACAATCGACATCACCGCCGGCCAGCCATGTTGTTGGATTTGCTCGTCAAGCAAGGCATCGACACGCTCACGCTCGGGGCCGTGCAATTGCGCGCAGGCGTAGATTTCATGCAGCGCGCTGTAGGCCTGGTTGACCGGCAGCGGGCACTGAAAGTTCAGGTGATTGCGATTGAGGTCGATGTTGTCTTCGTTGACCCGACGCAGCCACGCCATGCCCCAAGGGTTGATCGCATGGATCACCACCACGGCGACATCCGTCGGTAAGGAACGCTTGCCCAGCTCCTGCAACCATTTGGTCTGACAGCCCGAACCGTAGAAACCTTCGACCCCGTGGGTACCGCTCAACGCGATGAGCAGCCGCTTGGCCGCTGGATCTCCCAGCACCGCGACATCGGTGCTCAAGGATTCGCCGAACGGCCCCTGGAGCGGATGGGGATACTCGGTCAGCGTCGCGCCAGCATCGGTCGCAGCCGCGAGAAACTGTTCGCGCTGGATGCGATAGCTGGGCTGGGTTGGGAACTCGGTCTGCATGTCTGCCTCTTGTTGATCTTCTGGCTGCCTGGTGCAAACGACCCTACAGAAAATCCCACCGCTCATGAAGGACAAAAGTACTTCAGCACAGGAACCGGTTTGCGTCACTCCCGGCCGGCCTTTAAAGTCCATTGATCTTGTATCCAACGGACGGAGTATTTTCGCGTGTTCTCAGCCTTTCATTTGAACCGCTTTCACCTGTCAGCCCTCGCGCTGGTCGCCAGTGCTTTAACCCTGGCTGCGTGTCACAACGCTTCGGCACCGACGCTGCCCGTCGCCCCCGAAAGCGCCTCGGGCTATCGCACCGACCTGCGCACCCGGCATGCCGAAAAATACATGGCGGCCGCCGCCAACCCGCTGGCCGCTGAAGCCGGGCGCGAGATGTTGCGTCGGGGCGGCTCGGCCATCGACGCGGCGATTGCGATGCAAGCCGTGTTGACGCTGGTCGAACCGCAATCGTCGGGCATTGGTGGTGGCGCATTGATCGTGCTCTGGGATGGCAAATCCGTGCGCACCTACGACGGCCGCGAAACCGCGCCGGCCGGTGCCACCGAGAAGCTGTTCCTGCAAGCGGACGGGAAACCGATGGGATTTACCCAAGCGCAGATTGGCGGTCGTTCCGTGGGGACGCCGGGCGTCTTGCGAGCTCTGGAACTGGCCCATCAAAAACACGGTCGCCTGCCTTGGGCGCGGCTGTTTGAACCGGCGATAAAACTCGCCGAGCAAGGCTTTGCGATTTCGCCACGCTTGCATCAGTTGATTGCTGCGGACTCGTCCATGCAGCGCTCACCGGAAATGATGGCCTACTTTCTCAACGCCGATGGCAGCCCGAAAGCCGCTGGCGCCCTGCTGAAGAATCCGGCCCTGGCCACGGTGTTCAAACGCATTGCCCATGAAGGTCCCGATGCCCTCTACAAAGGCCCTGTCGCCCAAGAGATCGTGGCCAAGGTTCAGGGCCACAACAACCCGGGAAGTCTGACCCTGAGCGATCTCAGTGGCTATCAGGCCAAGGAACGCGCGCCGCTGTGTACCGACTACAAACGCTGGCAGGTTTGCGGCATGCCGCCGCCGTCGTCGGGCGGCATTGCCGTGGCGCAAATCCTGGGCACGCTGCAAGCCCTGGAAACTCGCGATCAACGTTTGGCCCTGGCGCCGATGAAACCGGTTAAAACCGATTTCCCGGCCGGTATCGAGCCAACCCCGCAAGCCGTGCACCTGATCGCCGAAGCCGAGCGTCTGGCCTACGCCGACCGCGCACAATACCTGGCCGATAGCGACTTCGTGCCCGTCCCGGTCAAAGGCCTGGTCGATCCGGCTTACCTTGCCAGCCGCGCCGCCCTGATCGGCGATCGCAGCATGGGCACCGCCAAACCCGGCACGCCACCGGGCATTCAGGTTGCCTACGCGCCAGACCGTTCGCCGTTGCGCATCTCCACCTCGCAAGTGGTGGCGGTCGATGACGCCGGCGGCGCCGTGTCCATGACCACCACCATCGAGTCCGCGTTCGGCTCCCATGTGATGGTTCAGGGCTTTCTGCTCAACAACGAAATGACCGACTTCTCGTTCATCCCTGAAGAGAACGGGCAGAAAGTCGCCAATCGCGTCGAACCCGGCAAACGCCCACGCTCCTCCATGGCCCCGACCCTGATCTTCGACCGCCAGAGCGGCGAATTCCTTGCCACCGTCGGTTCTCCCGGTGGTTCGCAAATCATCGAATACGTCGCCAAATCCACCATCGGCCTGCTCGACTGGAACCTCGATGCACAAGCCGCCATCAACCTGCCCAACTTCGGCAGCCGCAACGGCCCCACCGAACTCGAACGCGGCCAATTCAGCCCGGCACTGATTCAAGCGTTGAAAGACAAAGGGCACACGGTGAATGAAATCGACATGACCAGCGGCACCCAGGCGATTGTTCGCGTGAAGGATGCGCAAGGGAAGGCATCACTGGCAGGTGGCGCGGATCCACGGCGTGAAGGGCAGGCGCTGGGGGATTGAGTCGTACGCAGGGATGAGAAAGGGCTTACCGGTTGGTAGGCCCTTTTTTTGGAGAGCAGATCCACTTGAGCACTCTCGCGCATGATCACGCTTATCGAGGCCTACGAGGTAAAACAGTTTCCAGTCGACTTGCCGAATCCAATTGATGCAATCAAATTCCGCATGGAGCAATCCGGCCTGTCTGCTGCTGACCTTGCGCCAGCTATCGGCCGTACAAACCGTGTCTACGAAGTACTGAATGGCAAACGCGCATTAACGTTGCCGATGATCTGGAAGCTTCACGAACTGTTCGGAATACCAGCTCAAAGCCTGATCAAACCCGTCAAATGGTCACCAACTGATTAGCAAACTGTCCCACCGCGTTGACCACTTTCTGTGCGCCGTCCTGGATCTCGACAATCACCGTCCCCGCTTCCGCCGCCAGCGCCAGCCCCTGCTCGGCCTGAAGCTTGCCGTCAGTCATCAGGGCCACGGCATTGCGCGCCATGTCCTGGTTCTGACGCACCACGAGGACGATTTCGTCGGTGGCCTGGCTGGTGCGTGACGCCAATTGCCGGACCTCATCTGCCACCACGGCAAAACCCCGACCTTGTTCACCCGCGCGGGCCGCTTCGATGGCCGCATTGAGCGCCAGCAAGTTGGTCTGTTCAGCGATGCCGCTGATGGTCTTGACGATGGTGCCGATCACCAGCGATTGCTCGTTCAACGCCTCGATACCATCGCCAGCGGTTTGCATGTGCCTGGCCAGGTCACGCATCACATCGACTGCCTGGGTGACCACGGCATTGCCGCGCTGGGCACTCTGGTCGGTTTGCTGGGACGTGCTGTAGGCAATGTTGGCGGCTTCGGCGATGGCGTGTTCCTGATTGACCTGATCGGTGATGACCGTGGCGAACTTCACTACTTTGTACAGTTTGTTGTTGGCATCAACCACTGGGTTGTAGGAAGCCTCCAGCCAGACCATACGACCATGACTGTCGATCCGTTTGAAACGATCCGCCACGAATTCGCCCGCGTTCAGGCGACGCCAGAAATTCTGGTAATTGGGGCTGTTGTACTCTTCTGGCAAGCAAAAGGTGCGGTGATGTTTGCCTTTGATCTGCGCCAGGCTGTAACCCATGCCCGACAGAAAACGGTCATTGGCCGTCAGCACGTTGCCATTGAGGTCGAACTCGATCACCGCGGTGGACCGAACCAATGCACCGATCAGGTTCTCGTGTTCGCGGGAGGATTCGATGGTGCGCGTCAGGTCGCTGGAATAAATCGAGAAGTGTTTGATCCGCCCGCTCGCGCAGCGCACCGGCTGGAAGATCGAACGCAGCCAGGCTTCCTTCCCAGTGCCGCGCAACAGGCGCACGGTGCCGGCAAAGTGCTCGCCACGGATCAATGCATTCTTGAAGCGCAGCTGGAATTCGTCGTGTTTCAAATGATCGGGAACCAGATCGTCAATGTGCCGGCCGATCAAGTCGTTGCTCTTGTAATGCATCTCATCGAGGAAGTTCTGATTGACCGACTTGACCCGCCCCTCACTGTCGAGGGTCAGCACCAGCATTTCGCTTTCCAGACTTTCCTTCACTTGCTGAAGGCTGGAGAGTTCTTCACGAAGAGCCGACAGCTCCTGCTTCAAGCGTTTATTGAACATGGGAAAGCACCGATGGACAGGGTAGAAAGCGACATGCAACCTAGCCATCGGCCTTGTAGATCTTTTCTGAAGAGCGCTTCAGCTTTGTCCTACAAAAATAAAATCCATCACCTTCTGCAATCCCGCCACTCAGGCAACCTCGGTCGCCGCGCAACGCCCGAGGCTGGGCATGCGCGCACCGAAATACGCTGCGCTACTCACGCCCACCGCCCCCATCACCGCACTGAACATCACACAGACCCATGGGCTCCACGGCATCAGACCGATCAGCAGCAACGGTGTGACACTCGCCCAGGCGGCGTAGGCAATGTTGTAGGTGAAGGAAATGCCTGACACACGAACTCGCGCCGGAAACAGGTTGACCATTACCGACGGCACCGCGCCCACCACGCCACAGCAAAGACCCGCAATCACGTAGGCGAGACCGATCCAGTCACCGCCCGTGATCAGACAACCGTAAAGCACGCCAATCCCCAGCGGCAGCAACAGGCTATAGAGCATCACCGTGCGCCAGGCGCCGATTCGGTCGACCAGCAACCCGGCGAATACGCAGCCAATGTTCAGAAAAACGATGCCCAACGCACTCAGGCCGAAGGTAAGACTGGCCGTCATGCCAAAGGCTTTCTGCATCATGGTCGGGGTGATGACCACGAACACCACCACCGCCGAAGTCAGTACACAGGTGAGGATCATCGCCGGCAGCATGGCCAGGCGATGCTCACGCAGAACTGTGCGCAACGGCAGCTCGACCGCGGTTTCGCGCTGCGCCTGCATGGCCATGAACACTGGCGTTTCGTTGAGCCAGCGACGCAACCAGACGCCAATCACGCCGAACACACCGCCCAACAGGAACGGGTAGCGCCAGGCGTAATCGAGAATTTCCGCCGGTGTGAACGCCTGCGCCAGAAAAGTCGCGGTCAACGCACCGATCAAGTAACCAAACGTCAGCCCTGCCTGCAAAAAGCCCAGGGCATAACCGCGATGCCCCACTGGCGCATGCTCGGCGACAAACACCCAGGCACTCGGCACTTCGCCGCCCACCGCCGCCCCCTGAAGCACGCGCAGCACCAACAGCAGCAACGGTGCGAAATAGCCGATCTGGGCGTAGGTCGGCATGATCCCGATCAGCAGGCACGGCAGCGCCATCATCAGGATGCTCAGGCTGAAGACCTTCTTGCGTCCCAGTCGATCGGCGAAATGCGCCATCAGGATTCCGCCCAGCGGCCGCGCCAGGTAACCGGTGACGAAGATCCCGAAACTCTGCAGCAACCGCAGCCATTCGGGCATTTCCGGTGGGAAGAACAGCTGGCTCAATGTCAGCGCGAAAAACACGAAAATGATGAAGTCGTAGATTTCCAGCGCCCCGCCAAGGGCCGCAAGCCCCAGGGTCTTGTAGTCCGAGCGGCTGAACGGCGCCGGGCGCGAATCGGTGTTGGCAGTCATGAAAAAGAACTCTGGCAGGCAAAAACCAAGGCGCTCATGGTCTACGCAAACGCGCCGACGGACAACCCGTTAGACCAAAGTCGCATAGCCGCAAATCAGCCCCGCAAAAATTGTCGGTGTGAATTAATGTTGCCGTCTGTCGGGACGGGCCGGTGCGGCCCGCATGACCACAACAAACATAAAAAATCCGAGGTACCCCCGTGGCCGCTGATATCGAAGATACCCGCTCTGCCCGTTTTGCCCTGCGCTGTTCAAGTTTCGCCGAACGCTGGTTCCCTGATTCCTGGGTGTTTGCGGCGCTGGCAGTGATTATTGTCGCCCTCGCCACCTTGGCCATGGGCGCCAAACCCACCGATGCCGCGATGGCGTTCGGCGATGGTTTCTGGAGCCTGATCCCGTTCACCATGCAAATGGCCTTCGTGGTGATTGGCGGCTACGTCGTCGCCAGTTCACCACCGGCGGTGAAGTTGATCGACCGCTTGGCGAAGATCCCGAAAAACGGCCGTTCCGCCGTGGCTTGGGTGGCGCTGATTTCCATGGTCGCATCGCTGCTGAACTGGGGTTTGTCGCTGGTGTTCGGCGGCTTGCTGGTACGCGCCCTCGCCCGCCGTACCGACCTGAAAATGGACTATCGCGCCGCAGGTGCCGCGGCCTATCTGGGCCTTGGCGCGGTATGGGCATTGGGCCTGTCGTCGTCCGCTGCGCAATTGCAGGCCAACCCGGCCAGCCTGCCGCCCTCGATTCTGTCGATCACCGGGGTGATTCCTTTCACGCAAACAATCTTCCTGTGGCAATCCGGCGTGATGCTGCTGGCGCTGATCGTCATCTCGCTGATCATCGCCTACGCCACCGCACCGGGTCCGAACACGGCTCGGGACGCCAAGGCCTGCGGCGTCGACCCGAGCTTCAACCTGCCGCCTCTGCAACCACGCACCCGTCCCGGTGAATGGCTGGAATACAGTCCGTTGTTGACCATTGTGCTGGTGCTGCTGGCGGGCGGTTGGCTGTTCCACGAATTTTCGACCAAACCGACGATCACTGCGATTTCCGGGCTGAACACCTACAACTTCCTGTTCATCATGCTCGGTGCCTTGCTGCACTGGCGCCCGCGCAGCTTCCTCGACGCGGTGTCCCGTGCGGTGCCGACCACCACCGGCGTGCTGATCCAGTTCCCGCTGTACGGCTCGATTGCCGCGTTGATGACGACGGTCAAAGGCGCCGATGCCCAGACCCTGGCCCATCACATCTCGACCTTTTTCGTCAGCATCGCGTCCCACGACACTTATGCGCTGCTGATGGGCGTGTATTCGGCGATCCTCGGTTTCTTCATCCCGTCCGGCGGCGGCAAGTGGATCATCGAAGCCCCCTACGTGATGCAAGTCGCCAACGACCTGAACTATCACCTGGGCTGGGCCGTGCAGATCTATAACGCTGCCGAAGCCCTGCCGAACCTGATCAACCCGTTCTACATGCTGCCGCTGCTGGGTGTGCTGGGGTTGAAGGCGCGGGACCTGATCGGTTTCTCGTTCGTGCAACTGCTGGTGCACACGCCGCTGGTGCTGTTTCTTTTGTGGGCACTGGGAACAACGCTGGCGTACACACCGCCGGTGATGCCTTAACAGCAAAAAAGGGGCCGATATCGCTATCGGCCCCTTTTTTGTAACAGCAGTTTTGACTCAGCTAACGCCTACAGAAAGGCTTTACTGCGCATCAACCGGACGCAGACGGTACTGCGGCGGCAGTTGCTCGAAGCCGCTGATGGTGGCGTTCAGGCTTTTCCAGCGACCGTCCTTGATGCCGTAGATGCAACCGTGGATCGACAGGCTCTGCCCACGGTGCCAGGCGTTCTGCACGATGCTGGTGTGGCCGACGTTGGCCACTTGCTGGATCACGTTGAGCTCGCAGAGGCGGTCGACACGCTCCTCTTCGGTCGCGTACTTGGCCAGTTCTTCGCGTTTTTCGTAATACAGATCGCGGATCGAGCGCAGCCAGCCGTCAATCAGGCCCAACTGACGATCCTGCATCGAGGCACGCACGCCGCCGCAGCCATAGTGACCGGTGACGAGGATGTGTTTGACCTTGAGCACGTCGACCGCGTACTGGATCACCGACAGGCAGTTCAGGTCGGTGTGCAACACCACGTTCGCCACGTTGCGGTGCACGAACAGGTCACCGGGCAGCATGCCCACAATCTCGTTCGCCGGCACGCGGGCATCGGAACAACCGATCCACAGGAATTCCGGGGTCTGCTGACGGGCCAGTTTGGCGAAGAAGTCAGGATCTTCCTCCTTGATCGCAGCGGCCCAACGCTCGTTGTTATCAATCAGATCTTGTAATTCGTTCATGCAATGAAGCCTCGTGAATGATGCGCTGCTTTGACAGACGACCGCCCGTCGAGGTCACGCGCGTATTGCAGAAACCCTGATGCGAGGTGGCGCTCCATGCCGGTGGAATTCTCATGAGCCCGACAGGTCCACCCTAGTAAGGCCCACAGTATGAGGAATTGCCATGACTGATTCACGACGTCCATACGATGCGGCGCAACCGCAACCCATTGATGATAACGAAGACCGCATGGGCTCGGTACATGAACTGGATTTCGATGAGGAAGAACCCAGTGCAAAAATCGGTGACGAACTGCCCGAAAAAGAACGCGAGCAGCTGATGCCGCGCCAGCGCTTGCGTGAAGCGGGCATGACCGGTGCTTCGACCGATGACCATGAGCCCACCGACGATGACATGAGCCCGGAAACATTGATCCGTGAAGACGGTGCGCGAGATGGCCATGAGGCTGGCGAGGACAATCGCGCGGATTGGGACCTGAGCATTGTCGATGAGGACGACATCGGCGGCGGCAATGGCCTGGATGAAGCGGAGCTGGCGCGGCGCGATCCGATGGATGGCAAGCGCTGATTTTTTGTGGCAAGGGAGCTTGCTCCCGTTCGGCTGCGAAGCAGTCGCGAGAAATATTGCCTAAACCTCACAGGGGACCGCTTCGCGGCCCAGCGGGAGCAAGCTCCCTCGCCACAATGGTGATTCAATCCACCAAAGTACAGGCCATGACCACCGCATCTTCGCGCCCGCCCACCGCCGGGTAGTAATCCCGGCGACGGCCGATTTCGTTGAAGCCATACCGTTCATAAAGCCTGAACGCCGCGGTATTGCTGTCGCGCACTTCCAGAAAGCACTCTCGGGCGTCGGCCTTGTAGGCAATCGACATCAGATGTTCCAGCAACGTCAGGCCCAGGCCACGGCCCTGGTTTTCCGGTTTGACGGTGATGTTCAGCAGATGCGCCTCATCAAGGATGATCTGCACCACACCGTGGCCCACCTGCTGCTGGCCCTCATACATCAACCAGATCTGATATTTGCCCAGGCCATCGAGAAAAATCCCGCGGGTCCAGGGATGGCTGTAAGCCGCGTATTCGATCTTCAGTACGGTTTCCATGTCCGCCTCGGTCATCGGGCGGAACGATACAGCGTCACTCATTCGATTCTTTCCAGCGCGCCATCAGCCGACGCATGGCTTGCCATACATCAGCTTTACGCTGTGGCTCTTCCATTAATAACTCCAGGCCCGGCAGGGCCCAGACCGACCCCAGGCCTTCGACCAGGAGTTCGCGGTTGAACGACTCGGCATTGGTTTCGCCGGCAAAACGTACAGCGGGCAGGCCGATCAGCCATAAACAGACGCACGGCGCCTCTTCCATCCGCAGCGAGAGAAAACCCTGCACAAAGTCACGGGCCGCTTCCGGTCCCTGATCCATCGTTCCGCGCACCAGCAGTGGCCAGCGTATCGGTTCGCCGACGATCTGCGGGCTGTCCGGCAGACCGGCGGCGCGCAGCATGTCTTTGAGCAGCAAATAAGCGGGATCGCGGGTCTGGAACGTTTCGCCTGTGGGTAACTCGACCAGCAGCAGGCAACGCCCGGCCCGCAGCAATTGCAGCGCGAAGCGCGGTGGCGGTACGACCGGCGCCTTGGCCACGACCGGTGCCGCTTCAGCCTCCTCCACCGGTTTGGCCCCGGTGCGCGTGCTCGCCGCCGATGGCCGCGGCACCTCGATCTTCACCCGCTCGGTCGCCTTGACCGCAGGCGCCACGGGCGTTTCAGCCACCGGAGCCGGCGCAACAGACGCGACGACAAGCGGCTCGGCGATCTCCAGCAGCTCGGGCCGCGACGGCGCGGCAAAGGGCAATTCGGTGCGCGGCAGCCAGTTGACCACCTGCATGGCGTTCAAATAAGCGCGACGGCGGGACTCGATAAGCAAAGGTCGGCCACTTGTGGATAACTAATAGTGCGCTGATTCTACCGCCGTTCGCACAAGATCGCCCGCTGTTGATCGATAGACTTTACCGATACAAAAAGCGACAGCTTGTCCCGAGAGTGAATCGCATCGCGCCCAATGCAGTACAATCGCGGCTTTTAATCGCCAACCAGCCGGCCATTCCGATGATCGAACCCAAGCGCGTCTTGCGCGCCCTCGCTGAACACTGGGCACTTCTGGAGCCACTGTGCGAGCACTTCGACCAAGGCACACTGAGCCTCAACGAATTGCGTTCACAGTTGGCCGCCCAGCAACTCGACAGTACGCCGCAGGACATCACCAGCCTGCTGGACGTGTGGATTCGCCTCGATATCCTGGTTCCCGTGGCGAAAAGCCCGAACCGGTTCGAGCTCAATGCGCAGATTCACGATTTCCTCGCCTACCTGCGCCGTGAACACCGTTTGGGCCTGTGCCTGGAGATCGAAGCCTATTTGCGCCACCTCGAACGCCTGGCCGGTTACATCCAGGACGCCTTCGATATTCGCGATGGCAACGACCTGGCGCGCCAGTTGCGCCTGCTCGACATGCGGGTGCGCGATGTACTGAAAAAACTCGATAACGACGAACAGGCGCTGGTGGCCGTCGCCGAAAGGGCGAAAACCAGCGACCGGCAGATTCCCTTGCGCCAGCGTTACGCTGAAGTCCTGGCGACCTGGGACGAATACGTCGAGCCGATGATTGATCTGGTGAACGCCGACGGCGCCTTCGAACAAGGCGTGCGCAAGGTCGAAACCGTGCTGCTGAAGATGCTCAGCGAGCAGCAACGTCTCGGCCACCTGGTCGACGATGACATGCTGCTGCGCACCCACGCGCGCATCCTCGAAATGCAGACCAGCGCCCAGTTGACCCTGCGTCATGCCCGCGAATTGCTGCTGCCGCTGCGTGAAGAAGCGCGTCGCCACAACGCCGTGACCCGTGGCGCCGCACTGGCCCTGTCGATGATCCGGCGCAAAGGCATCGACGCCGTACCGCATGCGGCCATGCCGATGTTCACGCGCCCGCAGAGCACTTTCCTCGGCAGCGCCAGTCAGGTCGAAGCCTACGTTTACGCCCTGGCCCGTTTCGAACCGAAACCGGCGCGTTTCCCAAAGGCCCACAAGACCCAGAAAGGCGAAGCGCCCCGCGCACCGCGCACGGTTCGGGAAATGCTCGAACGCTGCGAAGATGCCCTGCCGATGCCGGACCTGATGACCTGGCTGCTGGAGCAGGAACCGGACGGCGCCACCGACGAATTGCTGTACTGGTTCTCTCGCCTGTCCCGGGAAAAACGCTTCAAGCGCGAGCGCCTGGAACGTCGCGACTACTTCACACACGAGCACCAGGTCAGCCTGCGCTCCTTCGCCCTGCTCTCGGCTGGCGACACCGCCGTCGAGGATTCTGCGAGCACTCCCTATGCATCTTGATCTATCCGAACTGTCCCATCTGGCACCGATTTTTCGCGAGCTATTCAAGGGTTATCACGTCAGCCGCCGCGATCCGGAGCTGTACGCACAGTTGTCGAACTTTCAGGACCAATACCGCACGCTGTTCAAGGCCCTGGGCTTTGAACTGGTCTGCGATACCCGCGGTTTCTACTACTTCGTGCCGGACCTCGCCGCCGCTGCGGTGAACAAGACCGCCCAGCGTCTGGCCCTGTTCACCTTCATCCTCGTCGAACACCTGGCCGACCAGGGCCGTGACCCGATCACAGTGCTCGACGGTGGCAGCCTCGGCCGCGATGAATTGCCGTCGTTGCTGGATAAGTATCGCGACCTGTTCATCCAGGCTGAAGTGCAGACCGTCGAAGAACTCGAAGAAAAAATCATGCGCCGCATGACCCAACTCGGCTTCGCGGGCGAAGAAAACGGCATCTACCGTTTCCTGCCGCCCATGCACCGTTTCCTCGATGTGTGCCTGTCGGTTCAACAGGACCGTGATCTGGCGGCCAGCCTGCACAGCGTATTGCCGCTGCCGGTGCCAGTGCTGATCGATGAAGACAGCGACGAAAAACTGCTGCAGACCGACGATCCGCTCGACCTCAGTGAATTCGAAGGTGAAAGCGAAGAAGACGCGCTGGCCCGGGCCATCGCCGAAGAACAGGAGCTCGACGCATGAGCAAGGAACGTTACGGCATCCGCCGCTTTGCCCTTCTGAACACCGCCGGTTACAGCCTTGGTCTGTTCCCGCTGGAAGAACCGCTGTCGGTATACGGTGCGAACAACCTCGGCAAATCCGCCTCGATCAACGCCTTGCAGTTCCCGATCCTGGCGCGCATGTCGGACATGAGTTTCGGCAAGTACAGCCTGGAGCAATCCCGGCGCTTCTACTTCGCTTCGGACACCAGCTACATCCTCGTTGAAGTGAACCTGCCCCACGGCCCGCACGTGATCGGCGTGGTCGGGCGCGGCCCGGGTGGTGGTTTCGGTCACCAGTTCTTCGCTTACGCCGGCAAACTCGATTTGGCTCACTACCAAAAGAACGATACCTGCCTGCGTCAGAAAGAACTGTTCACCAACCTTGAGCGCGAAGGCCTGAAAGCCTACGAACTCAAGCCGGATGAACTGCGCCGTTTGCTGGTCGGCGGACACACGTCGATCCCGCTGGACCTGACGCTGATTCCGCTGCGCTCCACCAGCGAGCAAAGCCTGAAGACTTTCCGCGCGCTGTTCATCAACCTGCTGCACATGCGCGAAATCACTGCGGCCAAGCTTAAGCAATTGTTCCTCGATGCCTTCGAGCACAGCCTGCGCTCCGGTAGCGTCGATTACATTGCTGCGTGCGAAGAAGCCTTCCGCGATGTACGACGCATGGAGCAGGACTACAACTCGCTGGTTGCTGCCGGCCCATTGGTCGAAGCACTGGCCAACGGCGTCAAGCAACGCGACATTCTGCGCGGCAAATTGCACCGGATCTCTCCCCTGCTCGACTCCTTGCTCGGCACCTGGTCGGACTACGCCAGTGCGCGCAAGGAAGAACTGACCATTCAGTCCGAACACTACCGCAACGAGCAGGACGCCCTGCAAAACGATCAGCGCGGCGGCACTCAGGAGCTGATGCGCCTGGAACGGGAAATCACCGGCATCCAGCGCTGGCTCGGCGAACTGTCGGTGCTCAAGCATCGCTTTGCCCTGGTCGATGACGTCAAGGTGCTGGAACAGCAACTGCTGGCCGCCAAGGACGCTCACGACGAACTGGCCGGTGCATTGGCGCAGTCCCGTCAGTTCAGCGCCGAAGACCTCGAAGAGCGTCTGCGCGACCTGGAAAAGCGCTTGAAGTCGGTCAAACAGCAACTCGATCACGCCGACAACAACAGCTACGCCCGTCTGCGTGAAGAGTTCTCGCAGCAAGACGTCGAGCGTCTAATGCGCCTGTTCAACAGCGCGCTGTTCAGCCTGCCATTGGGCGAACACGGCATCACCCTCGACGAGAACGGCGACTGGGTGAAGTCGGTGGAACTGATCCTCGACGGCTTCAAAGGTGAGCGTTTCGAAGTACCGGGCCTGTCCATCGACATCTCGAACATCGAACCGCCAGCCTTGCAAGCCCTGGCGGACCGTGCCGCACTGCGCGATCAGAAAGAGCGTCTGGACAAAGAACTCAAGCAACTCAAGACCCAGCAAGCCGTCGCCGCCGACCGCGCTGCGAGCAAGACCCAGACCGAAGCGCTGTACCAGCAAGTGCTGGATGCGCAGAAGGCGTTGGAAGACTTCCGTCGCGCGCAAACACTGAGCGCCGAGGAAGGTGACAAGCTCGAACAACTGGCGCAAATGGAAGCCGCGCAGGACGAACTGAAGCGTTCCAGTGACGCCTTCACCGAACGCGTCCAGCAACTGTCGGCCAAGCTGCAATTGGTCGGCCGGCAGATCGGCGACATGGAAGCCAAGCAACGCACCCTCGACGACGCCCTGCGTCGCCGTCAGCTGTTGCCGGCGGACCTGCCGTTCGGCACGCCGTTCATGGACCCGATCGACGATTCGATGGACAACCTGCTGCCGTTGCTCAACGACTATCAGGACAGCTGGCAAGGCCTGCTGCGCGCCGACGGCCAGATCGAAGCGCTGTACGCTCAGGTGCGCCTCAAGGGCGTGGCCAAGTTCGACAGCGAAGACGACATGGAGCGCCGTCTGTCTCTGTTGATCAACGCTTACGCGCACCGCACCGACGAAGCCCTGACCCTCGGCAAGGCACGCCGTGCCGCCGTGACGGACATCGCCCGGACCCTGCGCAACATCCGCAGCGACTACGACAGCCTTGAGCACCAACTGGCGCTGTTCAACCGCGAGATCAACAAGCGTCAGGTGTCCAACCTGCAAAGCTTCCGCATCGTCCTCGCGCCGAACAAGGAAGCGCTCAAGCACATCGACCAGATCATCCACAGTGCCGGTCAGTACGAAGAAGGTGAAACCCTGTCCGTCTTCGACCTCAGCCAAAGCGCCGAGCAGGACAACAAGAACGAAGAGGCCAAGGAATACCTGGCGCGCCTGGTGGCGGCGAATCACAACCAGCTCGGTCTCAAGGATCTGTTTGAACTGGCGTTCGAAATCACCAAGGTCAACGGTCAGCCGGTGATCCACACCGACATCGACGGCGCCGCGTCCAACGGCACCACGATGACCATCAAGGCGCTGACCAACATGTACTTGTTGCTGCACTTGATGGACCGTGACCTCGCCGGCCGCGTGCGTCTGCCGTACTACCTCGATGAGGCGGCAGACATCGACGAGAAGAACCAGGCCGCCCTGCTGGAAACCAGCCTGCAATTGGGCTTCGTGCCGATCCTGGCGAGCGTGAAGCCGCAAGTCTGTGCCAGTGTCGCCATCGACCTGGAAGGCGGTAGCGGCCCGGCCGGCATCTACATCGATGAGGCAGACTGGAAGTACATTCGTCGTCACGATCAAGTGAAGGCAACGGTCAATGAGCAAGCGAATGAACCGGAGCTGGATGCAGTCTGAGGCTTGAATCGAAGGCAGTAAAAAGGCCGCGATCCATTTTGGATCGCGGCCTTTTTCATGGGTATCTTTTAACGGTATCGGTGACCTTTAAGGCCCTATCGCGAGCAAGCTCGCTCCTACAGGATTTGCGGTGAAACAAACACCACTGGATCTTGTGGGAGCGAGCTCGCTCGAGATGGCGTCATTACAGACGCCCTATCCATTTCCTGTCATTTACCCAGGCTGATCTTCGGCGCCCAGGTCAGCCATTCGTCTTCGAACTTGTCAAACAGCGCGAACGTTTGCTCGGGCAGTGCCTGATTGCCCATGTTCTCGCCGTCTGGCGTGGCAAAGGCAACACCGCCCTGAATGATCGTTTCCAGGGATTCAGTGCGCACCGTAGCGCCTCTGAACAGGCCGACATCGAAGTCAAATCCACTGGTGTTCCAGAAGCGCGTACCCGTGCGTACCAACGGCGCGTACTTCGGTTCGATCAGGATACGGATCAACACACGATCAGCGGTTTGGCCCAACTCATATCCGACCACTTTGCCTACAGTGATTTCACGGTAGGTGACCGGCACACCGGCCTTGAGGGATCCACGGCGCGGGGCGCTCAACACCAGGCTCAAACCGGCTTCCTGTTTGGCAGTTTCAGGTGGAGTGGGCAGTGCCACGAAGGTCTTCTGCGGTCCAAGATTCTTGGCAGCAGGCTGTACTTCAATGTATTGCCCAGTCACCAGTGTTTCTAGGTTGGACGTCTTGATCAGTCCCAGTTCAGGCTTGACCACCCAGAACTGACTACCAACCCGAGCGATGCGCTCCGGCACTTCAGTGATACGAGCGGTCAGCAGCACTGACTGCAAATCATCACTCAGGTCGACATCTTCAATCTTGCCGACATCCAGGCCTTTGAAGCGAATCGGCGTGCCGGTACGCAAACCATCGGCGCGTTCCACTTTGATCGTGACGACCTCCCCCTTCTGTGTGGCGTCTTCATGATTGGGGAATAGACGGAAACGAGGAATGCGTTTCTGCAATGGCGCCTTGGCTTCCGGCGTCTCGAAAGCGATACCGCCAGCCATCAGACTCTGTAGCGACTCACTTTTAACCTCAACCCCATTCAGCCCGCCCTTGAGCGTAATACCGCTGGCATTCCAGAAGCGTGTCGAGCCGTTGACCAGTTCCTCGTATTCCTTCTCGATGTGCACACCAATAATCAGCTGCTTTTTGGTTCTCGAGAACTGGTAGCTCTGGACCGAACCGACCTTGACCTGCTTGTAGAGAACCGGGCTACCGACTTCCAGCGAGCCGAGGTTTTCGGTGAACAACACGAGGTGCAAGCCAGGTGCGCGCAGATCCAGTGGCGGCGCCTTGGGCCGCGCGACGAATTCGCGTTGCGGAGCTGCGCCCTTGTCACCAGGACGCACAGCGATGTAGTTACCTTTGACCAGTGCTTCCAGGCCGGTAATCCCCGCCAGGGAAATCGACGGTTTGACCACCCAGAATTGCGTGCCGTCCACCAGGTAATCTTCGGCCAACGGATCCATCGTCAATTCGGCGGTAGCCCCGGACAGATCAGGATCAACCTTCAGTGCCTTGAGATTGCCAACCTGGATGCCTTTGTACATCACCGGCGTACGACCGGCCTGCAGGCCGTCGAAATCGGTGAGCTTGACCTTGATTCGAATACCAGCCGCTGCCGCATCGAAGTCTTCAAAGAGTCTGAATGGCAGACTCGGATCGGTGGGCGGGCTGTCCTTGCGGTTCTCCGGCGTTGCGAACGCAATACCACCGGCGACGATACTGGCCAAGGATTCACTGCGTATCTTCACGCCCGACAGGCTGGCATCGATGCTGACGCCACTGGCGTTCCAGAAACGGGTGTGTTTGCGCACCAGTTTGGCGTAGGTCGGCTCAATGAATACCTTGAGCTCAACGGTGCTCTGGTCTTCAGAAAGGATATAGCTCTTGATCTCCCCAACCTTGATCTGCTTGTAGAACACCGGGCTGCCACGGTTCAACGAACCCAGGCGATCAGCCTTGATGGTCAGATGCAGGCCGGGCTGCGCATCAGAGAGCGGCGGTTCCTCTGCCAGAGCCTTGAACTTGCGGATCGACTCGCCCTCTCCCGGACTGACCGCAACATAGTTACCCGAAACCAGCGTTTCCAGACCCGTGATACCGGCCAGGGTCACACTCGGTTTGATCAGCCAGAAACGGGTGCCAGTACGCAGATACTGTTCCACATCCTTGTTCATTTCGACGCTGGCGATCACACCCTTCGAGTTGCCCTCGTCATCGAGCTTGAGACTTTTGACCTTACCGACCGACATGCCTTTATAGACAACCTCAGTCTTGTTGGCCTGAATGCCCTCTCCACTTTCAAAGCGCACCTGAATCATGATGCCGGTTTCGTTATAGGCACGCCAACCGAGCCAGCCGCCAATGATCAAGGCAATCAAAGGCAATACCCAGATGGCAGACCAGTTCGAGGCCGGTCGGGTTTTCGCTACAGGCAAATCACTCATGGTCGTCGTCCGACTCCGTGTTATCCCAAATCAGTCGGGGATCAAAAGTTACCGCGGCAAGCATCGTCAAAATCACCACACTGGCGAAAGCGACTGCGCCAAGATTGGCTTCGATACTGGCAAGCCTCCCGAAATTCACGACCGCCACCAGGATGGCGATCACAAAGATATCAAGCATCGACCAGCGGCCGATGAATTCAATAAAGCGGTACATCCAGATGCGCTGACGCGCTGAAAGTGGTTGGCGGCGCTGCACGGAAAACAGCAGCAACGCGATCCCCACCAGCTTGAACGTGGGCACCACAATACTGGCGATAAACACCACGGCGGCAATAGGGACCATGCCGTAGTGCACCAAATCGATTACCCCCGCCATGATCGTACTGGGAGCACCTTTGCCCAAAGAGTTGATGGTCATGATCGGCAACAGATTGGCCGGTATGTAAAGAATGGCGGCGGTGATCAGCAAAGCCCAGGTCCGCACCAGACTGTTGGGGGTGCGGGCATGCACCAACGCTCCGCAGCGCGTACAGACCTGCTCATCGGTATCAGCTTCCTGCCTGTTCAATTCATGACATTCTTTGCAAATCAGAATGCCTGCATCAATCGCCCGCATGGGCATCCTCTCCTGATAACGCTTGCCAGATCTGGTGAGGCGACATGACGACCTCCAGCCAGACCTGAACCAGCAACAAACCTATGAAGCACGCCAACCCCAGGCCTATGGTGATTGCTGCCATATCTGCCAGTTTTACGATCGCAACCAATACGCCCATGAGGTAAACCTCAAGCATCCCCCATTCGCGTATGTGGTGATAAATGCGATAGAGCAACAAGCCGTAGCTACGTCCGATATCGAAACGGATACTCAACAATACGACCAATTGGCACAGCAGCTTGAGCAGCGGGATGCCCATGCTGCACAGGAACACAATCACTGAAACGCTTTGCATCCCCGTATCAAAAAGCGCAACAACCCCACTCCAGACGGTGTCATTCGACGATTGCCCGAGGAGATTGAGCTGCATGATGGGTAAAAAGTTCGCCGGGATGTACAACAGCAGAGCGGTAAATACCAACGCGAGACTACGCTGCACGACGTTGTGCCGATGGGCGTAAAGCTCGTAGCCACAGCGCGGGCACAGGGCTTTTTCGCCATGGGCAAGATCGGGCTTACGCATTAGCAGGTCGCACTCATGACAGGCGACCAGATTTTCCAGTGGTAATTCTGACAGCCCTTTGGCGTCAACCGAATCCGGCATAAGTGCTCTGACTCTGAAAAAGTTGGACCTATTCTAGTGTTCTGGGGCGAAAATAACTGAGCAATTTGTGCTTGATTGATCTCGTCTTTTTCTACGCCCAAA
>NZ_JAUHUK010000010.1:0-217705 GCF_030417915.1 Pseudomonas sp. C32 | reverse complement strand
AGCGACCGGTCAATCAGACCATCGGGTCGCCAACGTGCAGGATCTTCATGCCGTTGGTGCCGCCGGTGGCGTGGTAGCTGTCGCCCTTGGTCAGGATGACCCAGTCGCCTTTCTCCACGACGCCGCGCTTGACCAGCTCGTCGATCGCCTTCTGGCTGACTTCGTTCGGTGCCAGCGAAGCCGGGTCGAACGGGATGGTGTACACGCCACGGAACATCGCCGCGCGGGCCTGGGCTTCGCGGTGCGGGGTGAACGCGTAGATCGGCACCGAGGAACGGATACGCGACATGATCAGCGGGGTGTAACCGCTTTCAGTCAGTGCGATGATCGCTTTCACGCCCGGGAAGTGGTTGGCGGTGTACATGGTCGCCAGCGCAATGCTTTCATCGCAACGCTCGAACTCTTTGCCGATGCGGTGGCTGGAGGTCTTGCTGGTCGGGTGCTTTTCGGCACCGACGCAGATACGCGCCATGGCCTGAACGGCTTCCAGCGGGTACAGACCGGCAGCACTTTCGGCCGAGAGCATCACGGCGTCGGTGTAGTCGAGCACGGCGTTGGCCACGTCGGACACTTCGGCGCGGGTCGGCATCGGGTTCTGGATCATCGACTCCATCATCTGGGTCGCAACGATCACAGCCTTGTTGTGGCGGCGTGCGTGCAGAATGATTTTCTTCTGAATGCCCACCAGCTCGGCGTCACCGATTTCCACGCCCAGGTCACCACGGGCAACCATCACCGCGTCGGACGCCTTGATCAGACCGTCGAGGGTTTCGTCATCGGCCACGGCTTCGGCACGTTCGATCTTCGCCACCAGCCAAGCGGTGCCGCCGGCCTCGTCGCGCAGTTGGCGGGCGTATTCCATGTCGGCAGCGTCACGCGGGAAAGAGACCGCGAGGTAGTCGACTTCCATTTCCGCCGCGAGCTTGATGTCGGCCTTGTCTTTTTCAGTCAGGGCTGGTGCGGTCAGGCCGCCACCGCGACGGTTGATGCCTTTATGGTCCGACAGCGGGCCGCCGATGGTCACGGTGCAATGCAGTTCGGTGGCGGTAGCGGTGTCGACGCGCATGACCACGCGACCGTCGTCGAGCAGCAGCTCGTCGCCGACGCCGCAGTCCTTTACCAGGTCCGGGTAGTCGATACCGACCACTTGCTGGTTGCCTTCGGTCAGAGGATGGCTGGTGGAGAAGGTGAATTGATCACCGATCTTCAGCTCGATCTTCTTGTTGGCAAATTTGGCGATACGGATTTTCGGGCCTTGCAGGTCACCCAGCAGGGCGACGAAGCGACCGTGCTTGGCCGCGAGGTCACGCACCAGCTTGGCGCGAGCCTTGTGCTCGTCCGGGGTGCCGTGGGAAAAGTTCAGGCGGGCGACGTCCAGGCCAGCCAGAATCAGCTGTTCGAGAACTTCCGGCGAGTTACTGGCCGGGCCAAGGGTAGCGACGATTTTGGTACGACGGACGGACATGCAAAGACTCCTGAGTTCAAGCGCTGAGTGAGGCTACTATGCTCCGAATGTGTAGTCATTGTTCGTGTGCACTACTTTTCAGGAAGAGTTTGGTTTTAATGAAAAACCAGATGTTGCCCCGATCTCTGTAGGCGCGAGCCTGCTCGCGATGAACTCAAGTGCGATGCGTTTCTTCAGTAAATACGCATTATCGTTAACCTCCATCGCGAGCAAGCTTGCTCCTACAGTGGTCTGTGGTGTCTGAGGGTTGAAGATTTTCGTCCGCGGGTCGATACAGCGTTCAAGACAGGAGATCCCCCATGCGATTCGTGCTCATTGCCGCCCTTGCCATCAGCGTCCTCAGCGTCACGGGCTGCACCCGTTGGTCGATGAACCATCACTTGAACAATGCCTACAAAGCCTATGACCGGGGCAATTGCGAGCAAGTCATGCTTGAACTGTCCAAGGTCGAGCGCGAAAGCCGGGCGCGACCTTATGTGTGGCCCGAAGCATCGATGATGCGCGGCCTGTGCCTGGAACGGCAGAAGATGTTCGTCGATGCGGCGCAGACGTATCAGTTCATCATCGCCTCGTATCCCCAGAGCGAATACGCCTACCGCGCCCGCGCCCGTCTGGAAACCCTGCAAAGCCTGGGGCACTACCCGTTGCGCAGTGCGGCAGCGGCGGTACGCCCGACGCAGTTCTGATGGCGGCTGTCATTCAATGACTGGCTCACCGGCGGTGGTGAGCTATAGTCGAATAAACCGGTTTGGAGCCTGGTCTCCAATCCGGGGCAACACCTGCAACCGGCATTGGCAAGACACAGCACTCCGAGAACTGGCGCACCGGGAGCGGGGAGAGCGGGCACTTATTTAAGGCAGTCCCGTTCCGAAGCAGTAGTGCGGCTCTGCTTAAGAGCCTGGCATAGTGAATGTCCACATGTTTACCGACCGCCGAATCGAGCGGCACCAACTGCCGTACTTTTTGAGAGTCTTCAACAGCCACACGGACAAGCCCATTGGCTATCTGGGCAATGTGTCCGAAGACGGGTTGATGTTGATCAGTCAGCTGCCGATGATGATCGGCGCCGAATTCATTTTGCGCCTCAAGATCCCCGTCAGTGAGGGCAGCCCGCAAGTTATCGACCTGCGGGCGTGTTGCCTGTGGTGCCATGAAGACGCAACACCTCACCACTATGACGCCGGATTTTGCCTGCAACGGGCGCCGCCGGAATATGGGCAACTGGTCGAGGCGTTGAAGCAGTATTTCAGTTTTCAGTCGTTGCCAGCTTCGGCCTGATATCAACCGAGCCTGCGCCGGGGGCATCGTCAGCTTCCGGCCTTCTTCCAGGCCAGGTACTGAGTCACCAAATCCGCACCCAGCTCAGCAGGTCGCGCTTCCAGTACCCATACGCCATGGGCACGCAACCGCTCATGGAGTTCTGCACGCGCATTCAGGTAATCCACCGTGCCGCAGTAATCCAGTGCCTCGGACAAGGTCTGCACCGGCCGATGTCTCAGACTGTCGAGCAAATCTTCCCGCAGGCTGGCCACCACTACCTGATGCTGTTGGCTCAGGCGTTTGACGGCGACCAGCAGTTGCTCGTCGTCTTCGTCTCGCAGATTGGTGACCAGCATCACCAGTGCCCGGCGTTTTTGTCGGGTCAGCAATTGATTGGCGGCAGCCTGGTAATCCGCGGGGCGCTGGGTGCTGTCGAGGTCGTAGACGCTGTTGAGCAGGACGTTGAGCTGCGCAACGCCTTTGACCGGTGCGAGGTAATGCGGTCGCTCGCTGGCAAAGGTGCTCAAGCCCACCGCATCGCCTTGGCGCAGCGCCACGTAACTCAGTAGTAAACAGGCATTGAGTGCATGGTCAAAATGCGCCAGTTCTCCGTCCTGACTGCGCATGTGCCGGCCGCAGTCGAGCATGAAGACAATCTGCTGATCACGCTCGTCCTGATACTCCCGGGCAATCGGCGTGCGTTGGCGGGCGGTGGCTTTCCAGTCGATCTGGCGCAGGCTGTCGCCTTCACGGAATTCCCTGAGTTGATGGAACTCCAGGCCCAGGCCGCGACGTTGTTTTTGGCGCACGCCGAGCTGGCTGAGCCAGTTATCCACAGCCAGCAGTTGACCGCCATAAAGGCGGGCAAAGTCGGGGTAGACGCGGGTGTGGTCCGGCGCGTCGAGCAAGCGTTTGTCGGTCCACAACCCCAAGGGGCTTGGCAGGTTGATTTCGCACCGCTCAAAACCAAAGTGACCGCGCTTGAGCGGTCGTAGCCGATAAGCCATGTTGCTGTGCTGGCCGGGTTGCAGTTCGACTTTCAAGGGCAGGTTTTCGAAGTTCAGGCCCTGGGGCACATGATCAAAAATCTGTACGTTCAGTGGTCGTGAATAATCATGCTCGAGCGTCAGGTGGACATCGCTCCAGCGACCCAGCGCGAGGCTGCCGGGCAGTTGGCGTTTCAGTCGGGGTGAGGGCAGGCGCTTCAAACGCACCGCGTCGAGAATGGCCAGGGCCAGCAACGCCAGCAACAACCCCCAGTTGATCGCACTGAGGTTCGGCGACACCGCGAATTCCAGTGCCCGCAAGGTGCCCAGCACAATGCCACAGGCGAGCAGGATCACCAGCCAGCTCAGCATCAGCCGTGAGGGTTTCACTGGCGCGGCGCCGGCACTTGATCAAGCAATTGCTGGAGCACCTGGTCGACGTCCAGCCCTTCGATATCCAGCTCCGGTGCAACGCGAACGCGATGGCGTAACACGGCGAGGGCGCAGCCCTTGATGTCATCCGGAATCACGAAATCGCCACCGCGCAGCAACGCCCGCGCCCGGGCGCAACGCACCAAAGCGATGGAGGCGCGCGGTCCGGCGCCGAGGATCAAGCCTGGCCAACTGCGGGTGGAACGGGCCAGGCGCACGGCGTAATCCAATACCTGATCGTCCAGCGGCAAATCGCTGGCGATGCGTTGCAGGGCCAGCACATCCTTGGCTTGCAGCAGCGTGCGCAACGGTTGCACATCGAGCATGTCGGCCCGGGTCGAACGGCTGACCTGGCGCACCATGTTCAGCTCTTGTTCGGCGTCGGGGTAGTCCATGCGCACCTTGAGCATGAAGCGGTCCAGTTCGGCTTCCGGGAGTGGATAAGTGCCTTCCTGTTCGATCGGGTTTTGCGTGGCGAGCACCATGAACGGTTGCGCGATGGGCAGGGCGCGACCTTCGAGGGTGACCTGGCGTTCCTGCATGGCTTCGAGCAGCGCGGCCTGGGTTTTCGCCGGGGCGCGGTTGATTTCGTCGGCCAGCAGCAGGTTGGTGAAAATCGGGCCTTTGCGCAGCTTGAACTGCTCGGTCTGCAAGTCGTACACCGCATGACCGGTGACGTCGCTGGGCATCAGGTCCGGGGTGAACTGGATGCGCGCGAATTCACCGCCGAAGCAGCGGGCGAGGGCGCGTACCAACAAGGTCTTGCCCAGCCCGGGCACACCTTCAAGCAACACGTGGCCGCCAGCAATCAGCGCGGTGAGGACGTCGTCGATCACCGTGTCCTGACCGATCAGGGCTTTTTGCAATTCCTGGCGCAACGCCTGGGCCAACTGGCTGGCGCGCTGGCGTTGTTGAGCGGCATGGCTCGGTAGATTGGGCTCGATCGCTTCACTCATAAGGCGTTCCTCAAGATTTGCAGGTGGGCGACCTGGCGGCTGAATTCAACGCTGGAAAGTCGTTGTTTCGGGCTCGGGGTCATGGCCTGGCTGATAGCGTGTGTGGGTTGGCCGGTCAGGCGTGCAAGCACCCGCCATTGCTCGGCAACGCCGAGTTGTTCAAAACCTGGGTGGCGACGGCGCACGCGGCGCAGGATGTCTTTTTGCAAAGCCTGCATCAGGCTGGCCTGTCCGTTGCGGCGCAGGATGAAATCGGCACTGGCGCGCAGGTGTTCCTGAAGTTGCCGACGTGCCTTCGGTGCCGGTTCCAGCAGTGGCCCCTGACGCACACCGAAGTGCCAGAAACCCAGACCGACCAGCGCGAGCAATGCCACCAGCGCCTGCGGGAAGTAGCGCATCAGCAAGAGGGGCAGGCTGTCGTGATCGGTGTTGAACACCAGCGTCACGTGTGTGTCTGCGGTCAGGTACCAAAGCAGCCAGGCGTTGTCGTATCGGTCGATGGCCGGAGTTTTCCACAGGTCGGCGTCGGTGACCACGATGACTGAACCGAGCCCGTGATCGAGCTGCATCATGTGCGTGGCTTTGCCACTGTTGGCCCAGGACTGGGCGAGGTTGTTCGGGTCTTCAAGATGGAACGCGGTGTCGAAACCGGCGTAGGCCGGTGCGTCTTCGTCTTCCAGGTAAAGTTTGGTCAGAAAGGGGTAAGGCTCTTTGTCGAGATCGGGCGGCGGGTCTTTGAGGTCTTTGCTCAGCGACTGGTGCACTTGAACCCGGTCGAGCAGCAGGTCATCGCTCTGTTGCAGCTTCTCATCCCATAGCGATTGGGCGACGAACAACAGTCGGCCACCGGCCTGGGCCCAGTTCATCAGTTGATCAATCTGACGTGGTGTCATGTTGTCGCGCTCCCCGAGCACCAGCAGGCTGTGCTGATGCGGCTCCAGGGTCGGCAGGAAGTCGAGGCCATTGGCGTGATTGACGGTCAGGCCCTGCTTGCGCAGGAAGTGTTCTGCTGCCAGGTAAGGATTGGCTTGAGCTTCGGGGGACGGGCCGTGATCGATTTCTATCTGATAGGGCATGGCCTTGAAGTACAGATAAGCAGCCAACGCTCCGACCAGAGCGAGGCTGATCGCACCGATCGCCAGCCACCCGCGCCGGTTCAATGGGCGGCTCTCGGTCCGAACAAGCCGCGCCAGGCTTCACACAGTTCCTGTTGCGCTTGGGCCGGTGGCAGGCGATGACCGTAGGCCATGTTTTGCCAGTGCCCGGTCAGGGTTTGGCTGAAGGTCAGCAGGGCCGGTTGTTGCAGCTGTTCAACGCGTTTGAGCACCTGACCTTCGGTGTCGGCGGCTTTCAGCGTCATGTTGAAATCATGCAGCAAGCGACTGAGCAAGGCGCGGTAAAGCAACCCGAGGGCCTCGCGTGGATTGGATTGCCAGAGGTGTTCGGCACTGGCGGCAACATCGTCGGGCAAGGATTCGGGTTTGAGGTCCAGACCGAACGCCTGCTGCGGCAAAGGTCGGGGGAGCTTTTGTTTCCGCGTCGGACGGCGGCTGACGAACGCTTGCAGCCAGTCGCGATAGTGCCAGATCAACACAACGAGGCCGCTGATGACCACTCCCCACAGGACGACTTCAATGACCGCTGCCACCGAACCGAAACGCTGGCCGTCAAACAGTCTGAACAGGGCCTTCAGCCATGCCGGTGTTTTGTCGTCGTCCGGGGTTTTGACGTCCGGTTTGCCCTCGCCAAATCGGTAGCGTGTCACCGCTTCCTTGTTCTTGAAGGGCGGTTGATCGAGCAGGGCCTTGATACTGTCCCTGGACGCCTGGCTGGTGAGGGGCTGATCCAGCAAGCGCGGGCTGTTGGGGGAAGCGTCCGGTTCGGCGGCCCACACCGTCTGCGCTGTCGGCAGCAGCAGGAACACCGCCAGTAACAACACGCCACTTGCACTGACGACACGTTGGCGCAGGCGACGGAACACCAGTTCGATATCCCAGGCTTCGAGCACGGTGCGTCGGTTCAGGTACAGGCTGAAGCCGCAGGCGACATAAACCGGTTCCCAGACGATCAGCACCCCCACGTAGAAAACGTTGGTCAGGTGTTCCAGCCAACGCCAGTCCCGGGTCATCGCGCCGATCAGCGACTGCCAGCTCCAGTCAATCGCGACCTGTTGTGGCAGGAGCAGATAAAACAGCACCATCAAGCCAATCCATAAGGCGCCTTCCAGATGGGCACCGATGATCGTCAGCCATCGCGCGGCACCGGCGTCGCTCTGCAACAGCACTTGTAATCGTTGTTGGCGCAGCTTCCCGTCCAGACCTTCAAGTTGCAACACCGGCATCACAAAGCTGCGGGTCAGGCTCAAACGGCGCCAGGTCAAACTGGCGATCAATTGTGGCCTGAGCAACCGCGGCCATTGGAGCAGCACCTGTTTCAGCGTGGGTGTTTCGCCGAACATGGCGCTGGACAGGATGTACAGCGGCAGGCGTTCGAATGCCGGTTTCAGCCACCAGAACATGAAGACGGCAAGGGTCGGGGAATCCCACAGCCCCCAGCTCAGCAGCGCGAAAACCGGCAAGGTCACGATCGCCCAACTGGTCATCAACAAGCGCCGGTGACGCTGGCTCAGGAGGACGCCGAGGTCCATGGCTTCCCAGGTGGTGCGGGGGCGGATGACCACGGTGGCGTCACTCAGGCGCATGACGTTGGCGTCCGGCAAACAGCAGGTAGGTCAGCACCAGCAACCACAGCGCGGCACCGACCAGATACTTGGTCATGGCCGTAGGGCTGGTCATTGATGACCAATAGGCCTCGATGAATGCGGCAATCAGCAAAAACAGCATGACCCCGCAAATCAGCAGGACGCTTTTGCGCGCCGCCAGCTGCAAGGCCTGCGCACGAGGAAGGCGCCCCGGTGCGATCAGTGCCCAACCCAGTTGCAGGCCTGCGGCACCGGCCAGGGCGATGGCGGTGAGTTCAAAAGCGCCGTGACCGATCACGAATGGCCAAAAGGTTTGCCCGTAACCAATATAAGTCAGGTGTCCGGCGACTGCGCCGATCATCAAGCCGTTGAAGATCAGGTAAAACACACTGCCCAGCCCCAGCAGCAGTCCGCTGGCGAAGGTCTGAAAAGCGATGCCGATGTTGTGCATGATGTAGTAGCCGAACATCATCCAGTTTTCACTGGAGGCACGGTCCGCCGTGCGCCCGAGGTGACCAGCGGCGGGGTCGTACATGCTTTGCATTTCGCTGACTTGCGGGGCGGGGATCAGGTTATAGATCAGCTCTGGAAACCCGTATACCAGCAGCGCGAACCCGAACAGGCTGCCGAAAAACATCAGGCTGGCAGCCAGTACGAAGCGCCACTGTTCACGCACCAGTCGCGGGAAGTCTGCGAGGATGAATGCCACAACATTGGCGCCCAACTGGCTGCGATGGCGATACAGTTGTTGATGGCCGCGCAGCACCTGTTGCTGTAACGAATCCACCAGAAAACTGCTATAGCCACGTTCCCTGGCGATCGCCAAGTGATTGCAAAGGCGTCGGTAGTCACTCGGGAAACTGTCGAGGTCCTGGGTTGTGCGGTCCTGTTCCAGGCGTTCCAGATGAAGGGAAAACTGCGCCCATTCGGCTTTGTGCCGGTTCTCGAATAGACGTTGCTTCATGCCGGCCCCAACAAGCCGCGGGCGATGCCGTTGAGCGCTTCGACCGCTCGTGGGGCGGGAATCTGCAAAGGTTGGGCGAGGATGGATGCCAGTTCATGGGCTCGCGCTCGAGAGAGTTCCCCCTGGCGTTCGGCAAACCCGAGAATGGCGCGCTGTTCGGCGAGTGTCAGGGCGAATGGCGGTCGACTGGGCAGGGCCTCGGGCAGCTCGGGGCGGGTGAGTGGCCGGTCGCGGTAAATCACCAGTGTGCCGGCGGCAATGTCGCCGAGGCGCTTGAAGTTGGGGTGTTGCAGGCAACTGATGGCGCCGAGGAAGTAACCGAATGGCAGCAGGTCGATAAACCGCAACAGGTTGCGCAGCAGCGAAGCGGACCAGCCTATGGGCGTGCCATCGTCCTGTACAACACGCAATCCCATCCATTGCTTGCCTGGCGAGCGGCCCTGATTGAGCACTTCGAACAGCACCATGTACCACCAGCTGACGACAAACAGCAGGATCGAACTCAGGCCGGCCCCCAGTTTGCCGAGCATCGCCAGGACGATGAACAGCAGGCCCATAATCAAACCGCGCAAGCCAAGATCGATGGCGAATGCGAGGGCACGCACCATCAGCCCGGCCGGGTGCAGTGGCAAGTCGATGCCCTCGGGCGTTTCGACCTGGTGCCGCGTATCCAGTGGCGGTGACAGCGTCGCATTCCTTGGCAGTGCTGTGGTCTCGAGCATGGGCATCCTGATGATGTGGCCTGGATCGGGATTCGATGTCTATCCGATGCTAGCAGTCTCGCCGGGAAAAAAGACATAACTATGTATTGCACATCAAGCGGCCCCCTCTGCTTGAATGACAAGACTACTGGCCGGGGCGGGACATGAACGCCTAGACTTCGCCGATCTTCAGTTCAGGAATCGCCTGTGACCTCCATCTTCTGGTACGACTACGAAACCACTGGCATCAATCCCCGCTGCGACCGCCCGTTGCAGATGGCCGGGCTGCGTACCGATTTCGATCTCAATGAAATAGACGAACCGGTCAACCTCTATTGCCAACCCAGTGAAGACATCCTGCCGCACCCGGCCGCTTGTGCAATCACCGGAATTACTCCGACACAACTGGCCGAGCACGGTTTGAGCGAAGCCGATTTCATGACGCGTGTTCATGCCCAGCTCGCGGCGCCGGGCACCTGCGGGGCGGGTTACAACACCTTGCGTTTCGACGACGAGATGACCCGCTACAGCCTGTACCGAAACTTCTTCGACCCCTACGCCCGTGAGTGGCAGGGCGGCAACAGCCGCTGGGACCTGATCGACGTCGTTCGTGCCGCTTACGCCCTGCGTCCGGATGGCATCGTCTGGCCGACGGATGACGAGGGGCGCATAACCCTCAAGCTTGAACGCCTGACCGCTGCCAACGGCATTGATCATGGCCATGCCCACGAAGCGCTGTCGGACGTTCGCGCGACGATTGCCCTGGCGCGCCTGATTCGGGAAAAACAGCCCAAGTTGTATGACTGGCTGTTTCAGTTGCGCAGCAAACAGAAAGTCATGGACCAGATTCGCCTGCTGCAACCGATGGTGCATGTCTCCGGGCGATTTTCGGCGGCGCGCAATTACGTGGGCGTCGTATTGCCTTTGGCCTGGCATCCTCGTAACAAGAACGCCCTGATCGTCTGCGACCTGCACCTTGATCCTCAAGGCTTGCTCGATCTGGATGCCGAGGCCTTGCGTCAACGTTTGTATACACGGCGTGATGACCTGGCCGAGGGTGAATTGCCGGTACCGCTCAAACTTATCCACATCAACAAATGTCCGGTGGTTGCACCGTTGGCGGTACTTCGCCCTGAAGATCAGCAACGTCTGGGGCTGGACATGCCGCTTTATCAGCAGCGCGCACTGCGGCTAAGTGACGCGCAGGAAGTTTGGCGGGATAAAGTGCTGGCGACTTATGCCAAGGAAGATTTCGCCCAGAGTCAGGATCCGGAGCAACAGTTATACGATGGCTTTATTGGTGATCGGGATCGGCGTCTGTGCGAGCAAGTCAGAAGCGTCGACCCAGCACAATTAGCGCAAGAACCGTGGCCTTTCGATGATGAACGTTTGCCGGAATTATTGTTTCGATATCGCGCCCGTAACTTTCCCGACACGCTGAGTATCGAAGAGCAAGAGCGTTGGCGAATGTTCTGTCAGAAACGTTTGTCAGACCCGGAGTGGGGGGCGCCAAATACCCTGGAAAGTTTTGTAGAGGCAGCGGCCCAGTTGAGTGTTACTGCTCTGCCGCTTCAGCAGAAGGTATTGAATGAGTGGCAGGATTATGTTCAGGCATTACGCAAACGTTTGAATCTTTGAAATCGAACATGTCAGGTGTTGAGTTTTGCCCATAAAAAAACGCCAGCATTAGCTGGCGTTCTTTTTTGTCACGGATCCATCTGCGACAAGCTCTGTGGCTTAGCCCAGCAGGGTAGCCCAGCCTTCAACCACGTCACCGCCCCACTTGGCTTTCCACTCTTTCAGAGTTTTGTGGTTGCCACCTTTGGTTTCGATGACTTCGCCGTTGTGCGGGTTTTTGTATTGTTTAACTTTGCGAGCACGCTTGGTGCCAGTCGTTTTGACGGCAGCGCCACGTGGTGCTTTGGTTTTGGACTCTGGATCCAACAGCGCGATGATGTCACGCAGGGACTTGGAGTATTCGCCCATCAGGGTGCGCAGTTTGCCTTCGAATTCCAGCTCGGTTTGCAGTTTGTCGTCTTGGGACAGATTCTTCAAACGGGCTTGCAGCTCTTTGATAGCTTCTTCGGTGGCGCGATATTCGTTGATCAAGGACATGGTGACTACCTTATGTGTACGCTGGATGGCAGGGTGACAGTGCGGCAATAATAGTCAGGGTGTTTCATCAAGTAAACATTTAAACCAAGTTTATTTACTTTAGTTGTAGGGATTTTTTGCACACGGCTAATGCAATTAATAGTGTCATCCAGCCCTCACACAAAAATACAAAAAATAACAATTGAGAGATGTCACAAGAGCGCCTGCGTGTTTGAGCCAGGGTGATGCTCACCCCATTGCACCTGCCTTCTGGCAGGGCAGGCGTCATCGATACTGCAGTTTTGCTGCGCAATCGTTAGAATGGCGGCCTTTGCGAAGTTCTGGAGTTTCCCCCTCATGCGCACTTTTCGCCTGGTGATTTCTTGCCCGGACCGTGTCGGCATCGTTGCCAAAGTCAGTAACTTTCTGGCATCACACAACGGCTGGATCACTGAAGCGAGCCATCACTCGGACAATCTCAGTGGCTGGTTCTTCATGCGTCACGAAATTCGTGCCGACTCGCTGCCCTTTGGTATCGACGCGTTGCGCGAAGCCTTTGCCCCGATCGCCGAAGAGTTCTCGATGGACTGGCGCATCACGGATACCGAGCAGAAAAAGCGCGTAGTCCTGATGGCCAGCCGCGAGTCGCACTGCCTGGCGGACTTGCTGCACCGCTGGCACAGCGATGAACTGGACTGCGAAATTTCCTGTGTGATTTCCAACCATGATGACTTGCGCAGCATGGTGGAGTGGCACGGTATTCCGTACTACCACGTCCCGGTCAATCCGCAGGACAAACAACCGGCATTCGCCGAAGTATCGCGCCTGGTCAAACAGCACGATGCCGAAGTCGTGGTACTTGCCCGTTACATGCAGATTCTGCCGCCGGAGTTGTGCCGCGAGTACGCACACAAAGTCATCAACATTCACCACAGCTTCCTGCCGTCGTTCGTTGGCGCCAAGCCGTACCACCAGGCATCGATGCGTGGTGTGAAGCTGATCGGCGCGACCTGCCATTATGTGACCGAAGAGCTGGATGCCGGCCCGATCATTGAGCAGGACGTGGTACGCGTCAGCCACAGCGACAGCATTGAAGACATGGTGCGTTTCGGTCGTGACGTCGAGAAGATGGTGCTGGCCCGCGGCCTGCGTTATCACCTGGAAGACCGGGTGCTGGTGCATGGCAATAAAACCGTGGTGTTCTGATAGCCGCACGACACGGTTGATATTCGAAGGGCCTGGGCGTTCAATCGCTTCAGGCCCTTCGCCGTTTCTGCACTGAGGACTTGACCATGGCCGATCCACTGGATAAAGCCACTTCACAGGCACCTGCCACCTTGGGTGAGGGCTGTTTGAGTCGCTATGACCCGGATGACATGGGCCCTGAAACCGGAACGGACTTTCCTGACGCCGCGCAGTTGTGGGAAGAGCTGTACAAGCCTAACGCCGATAAATCCAAGCCTGCCTGAGACTCATCAACGTTTTCAACCGATGCGGTCGAGTTGCAGCGTCAACCAATGGCTCTTGGTCATCGGCAAGCGCCCCTGCCCAAGCAGGCGTTCAAGGGTGTTCAGCCAGTAACGCCGCGAGAAGTCATGGCGCATGTCCACCGGGTGCACGCCAAGGCGAATCACCGGGGCCTGTCGCCAGCGTTGTTCGCACAGGTCGCTGACGAGTTTGGAAACGCCGCGCCGCCAGGCACTTCGGGCGCTCCAGACCAGTCCTGGGGCATCGATGGCGGTGAAGTCCGGCAGGCGGTAAAGATGCTGCGGACCACTGGTGTAGCTCAAGGGCAATTGGCGCAAGGCCTGCCGGGTGCCATCGCTCATCAGCCAGGCCGGGGCGACGAAACCCTGCAACGGCCAGTCATTGCGGCGGAACAAGTCGATGCCCGAGTGCAGGCGGGCGAGGGCGGCTTCGCGGGACAGCTGATAAAACTCGCCTTCGTGGGTATAGATCCGGCGCATGAACCAGTCCCGGGGAGTGCTTGCCCTCGGCCCGTCATCGCAATGGAAGTAACCGTGCAGTACCAATTCATCCCCGCAGGCGACCCTGGCACTGAGAAAACGGCGAAAGTCCGGGTGGGCGTCGAGATCGTTGTGCTTGTGAAAGTTCGGCACCACCAGCCAGGTCATTGGCACACCACCCAACGCATCGACGGCTTCGACGAAGGGTTGATAGTCCGCCCAGGTTGGCGGGGCGACGTCATGCAACACCAATAGCAAACCTGAGCCGCTCATGGACTCAACCATTGGCCGTCTGCGGCCATTGAGCACCGAGCACGGCGTGGTAGTGCCCCAACAGGCTGTTGACCACCGAATCCCAGGCGTAAAACCGTTCGACGTGTTTTCGCGCCAGTCTGCCCAGCGCGACGCTGTCCGAATTGAACAGCTCCCGAACGGCGTTGGCCATCGCCAGGGGATTGTTCGGCGCGCACAGCAAGCCACCTTCCTCGGTAACAAGCTCCTCAAAGGCACCGGCCGCTACCGCCACTACCGGAATACCGCACGCCATCGCTTCGAGGATCACCAGACCGAAGGTTTCCTGGTCACCGGCGTGCAGCAACGCATCGGCACTGGCCATCAGGCGGGCGACTTGCGCGGCGCAGCAGAACTGATCGATCACGGTGACGTTGGGCGGCACTGCGCCGGGCATCGACGAGCCGACCAACAGCAGGTGAAAGCGCCGGCCCAGGCGTTTCATGCAGTCGAGCAGCACCGGCAGATTCTTTTCCTTGGAGCCACGACCGGCAAAAATCAGCAGATGGGTGTTTTCATCGATCCCCAATGCAGCCCGCAACCCAGGATCTCTGGCACCCGGATTGAACGTCTGCAGATCGACGCCCAGAGGCTGTACAAAAACATTCCTGACCCCCAGACCGGTCAGTTTGTCGGCCATGACCCGGCTCGGCGCCAGGACCCGGTCGAAGTTGCCGTAGAGTTTGCTGACATAAGCCTCGACATTGTTGGTCACCCAGTTGCCCATGCGGTTGCTGACCAGCAGCGGCAGGTCGGAATGATAGAAACCGATGACGGGTACATCGAGTTGACGCCGGGCATCCAGCGCCGCCCAGGCCGTGAGGTAGGGGTCGCCGACTTCGATCAGATCGGGCTGTAAATCCTGTAGGACATTGCGCCAAGGTGCGAGACGAAGAGGGAATCGATAACCCTTGCCGAAGGGCAGGGCGGGAGCAGGAACCTTGAAGATGCCGTCGTGTTCGCTGAAGGAGGATCCGGGGATCAGCAAACTGTGGCGAATACCCGGCTTGACGCCCAGGCGACGATGCTTGGCATCCAGATAAGTGCGAACGCCACCGCTGGCAGGGGCGTAGAACATGGTTATGTCAGCGATATGCACGATGAACATCCCTCCGGTCCTGTACTCCCTTGGTTGACCTTTATGAAGGATAGTTGTTCGGTTGGGAGTTGGCGGGAGGGGGGCGCTCCTACAGTAGATCTCCTGTGCGATGGAGATCCCTGTAGGAGCGAGCTTGCTCGCGATGGGGCCAGATCAGACGCTAGATACGGAAACTACCTACCAATTGCTTCAGGCGCGCTGCCTGCTGTTCAAGATCCGAACACGCACGCAACGTCGATTGCAGGTTTTCCACGCCTTCCTGGTTCAGGGTATTGATCTCGGTGATGTCGACGTTGATCGACTCCACCACGGCGGTCTGTTCCTCGGTCGCGGTGGCCACCGACTGGTTCATGCCGTCGATTTCACCGATACGCAGTGTCACGCTGTTGAGGCGCTCACCCGCCAGATTGGCGATTTCCACACTGTCCTGGCTGTGGCGCTGACTGTCGCTCATGGTGCTGACCGATTCCCGGGCCCCGACTTGCAGCTCCTCGATCATGGTTTGCACCTGTTGCGCCGATTCCTGGGTGCGGTGCGCCAGATTGCGAACTTCGTCAGCCACGACGGCAAAACCACGCCCGGCTTCACCGGCGCGCGCGGCTTCAATCGCGGCGTTGAGCGCCAACAGGTTGGTTTGCTGGGAAATGCTGGTGATGACCTCGAGAATCTGCCCGATATTCACGGTTTTGCTGTTCAGCGATTCGATGTTGCTGCTCGACGCGCTGAGCATGCTCGACAGTTGATTCATCGCGGCAATGCTGCGATCGACCACTTGCTGGCCGTCTTCGGCGAGGCTGCGGGCGTCGCTGGCCTGGGTCGAGGCCTGCGCGGCGTTGCGGGCGATTTCCTGGGCGGCGGCGCCGAGCTGGTTGATGGCGGCGGCCACGCTGCTGGTGCGCGAAGCTTGCTGGTCAGAATTGAACATCGAGGAATTGGAAGCGGCGACCACACGCAACGCCACTTCGTTGACCTGGCCGGTAGCGGAAGACACTTCGCGGATCGAGCCGTGAATACGTTCCACGAAACGGTTGAACGCAGTGCCGAGGGTGCCGAATTCGTCGTTGTTCTGAATGGTCAGGCGCTTGGTCAGGTCGCCTTCGCCGTCGGCGATGTCGGCCATGGCGCGGGTCATGACGTGCAGCGGCTGGATCAGGATGCGGATCAACATGCTCAGCAGAGCGATGATGATCGCCACGGCAATCACCGTCGCAACCACCGCTGAGGTGCGGAATTCGCTGAGCATCGAGAAGGCTTTTTCCTTGTCGACCGACAGACCGATGTACCAGTTGACCGAAGGCAGGCCCTTGATCGGGGTGAAGGAGACGATGCGGGTCTTGCCGTCGACATCGACTTCACTGAAGCCGCTGCCGATACGCGGAGTGTCTTTTGGAAACGCCTCGCTCAGGGACTTCATCACCAGGGTTTTGTCCGGGTGAACCAGGATCTTGCCATCGGCGCTGATCAGAAATGCGTAACCCATGCCATCGAAGTCGCGGGCGCTGAGGGTGTCGATCAGCGTTTGCAGGCTCAGGTCGCCACCCACCACACCAACGCTTTGTCCGGACTTCTTCGAGGCAGCGGCCATGGAGATGATCAACTGGCCGGTCGCTGCATCGATGTACGGTTCGGTCAGGGTTGGCGTGCTGCTGTTTTCGGCACCTTTGTACCAGGGACGAACGCGCGGGTCGAAACCGTCAGGCATCTTTGCATCAGGACGAATAGTGAAGTGCCCGGTGGCGTCGCCCAGGTAGGACGCCATGAAAGTCGACGTCAGGGCTTTCTGCTCAAGCAGGTTGGCGACGTTGGATTGTTCCGGATTGATGGCAATATTTTGCGAAAGGTTTTCGATCAGCAAAATACGACCGGCCAGCCAGGTCTGAATATTGTTGGCGGTGACGTCGCCCATTTCGTTGAGGTAGTTGTCCAGGTCTTCGCGAATCGCGTTGCGCTGCAAATAGTCGTTGTACAGCGTGAACGAGGCGAAAGCGGCAATAACAACGAGCGCGGCGGCAAGCAGGATTTTATGGCTGAAACGCAGATTTTTATTCATGGCTTGGGTTTCCGCTAAGGTCTTAATGTCCAACGCGTGCTTTTATAAAGGGACGCACTGTGGGCAAAGTTGAAAGCAACTGATATTTCCGCCTCTCCTTTGGGAAATTTCCGATCAGATCGTGTCTGATTGCTTTGTCGTAATCTCTATCGGCCGTGTAGGACTAAAGATTAACCATGGGTGACCAAATGCCTGACTCATTGCAACTCGTAATCGGCGCCGATCTCACGGGGCAACCGATCGCCCAGGCCTTTCGACTGGCAAACCGCCACGGATTGATCGCGGGCGCAACCGGTACCGGTAAAACCGTGACCTTGCAGCGCATGGCCGAAGCCTTCAGCGATGCCGGTGTGGCCGTGTTCGCCGCCGACATCAAGGGTGACCTGTGCGGTTTGGGCGCCGCCGGCAACCCCCAGGGCAAGATCGCCGAGCGGATTGCCGGGATGCCCTGGCTGAACCACAAGCCTCAGGCGTATCCGGTGACCTTGTGGGACATTCATGGTCAGTCCGGTCATCCATTGCGCACTACCTTGAGTGAAATGGGGCCGTTGCTCTTGGGAAGTCTGCTGGAGCTGACCGACAGTCAGCAGTCTGCGCTGTATGCCGCGTTCAAGGTGGCGGACCGCGAAGGCCTGTTGCTGCTGGATCTGAAAGATCTGAAGGCGTTGCTTAACCACCTCAAGGACAACCCGGCACTGCTGGGGGATGACGCGGCACTGATGACCACGGGCTCCAGTCAGGCGCTGTTACGCCGGCTGGCCACCCTTGAGCAACAGGGCGCCGAAGCGTTGTTCGGTGAACCGGCGCTGCAACTGGAGGACATTCTGCAACCGGGCGCTGATGGGCGCGGGCGCATTCACTTGCTCGATGCCAGCCGCCTGGTGCATGAAGCGCCGAAGGTCTACGCGACATTCCTGTTGTGGCTGTTGGCCGAACTGTTCGAACAACTGCCCGAGCGCGGCGATGCCGACAAACCGCTGCTGGCGCTGTTTTTCGACGAAGCGCACTTGTTGTTCAACGGCACTCCGCAGGCATTGCGCGATCGCCTGGAGCAGGTTGTACGACTGATTCGTTCGAAAGGCGTGGGCGTGTACTTCGTCACTCAGTCTCCGGGGGATTTGCCGGACGACGTGCTGGCGCAGCTGGGCTTGCGTGTGCAACACGGTTTGCGCGCCTTCACCGCCAAGGAGCAGAAATCCCTGCGGGCGGTCGCCGAGGGTTTCCGGCCGAACCCGGCGTTCGATACCTTGTCGGTGCTGACCGAGCTGGGCATCGGCGAGGCGCTGGTCGGCACGCTTCAAGAGAAAGGTACGCCGGAAATGGTCCAGCGGGTGCTGGTGGCGCCACCGCAATCGCGGATCGGGCCATTGACCGAAACCGAGCGCACGATGTTGATCGCCGGCTCACCGTTCAAAGGGCGTTATGACAAACCGATCGATCGCGAATCAGCCTACGAAGTGCTGGTGGGACGCAAGGGACTGGCACCTGAGCCCGAAGCGGAGCAGGGCAAGCAGGAACCGAGTTTCACCGAACAGGCCGGAGAGTTTCTCGGCACGGCGGCAGGGAAGGCGTTGAAATCGGCGATGCAACAGGCCGCGAACCAGATTGGCCGACAGTTGGTGCGGGGTTTGATGGGCTCGTTGCTGGGCAGCAAAAAACGCCGCTGAACGCAAAAGATCGCAGCCTTCGGGGTACTCGCAATCCCAATGCAGGAGCTGCCGAAGGCTGCGATTTTTTGATCTTGTCTTTAATCTTTGGATTTGGCGTGCGCCGCCAATCGCTCCAGCGCCGCCCGCAAATTCGGATCGCTGATGCCATCGGCCGTGGCCTGAATGGTCGCTGCCGCGTCGTTGGACAAATCCATGGTATGCCCGGTCGCACCTTGTTGAACGGTCGGCGGCTGAACTTTGAACAGAATCCGGGTCAGATTGGCGAACTCATCGAACATCTGCAATTGCCGTTGCAGGCGTTTTTGCTGGTAGCGCAAGCGAGTCGCCCAATGCCCATCGGTGACAATCAGCAACAAACTGCCTTCGCGCCACGAAGCCACATGGCAATGCTCGCGAGCGGCGGGTTGCAATTGGCTTTCGAGCAGACGCTGGAGATGGCCCAGGCGCTGAGCGTGGCCAAGAATGGCTTTCAGCGGTTTGGCTTCGCGTAGTAGAACGGCAGGTACTTTGGCCGTAAGTGGGCGAAATGCCATGATCAGACACCTGAGGTAACAGAGACGTCATGGTAGCAGAAAGCGCCGGATGAACTCGCCCATTGCTTTTGTGTACGCTTTACCCATTAAATCAACGACTAACTTGTTCCTTGAACGGGTTGAAATTAAGCAAAACGCCCTTATTTTAAGTGAGCCCCGTCAAAGCGCAGTGCCAGCATCGTGGAATAACGCCACTTTCCTCACCACCGTTTCCGGGTAGAATGCTCGTTCGCATGCGGCCATGAGGGCTGCACGGGCGACTCACGGGGCCGCCCTCCATCCCTTTAGTGTGGAAGATCCTGCCGATATGTTTGCGCCTTTGTTAAAGAAACTTTTTGGAAGCAAGAACGAGCGTGAAGTCAAACGCATGCTCAAGACGGTGCAACTCGTCAATGCCTTCGAAGAGCAAATGGTGGCCCTTTCGGACGATCAATTGCGTGCCAAGACAGACGAGTTCAAGGCCCGCATCGCCAAAGGGGAAACCCTCGACAAACTGCTGCCAGAAGCCTTTGCGGTTGCCCGTGAAGCCGGTAAGCGTGTCATGGGCATGCGTCACTTCGACGTCCAGCTGATCGGCGGCATGACCTTGCATGAAGGCATGATCGCGGAAATGCGTACCGGTGAAGGCAAGACCCTGGTGGCAACACTGGGCGTTTACCTCAACGCGCTGTCCGGCAAGGGCGTGCACGTAGTGACGGTGAACGACTACCTGGCCCGTCGTGACGCCAACTGGATGCGTCCGTTGTACGAATTCCTCGGCCTGACGGTCGGCGTGGTCACGCCGTTCCAGCCGCCGGAAGAGAAACGCGCCGCCTACGCCTCCGACATCACCTACGGCACCAACAACGAATTCGGTTTCGATTACCTGCGCGACAACATGGCGTTCAGCATGGAAGAAAAATTCCAGCGCGAACTCAATTTTGCCGTGATCGACGAAGTCGACTCCATCCTCATCGACGAAGCCCGTACTCCGCTGATCATCTCCGGTCAGGCCGAGGACAGCTCCAAGCTGTACATCGAGATCAACAAACTGATCCCGCAGCTGGAACTGCACGTCGAGGAAGTCGAAGGCGAAGTCACCAAAGCCGGCCACTACACCGTTGACGAGAAGACCCGTCAGGTCGAGCTCAACGAAGCCGGTCACCAGTTCGTCGAAGAAACATTGACCCGCATCGGCCTGCTGGCTGAAGGCGAGAGCCTGTACTCGGCGCACAACCTGAGCCTGCTGACTCACGTCTACGCCGGTCTGCGTGCGCACAAGCTGTTCCATCGCAACGTCGAATACATCGTGCAGGACGGTCAGGTTGTCCTGGTCGACGAACACACCGGTCGTACCATGCCGGGCCGTCGTTTGTCCGAGGGCCTGCACCAGGCCATCGAAGCCAAGGAAAACCTGAACATCCAGGCCGAGAGCCAGACCCTGGCTTCAACCACGTTCCAGAACTACTTCCGTCTGTACAACAAACTGTCCGGCATGACCGGTACGGCCGACACCGAAGCGTTCGAGTTCCACCAGATCTATGGCCTGCAGGTCATGGTCATCCCGCCGAACAAGCCGTTGGCCCGTAAGGACTACAACGACCTGGTATTCCTGACCGCCGACGAGAAATACGCGGCAATCGTGGCGGACATCAAGGAAAGCATGGCCGCTGGCCGTCCGGTGCTGGTGGGTACTGCGACCATCGAAACCTCCGAGCACATGTCCAGCCTGCTCGTGAAGGAAGGCATCGAACACAAGGTTCTGAACGCCAAGTTCCACGAAAAAGAAGCCGAAATCATCGCCCAGGCCGGTCGCCCAGGCGCACTGACCATCGCCACCAACATGGCCGGTCGTGGTACCGACATCCTGTTGGGCGGTAACTGGGAAGTGGAAGTCGCTTCGCTGGAAGATCCGACCCCTGAGCAGATTGCCCAGATCAAGGCCGACTGGCAGAAGCGTCACCAGCAAGTGCTCGAATCGGGTGGTTTGCAGGTGATTGCCTCCGAGCGTCACGAATCACGCCGTATCGACAACCAGCTGCGTGGTCGTGCCGGTCGTCAGGGCGACGCCGGTTCCAGCCGCTTCTACCTGTCCCTGGAAGACAGCCTGATGCGCATCTTTGCCTCTGACCGGGTGAAGAACTTCATGAAAGCCCTGGGCATGCAGCCTGGCGAAGCGATCGAGCACCGCATGGTGACCAACGCCATCGAAAAGGCTCAGCGCAAGGTTGAAGGTCGCAACTTCGACATTCGTAAGCAACTGCTCGAGTTTGACGACGTCAACAACGAACAGCGTAAAGTGATCTATCACATGCGTAACACGTTGCTGGCCGCCGACAACATCGGTGAAACCATCGCCGACTTCCGTCAGGACGTGCTCAACGCCACCGTCAGCGCGCACATTCCTCCGCAATCGCTGCCTGAGCAGTGGGATGTGGTCGGTCTGGAAGCCGCGTTGCAGAGCGACTTCGGCGTTTCGCTGCCGATCCAGCAATGGCTCGACGAAGACGATCACCTGTACGAAGAAACCCTGCGCGAAAAACTGATGCAGGAACTGATTGCAGCGTACAACGAGAAAGAAGACCAGGCGGGTGCCGAAGCGCTGCGCTCCTTCGAGAAGCAAATCGTTCTGCGTGTGCTGGACGACCTGTGGAAAGACCACCTGTCGACCATGGATCACCTGCGCCACGGTATCCACTTGCGTGGCTACGCCCAGAAGAACCCGAAGCAGGAATACAAGCGCGAGTCGTTCACGCTGTTCTCCGAGCTGCTGGATTCGATCAAGCGCGACTCGATCCGTGTGCTGTCCCACGTTCAGGTTCGCCGCGAAGATCCGATCGAAGAAGAACAGCGCCTGCGCGAGGAAGCCGAAGCTTTGGCGGCCCGCATGCAGTTCCTGCATGAAGAAGCCCCAGGTCTGGAGCAACCGGAAGTGTTGGGCGAAGAGATCGATGTGGCCCTGGCCGCCGCTCCGGTTCGCGCTGAACACAAGCTGGGTCGCAACGAGCTGTGCTACTGCGGTTCGGGCAAGAAGTTCAAGCATTGCCACGGGCAGATCCAGTAAAACCCGTTTCAACCGCTGAAATACCCGCGCCGCGACCGGCTTCTGCCGTCGCGGCGTTTTGCCATTCAAATCACCGTTCATCCTGAAACGGTGCTGACATCATTTAGTTAGGAGCGCATTCATGGCTGTTGGTCTTGGTCCTTTGCCAACGTTGCACCCGGTTGCCGGATTTGAACTCGGTATCGCTTCGGCCGGCATCAAGCGCCCGGGGCGCAAGGATGTCGTGGTCATGCGCTGCGCCGAAGGCTCCACGGTGGCTGGCGTCTTCACCCTGAACGCCTTTTGCGCCGCGCCGGTGATCCTGGCCAAGCAGCGTGTGCAAGGCCCGGTGCGCTACCTGCTGACCAACACCGGCAATGCCAACGCCGGCACCGGCGAGCCAGGCCTGGCCGCGGCCGAGCGCACTTGCGCGAAACTGGCCGAGTTGACCGGCGTCGATGCCAGCCTGGTGCTGCCGTACTCCACCGGTGTGATCGGCGAGCCACTGCCGGTCGAAAAAATCGAAGGCGCACTGCAAGCGGCCCTCGATGACCTGTCGGTCAATAACTGGGAAGCGGCGGCCACCGGCATCATGACCACCGACACTTTGCCGAAGGGCGCCAGCCGCCAGTTCCAGCATGACGGCGTGACCATCACCGTCACCGGCATCAGCAAAGGCGCGGGCATGATCCGTCCGAACATGGCGACCATGCTCGGCTACATCGCCACCGACGCCAAAGTCGCTCGCGACGTGCTGCAAAACCTGATGCTGGACGGCGCCAACAAGTCGTTCAACCGCATCACCATCGATGGCGACACCTCGACCAACGACTGCTGCATGCTGATCGCCACCGGTCAGGCTGCACTGCCGGAAATCACCCGTGCCGAAGGCGAGCTGTTCGCCAAACTCAAGCAAGCAGTGTTTGAAGTGTGCATGGACGTGGCTCAGGCCATCGTGCGTGACGGCGAAGGCGCGACCAAGTTCGTGACTGTCGAAGTCAACGGCGGCGGCAATCACCAGGAATGCCTGGACGTCGGTTACACCGTGGCCCACTCGCCGCTGATCAAGACTGCGTTGTTCGCGTCCGACCCAAACTGGGGCCGTATCCTGGCGGCTGTCGGCCGTGCCGGTGTACCGAACCTGGACGTGAGCAAGATCGACGTATTCCTCGGTGAAGTGTGCATCGCCAGCCGTGGTGCGCGTGCTGCGACCTATACCGAAGCCCAGGGCTCGGCGGTCATGCAGCGGGAAGAGATCACCATCCGTATCGAGCTGGGCCGCGGCGATTGCAGCGAAACCATCTGGACTACGGACCTGTCCCACGAATACGTGAAGATCAACGCCGAGTACCGTACTTAAGATCGCGTCGATCCCATCGCTAGCAGGCTAGCTCCCACATTGGATTTGTGTACACCCGAACCACTGTAGGAGCGAGCCTGCTCGCGATGACGGTTTACCGGTCAGCCACTAAACTGGCTTGTCCCTAAATCTAAAGGTCCCGAACATGAGCCTGCACCTGATCATCGGCGACAAACTGCTTTCTTCCTGGTCCCTGCGCGGCGCCCTGGCTCTGGATTTGACCGGTGCTGCCTACACCGAAGAACTGATCAAGCTGAACCAGCCGGACACCCGCGAGCGTCTGCTCAAGCATTCGCCGACCGGTAAAGTCCCGCTGCTGAAAACCGAACACGGCACCGTCGCCGATTCCCTGGCCATTGCTGAGTACCTGGCAGAACAATTTCCGGATTCCGGCCTGTGGCCAAAAGACACCGGCGCCCGTGCCCAGGCGCGTTCGGCGTGCGCGCAAATGCATGCCGGTTTCTTTGCCATGCGCGGCAACATGCCGTTCAACCTGAGCCACGATGCGCCGCTCTCGCCGCTTCCGGCTGATGTGCAGGCGGACATCGAGCGCATCTCTGCGTTGTGGGCTGAATGCCGTGCCGCGTCAAGCGAGACAGGGCCCTACCTGTTTGGCCGTATCAGTCTGGCTGACGCGTTTTTCGCCCCGATTGCCGTGCGCCTGCGCACCTACCAGGTGAAACTGTCCCCGATTGATCAAGCCTACGTCGAAACCCTCTACCAATGGCCCGCCTTCAAGGCCTGGCAGAAGGCTGGACTGGAGGAGTTGCAAAGGTGAAACGAGTCCATGTCGCCGCCGCCGTCATCCGTGATGGCAGCGGCAATATCCTGATTGCCCGACGTGCCGATTCCCAGCACCAGGGCGGCCTGTGGGAGTTTCCCGGTGGCAAGGTCGAGGCCGACGAGTCGGTTGAAGCCGCGCTCGCCCGTGAGCTCCATGAAGAGCTGGGGATTGTGGTCGGCGCGGCTCGCCCGTTGATCAAGGTCTGTCATGACTATCCGGACAAACAGGTGTTGCTGGATGTCTGGGAAGTGTCGGCGTTCACCGGTGAGCCCCACGGCGCCGAAGGTCAACCGCTGGCCTGGGTGTCTGCGCGTGATCTGTCGAGTTATGAGTTCCCGGCGGCCAATCAGCCGATTGTGGCGGCTGCCCGGTTGTCTTCGCAGTACCTGATTACCCCGGAAGACCTGGAAACCCCGGCCCTGCTGCGCGGTATTCAGAAAGCCATTGCCGGCGGCATCAAGCTGATCCAGTTGCGGGCGCCGAACGGTTACGATCCGCAGTATCGCGATTTGGCGGTGGATGCCGTGGGCCTGTGCGCCGGTAAGGCACAGCTGATGATCAAGGGACCGTTTGAGTGGCTGGGCGATTTCCCGTCAGCTGGCTGGCACATTACCTCGGCTCAATTGCGCAAATACGCAGCGGCCGGTCGACCAGTGCCAGCTTCGCGCTGGTTGGCGGCATCCTGCCATAACGCTGAAGAGCTGGCGCTGGCTGAACAGATGGGCGTGGATTTCGTCACCTTGTCGCCCGTGCAGCCAACCCTGACTCACCCTGATGCGCAGCCGTTGGGCTGGGAGCAGGCGTCGAGCCTGATCGATGGATTCAGCAAACCGGTGTTCCTGCTCGGTGGCGTGGGTCCGGCAGAGTTGCAAAAAGCCTGGGCGGCGGGAGCCCAAGGTGTGGCGGGGATTCGGGCGTTTTGGCCTGAGACTTGATTTTCCAGTGATGCAGATGGCCTCATCGCTAGCAGGCTAGCTCCCACAGGTTTTGTTTGCACCAACAAATCCACGGTGGGAGCTAGCCTGCTAGCGATGAGGGCCTTACAAACGCCGACTAGACCCCAGGCTTCTGCGCAGGCTGCCAAAGAATCTCGGCAATCCCTTGGCGCTTGGCAATCAGCCGCGCCACGACAAACAACAAATCCGACAGCCGATTGATGTACGCCAGGCCAACCCCGGCCAACGGCTCGATCGCATTCAATTGCTGGCATCTTCGCTCGGCACTGCGGGCAAGGCTGCGGCAGACATGGGCTTGGGCAATCAGCGCCGAGCCTCCCGGCAAGATGAAATTCTCAAGCGGCCCCAGCTCTTCGTTCCATACATCGATCGCCGCTTCCAGACGCTCGATTTCCGCTGCGTTCAGCGCTTGATAAACCGGCATCGCCAGCTCGCCACCCAGATCGAACAATCGGTGCTGACAAGGTGCCAACACCTCTATCACTTCGTGCAAACCTGGACATGTGCCTGTTTCTGCCGCCAATCCGGCCAGCAGCACGCCGACCTGACTGTTGAGTGTGTCGACCTCGCCAATCGCCTCGATCCGTGGGTGATCCTTGGGCACACGGCGGCCGTCGCCCAAACCGGTTTCACCTTTGTCGCCGGTGCGGGTGTAAATCTTCGACAGGCGAAAGCCCATGGTTACCTCGATAGCTGATTGAGTTCTTGAGAAACAAGCGGGGTGCTTGCCAGCGGCAGGCGCAAGGTGAAACAAGTGCCTTGGCCAGGGGTCGATTGCACTTCCATCTGACCCTTGTGGTTGTTGGTGATGATGAAATACGACACCGACAGGCCAAGGCCGGTGCCCTGACCGATTTCCTTGGTGGTGAAGAATGGCTCGAAAGTGCGTTTGCGCACGCTTTCGCTCATGCCGATGCCGTTGTCCTCGACCTGGATTTCCGCCCACGGCGGATTGAGCTTGGTGCGCAGAATAATGCGCCCCGGCTCGTGGTCGTCTTCGCGCTGGTGAATGGCTTGCGCGGCGTTTTTCAGCAGGTTGAGCAGAACTTGCTCGAGTTCGTTGGCCGTGCCGGGAACCGGACCCAGCGCCGGGTCGAACTGACGGATGATCGCCTGACCCTTGAAGTCGAAGCCGATGGCCAGGTCAAAATCGTTGCCGGCAATTTCCACCGCCTGATCAATCAGCGCCGGCAAATCGCACGGGGCCATTTGCCGGGTGCTGCGCCGGCTGAAACTGAGCATGTGGGTAACGATTTTCGCCGCCCTGGCACCGGCCTGCTGAATACCGTCGAGCAACTGCGGCACTTCGCGGATTTGCAGGTACTGGTTGACCGTCGACAGTTCGATGCCGGCTTGCTCGGCCACTTCGATGTTCTTCGGCAGTTCGGCTGACAGGCGTCGACGAATGTTTTGCACGTTGTGCAGGATCGCTCCCAGCGGGTTGTTGATCTCATGGGCCATGCCCGCGGCGAGGCCACCGACCGAGAGCATTTTCTCCGACTGCACCATCATTTCTTCCAGGGACAGGCGCTGGGTGATGTCATCGATCCGGATCACCACGCCACGCCCCGCGCCGCCCATGAGCGGATAGAACGTCAAGGCATAGTGCCGGGGCTCCTCGTCTTTGAGCCAGGTGACCCGTTCGATCTTGGCCACGGTGTGTTGCTCAACGGTTTGCTTGAGCTGCGGCAAAAACGGCTTGAGCGGTTCGAAGGCCAGGAAGATCGGCTGGTTCAAGGCTTCGTCCAGCCGCGTGCCGGACAGGGCGCTGGCTTCCTGATTCCACTGCGTCACATAAAGCTGTTCGTCGAGTGCAATCAATGCCGACGGCATGGAGTCGATGATGCTGTTGAGGTAATTCTGGAAACCGGTGAGCTTCTTTTCGATCTTGCTGCGCACCTGGACTTCGAGTTCCAGCTTGCGGTTGGTATGCCGGGTTTCTTCGGCCAAGCCCTGGGCCTGGTCGTAGGCCGCCTGTGAGTCGTCCCGCGCCCGTTTAAGTTGCTGCTCCCGGGCTTCGATACGCGAAAGCATGGTGTTGAAAGCTTCGGCGAGGCTGCCGATTTCGTCGTGGTTACCGCGGGAGGCGCGCAGGGCGTAGTTCTCTTCACGGGTCACTTGCCGGGACAGTTCTTCGAGCTGATGGATCGGCCGGGTGATCAGGCGCTTGATCTGGCGGGCGATCACCAGCCACAGCAGCACGCTGAAGATCAGGATGCCGAGGCTGGCGGTCAGGGTCCCGGTGTAGAAGGCGACGGGCAGTTCGCTGCTGGCGACCAGCAACAAATGCCCGGGCGCGGTGCCGGGGCGGGACAGGGTGATGATTTGATTGCTGCGAAATTCGGTGGCCTGCCAGGCTTCGATGTGCCGGTAGCGTTTCGGCAGCTCCAGTACTTCGCCATGCTGCAATTGCGCGAGCTGTTCGCCCTTGCCGTCATAGAGGGCGGCCGCGCGCAGCGGGGCATAGGCATTGAGTTCATTGAGCAGGCGCTCGGCACTCTGCTTCGACTCCAGCGCCTCGGACACCAGGCTCGGGTTGGAAATCAGGCGGCCGATCGTCTGCAAGGCCTGAGGCGCCATGCTTTCCTGAGAGATGTAATACGCGGCGCTGATAAAAGTCAGGTTGGCCACCAGCAGGACGGTGGTCAACAGCACCAGCAGAGCGGCCAGGAGTTTCTGGCCGACAGGCAGGTTTTCAAGACGCTGGCGCAATGGCATCAGGTTCATCGCTGAAAAGGAACAAGTGGCCAGCGTAGCCGCTGCTCAGTCGCTGGGCAATCCAAGGCTGTGCAGATGGGTGATCAGCCGTTGTTGCAGCTGAGTCAAGTGAGGCAGATTCAGCTGATGACGCTCCGCGACTTTGCAGGCGTAACCCAACAGGTAACTGATTTCAGTGCGTCGCAGGCTCGCAACGTCCTGGTGCATCGAGGAGAAATTGGCAGCGGTTGCGTGAATCACTCGTTCGACTTCCTGCTGCAGGTTCTCGGCGGCTGCCGGCTGGCCGCAACGCTCAAGCAGCTCCGTCAGTTCGCCGCACAGTGTGGCGACTTCGCAGTGATGGTTCTGCAAGCCGCCATTGCGGCAATCGTGCAGCACCGTCAGCGGATTGATCGCGCAGTTGAGCGCGAGTTTTCTCCACAGCCTCGTCAGAATCTCCGTGCTCCACTCATGGGGGATGCCGGCGGCGTCCAGGTCTTCCAGCCAGATGGGCGCGACCGGGTGGCTGGCATCCCCGAGCCAGGTGAAGCCATGGCCCGCAAACACCACCCGCCAGTCGCCGTCGCGAAAGGCACCCTCGGTACTGGATGCATAAATGCAGCGCGCCTGTGGAACCTGCGTGGCGACGGCGTCCTGGCTGCCCAAACCGTTTTGCAGCAGGATCAACTCGGCTCCGGGCGCCAGGCGCGGCGCCAGGCGCGCTACCGCCGCTTGGGCGTCGTAAGCTTTGCAGGCCACCAACAGACGGTGGATCGGCTCGCTGCTGTCGGGTGTTTCGGCGGCGACTGCATAGCATTGTGCAACGCCATGCTCCACCAGCGTCAGTCCGCCAGCGGCCTCGTAGGCCTGCAATCGCGCAGCGTCACGCAGAATCAGCCTGACCGGCGCACCGGCCCGTGCCAGACGTGTCGCCCATAAGGTGCCGAGGCTGCCGGCGCCCAGAACATGCCAAGTGGTGGACATCAACTTTTTGCTCTGTTTGAAGCGCGCATCGGAGGCTCGCAGTGAATGATGGGAAAGACCCGTTATAATCAGCGCGGATTTTAACCGCAAGCCACGCGTGCTTCCTCGGCGCGCCTTTTATTTTGGAGAGATTACATGCCGTCGTTCGACGTGGTATCCGAACTGGACAAACACGAACTCACCAACGCGGTCGAGAACGCCGTCAAGGAACTCGATCGTCGCTATGACCTGAAAGGCAAAGGCAGCTTCGAGTTCAAGGAAAAGGACCTGACCGTCAACCTGACCGCTGAAGCGGATTTCCAGCTTGAAGCGATGATCGAGATCCTCAAGCTGGCGCTGGTCAAGCGCAAGATCGATGTGCAGTGCCTTGAGGTCAAGGATGCGTATGCGTCGGGTAAATTGATGAAGCAGGACGCCGTGCTCAAGGAAGGTATCGACAAAGAGCTGGCGAAGAAGATTGTTGCTCACGTCAAGGACGCCAAGCTCAAGGTCCAGGCCGCCATTCAGGGCGAGCAGGTGCGCATTACCGGCAAGAAGCGTGACGACTTGCAGGACGCTATTGCAGCGCTGCGGGCCAAGGAATTCGGCATGCCGCTGCAGTTCAACAACTTCCGCGACTGATCTTTAAAACGGGAACCTCTTGACGTTTTCGGCGTCCGAGGCCCAGCAGCGGCAGAAATGATCGAGCCCGTGGCGGCTCGGTCTTTCTGCCGCAATTTTTCGCGTGCCGGATAGCCGCAAAACAGGAGAAAGCAGATGGACTTAAATGCTGAGGTAGACAATCTGGTCAAGGCTTCCCAAGCCTGGATCCCGATGATCATGGAGTACGGCAGTCGCGTACTGTTGGCGGTGCTTACCCTGGCCGTCGGCTGGTGGTTGATCAACAAGGTCACGCAAAAACTCGGCGGCCTGTTGGCGCTGCGTAATGCCGATCTGGCGCTGCAAGGGTTCATCAGCAGCCTGGCGAACATCATTCTCAAGGTTTTGCTGATTGTCAGCGTGGCCTCGATGATCGGTGTGGAAACCACCTCGTTCGTTGCGGCGATCGGTGCAGCGGGTCTGGCCATTGGTCTGGCTTTGCAGGGCAGCCTGGCGAACTTCGCCGGTGGCGTGCTGATTCTGTTGTTCCGTCCGTTCCGTATCGGTGACTGGATCGAAGCCCAGGGTGTTGCCGGCACCGTCGACAGCATTCAGATTTTCCACACCGTGCTGCGCACTGGTGACAACAAAACCATCATTGTGCCTAACGGCAACTTGTCGAACGGCATCATCACCAACACCAACCGTCAGCCAACCCGCAAGGTTGTCTTCGATGTGGGCGTTGATTACGAAGCGGATCTGCAAAAGGCCCGTCAAGTATTGCTCGAACTGGCCAAGGATCCACGCGTACTGGCCGATCCGGAGCCTCAGGCAGTCATTTCTACCCTGGGCGACAGTTCGATCACTGTTTCCCTGCGTGTTTGGGTCAAGACGGCTGATTACTGGGATGTACTGTTCATGTTCAATGAATTGTCCCGTGACCGTCTCAGAGAGGCGGGCATTGATATTCCATTTCCACAGCGGGTAATTCGTGTGGTTCAGGAATCTGCGGTGCAGTGAGTAGCCGTTTAATGCAGGTCTGACTCTTTGGTCAGGTCTGTATTGGTCAACCAGCTTCTAGCGCACAACAAAAAAGGCCCATCCGAAGATGGGCCTTTTTATTTGTTACCGCAAACTAACTGGATGCGATTACAAAACCGACAGCGGGTAGTCAACGATCAGGCGGAACTCTTTGATGTCGCCTTCACCTTGGTCGGAGTTAGCGAAGTGCCATGCCTGACGAATACGGAAGGACAGGTCTTTAGCCGGGCCGTTCTGTACAACGTACTTGGCTTCAAAGTTGGTTTCGTTGTGCTTGCCGTCTTCACCGTACATACCAGCGTAGGCGCTGCCTGCTGGAGTGTTGGTGCCGTCGATGTCCCAACCTTTTACGTAACGGGTCATGAAGCTCAGACCAGGAACGCCGTATTCAGCCATTTTCAGGTCATAACGAACTTGAGCCGATTTTTCGTTAGGTGCGTTGAAGTCGGAGTACTGAATGGAGTTAGCGAGGAAAATCGAGTCGCCACCACGGTTGTTCTTGCCGACGCCGATGTAGTCGAACGGCGTATCACCGTTGACCTTCTGGAAGGCCAGGGTAACGGTGTGAGCTTTCAGGAACGAGTAAGCTGCGGCCAGCGAGAAGGTGGTGTTGCTGATTTCGCCGACTTTAGCGTCGCCGGTATCCTGAGTGTTGTAGATGTTACCGTCGAAGTTGATCGACTGACTGTCAGTCAGTGGAAGGGTGTAGTTCAGGTTGGCGTAGTACTGGTTCCAGATGTCTTCCAGCTTGGCACCGTAAAGCGAGGCGCTCAGGTTGTCAGTGAAACCGTATTTGCCACCGAAGTAGTCGATCTTGTTGGCTTCTTCACCATCGCTAAAGTTCGCGTAGGTTGCATACAGGCCGCCGTCTTGGGCGTTTTTGTCCTGGCTGGAACCCGAGTAGAAGTGGCCGGCTTCGAGGTCAAGATCTTTGATCTCGCTGCTCTGCAATTGGATACCAGTGGCAGTTTGCGGCAGGATACGGGAACCGCCAACAGCGAACACTGGCGAAGTGCTTGGCTGCATGTCGCCGACTTTCAGCTCGGTTTTGGAAACGCGGAATTTAACGGCGCCGCCGGCTTTACCCTGGCTGTCGTTAACTTCGCGATGGCCGCTGGCATTAGGGGTATCGCTACGGCTCATGTTGCCGGTGCCGCCGGTGCCGTCGCCACCGTCCAGCTTGATTGCCAGGTAACCGTATGCATCAACGCCGACGCCGATCAGACCCTGGGTGTAGCCAGAGCTGAAGTTGCCCCAAATACCTTGAGTCCAGTCTTTCTGGTCGTTGCCGCCATCTTTGTTGTCACGGTTGAAGTAGTAGTTGCGAACCAGCAAGTTCAGCGTGCTGTCTTCAACAATACCTTTGGCTTCAGCCTGGTCACTAACGAAAGGTGCGGCCGTAGCCAACTGGGTACTGGCGGCTGCTGCAACGGCCAGTGCGATCATGCTCCACTTCATCACGCGCATCGTGATTTGCTCCTTTGGTTTTTAGAAGAGTACTGCCGTCCCACCTGATTTATTATCTGGGCGGCTCTTTCTTTTTGTGTCGGCGCAAACTTATATCACGCCGACAATGTTGGCGATACTTGCGTATCTAACCTTTCGTGTTCTTTACGACCCTGTCGCAAACAGCTTGGTAGATGTCGCAAATTTACAACTCCAACGCAACAGGATTGACCACGTCTGTGCGGTTTCTTTATGCCTGAGCGTCGGTAAAAAGAGTCCCTGGTGAAACGTTTGAATCTCCTTTGGGCTACCTTGCCACTATTTTTTTCTGCCTTCGGGCCTCTACTTCCAGCGGAGGCCTATCAGGCAATGTGGGTGTGAATGCAACAAGCGTGCACAAACTGCTCATGTGCTGCGTTTTTTTTCTGAAACGCTGTCCGAACGTGTGAAAACCTCATAAAACAGGAGGGTTCAAGCACGTTTTGTTTGGGCTTGACTGCGTGGCTCACATCATGTTTCTCAGTTGCAACCGCCGACGTGGCCACCAAAAATGTTACCGGTTCACCCCGCCTGTGAGTAAAAGGCGGATGTCGAAGCGTTCAGCGTAGACTCAGTGTGCGTTTTTGGTGCAAAAAATTTTACTGGGCGTATTCAACACTGGCAGGGGAATCATGGACTGACGCGAATATCTCTTTGCTAATCAGTCATTTCGGTATTTTTGCTCCCGATGGCGGTGCTGCGATGGTGCGCTCAGCCGAAAAACGATTCATGGCGGGGCGTGACAGGTCCTTTTGCTCATCACCGGACCGGTTCGTCGTGAAGCGCACGACATTCACAGGTATGCTGCCTTCCGGTCGTTTGGTGCACGATCCTTCGGGATGGGCGCTAAGCTGAAAATGATGCCCCGGCGAGAGTGCTCACAGTGTTCGTATTAGATCCACGCCTTCAACAAGACACGTTGCCGATCGGGGATTTCCCGCTCTGCCGGTTACTGTTGTCCAACGATTCGAATTATCCCTGGTTTATCCTGGTACCTCGTCGTGAGGCTATCAGTGAGATATTTCAGTTGGATGTCGCCGATCAACTGCAGTTGTTTCAGGAAACCACTGCGCTGGCGGAAACCCTCAAGGATTCCTTTGATGCAGACAAGTTGAATGTCGCGGCATTGGGGAATGTTGTCAGTCAGTTGCATATGCACGTGATCGTGCGTAAGCGGGACGACGCCGCATGGCCGGCCCCCGTCTGGGGCAAGCACCCGGCCAAGCCTTACAGCCTGGAACAAATCTCTGCCGTTCGCGAACGTCTGCGCCTGGTACTGACCGATGGTTTTACGTTTTTGGAGGACTGAGCCATGAGCCTTGAAGATCGCGTGACTGATCTGGAAAGCCGTTTGGCGTTTCAGGATGACACCATTCAGGCATTGAATGATGTGCTGGTGGCGCAGCAACGGGTGGTTGAGCGCCTGCAGCTGCAAATGGCTGCGCTGCTCAAGAGGCAGGAGGAAATGGTCGGTCAGTTCGAATCTTTCGAAGAAGAAGCCCCGCCGCCGCACTACTGATCAGTCAGTTGTACGGAGCAGGCCATAAAAAAACCGCGAACAGCCAGGCTGCTCGCGGTTTTTTTACGGCCTTGAATCAGCGTCGCGGCAATGCGGCGATCACGTCTTCGGCTTGCAGGCCTTTGTCACGATTCATGACGGAGAACTCTACGCGCTGGCCTTCGACCAGGACGCGGTGACCTTCGCCACGAATGGCCCGGAAGTGCACGAAGATATCGTCACCGGAATCTCGGGAGATAAAGCCGAAACCTTTGGACGTATTGAACCACTTGACGGTGCCGGTATCGCGGTTGGTCATGTCGTAGCTTGGCGAAGCCGTGGCGGGTGACGATTTGTAAAAGCTGATGGCCAGGTGCAACGCTACGGCAACCAGCGCCGCTACCAGGCTGAACAGGACGGCAGGTTGACCGGCGATGACAGGCATCGGTGCGATCAGCGTCAGTGTCTGCAGGACTACGGCAAGAACCAGCAGGGCGCTGACCAGGTTTTGCAGTTGGTGACGCGGGCCTTTGTTCCAGTAAGGAATGACAGGAGCAAGTGTGAGGTTGAGCAGGCCGAAAAAGGCCAGATAAAGCGCGTCAGGTTGTTGCAGGTAAGGTAGGGCTTCGGATTGCAGGCTAGGGATGAAGGACAGCAGCAAAGCCGCTGCACCTATCAACAGGTGGACGATTTTCAACATTTTGATTAACTCACGTTAAGACAGCACACAAGGAAGAGCTGATGGCGCACGGTTCGCTTCGGGACAAATAAGAGGCGTTGGGCACGTACTCGGTATCAGCCTATGCGCCGTACCCGGAAAAATAGGTACTGACGACACGCTGCCTATTTAACAGTAAAGCCGCAGGCTACTCAAATCAGGGCGTCCGGCGGTTCGTCGGGGGTATCAACATCCCGGCTCCCGATGCTTGTTCTGCATATGCGCGGCTCTTTACTGGAGTGCTGGCCGTTATGTGCGCGAATAACGCCGTCGCGGGTTGTTCGTGCCGAGAGTTCCTACACCTTTAGGCGCTTTTCATGAGGGCATCGGTATCAAGTTGTGTGGGAAAACTGCTGTCGTAGGACGCTGTCCATGATCTGCCCGCAGTTGTTGGCTTATCCTACGATCAGGGTCATAAAGTCATCTGGATATACCTTTGTACCTGCGTTTTTATAAGCCGACAGAACAGTGGTTCTGGTAGACGCCAGGGATGACAAAGGAGTGTCAGCGATATGGTTTATGACAGGCTGGAACAGGGAAGGGACGGTGCGCGCAGGGAAATAATGATTGATCCGTTCGTCCGTGAGTTCGATATGGGGCTGGCCCGGCCCTTGTCCCGTTCCGTGCGCTTGAATGGTTTCGCGACCTGTTTGCGGCTGGAGCAGGTCTATTGGGATATTTTGGCGGAAATGGCCAGGATCAATTGCTGCACGGTCAGCACCTTGTTGTCCCACGTGGATCGCGAAGTTCATTTGCGTCATGGCGGGGTGAAGAATTTCAGTGGATTGGTGCGGGTCGTCTGTGTTGTACACAGCCTCAAGGAAGTGGTGATGTCCTAGCTATCGCCGTTAAACAGGCAGAGTGTCGGTCTGTGCAGTCTTACGGCTGCACAGGCCGCATTTAATGGATATAATCCCGCTCTTTGCCGCAAAACCCAGCGTGTGCGGTAGCAATCTGATCGCCGAGACAACCCCCATGCCGATGTACGATTATCAATGTGCTTCCTGTGGTCATCAGTTGGAAGCCATTCAAAAGATCAGCGATGCACCGCTGGTCGACTGCCCTGCCTGCCAGGCGCCAGAGCTTAAAAAGATGCTGTCCATGCCGGGCTTCCGCCTCAGCGGCACCGGTTGGTACGAAACCGATTTCAAGACCGGTTCCAAGAAGAACCTGGCCGGCGGCGACAAAGCTGACTAAGGTCTGGAACCCGAGTTGAACGACACGCGCGAGCCCTTGCAACATTCCGCAGTGGATGTGCCCAAGGTCTCCAACCGAATTTCGAATTACGAGAAGTGAAACCACGACCATGATGCGCAGCCATTATTGCGGCCAACTGAACGAAAGCCTGGAAGGCCAGGAAATTACCCTTTGCGGATGGGTCCATCGTCGCCGAGACCACGGTGGGGTGATTTTCCTCGATATCCGTGATCGTGACGGTCTGGCCCAGGTCGTGTTCGATCCGGACCGCGCCGAATCCTTCGCTGCCGCCGACCGCGTGCGCAGCGAGTTCGTCGTGAAGATCACCGGCAAGGTTCGCCTGCGTCCGGCGGGTGCCACCAACGCCAACATGGCGTCGGGCATGATCGAAGTCCTGGGCTATGAACTGGAAGTGCTGAACGAGTCGGAAACTCCGCCGTTCCCGCTGAACGAGTTCTCCGACGTCGGCGAAGAAACCCGCCTGCGCTATCGCTTCCTCGACCTGCGTCGCCCGGAAATGGCCGAGAAGCTGCGTCTGCGTTCGCGCATGACCACCAGCATCCGTCGCTTCCTGGACGAGAACGGCTTCCTCGACGTCGAGACGCCGATCCTGACCCGTGCCACGCCAGAAGGTGCGCGTGACTACCTGGTGCCTAGCCGCACCCACGCCGGCAGCTTCTTCGCCTTGCCGCAATCGCCGCAGCTGTTCAAGCAACTGCTGATGGTGGCCGGCTTCGACCGTTACTACCAGATCGCCAAGTGCTTCCGTGACGAAGACCTGCGTGCCGACCGTCAGCCGGAATTCACCCAGATCGACATCGAGACCAGCTTCCTCGATGAAAAAGAGATCATGGGCCTGACCGAGCAAATGATCCGCAACCTGTTCAAGGAAGTGCTGGGTCTGGAATTCGGTGAGTTCCCGCACATGACCTTCGAAGAAGCCATGCGCCGCTACGGTTCCGACAAGCCTGACCTGCGTAACCCGATGGAACTGGTTGACGTTGCCGACCAGCTCAAGGAAGTCGATTTCAAGGTGTTCAGCGGCCCGGCCAACGACCCGAAATGCCGTATCGCCGCCTTGCGCGTTCCAGGCGGGGCAAGCATGCCGCGCAAGCAGATCGACGATTACACCAAGTTCGTCGGCATCTACGGTGCCAAGGGCCTGGCGTACATCAAGGTCAACGAGCGCGCTGCCGGTGTTGACGGCCTGCAGTCGCCGATCGTGAAAAACATCCCTGAGGCCAACCTGAACGTGATCCTCGATCGCGTTGGCGCGGTCGATGGCGACATCGTGTTCTTCGGCGCCGACAAGGCCAAGATCGTCAGCGAAGCCCTGGGCGCCCTGCGCATCAAGCTCGGTCACGACCTGAAACTGCTGACCTGCGAGTGGGCACCGATGTGGGTCGTCGACTTCCCGATGTTCGAAGAAAACGACGACGGCAGCTTCTCTGCGCTGCACCACCCGTTCACCGCGCCGAAGTGCACGCCGCAAGAGCTTGAGGCCAACCCGGCCGGCGCTCTGTCCCGTGCCTACGACATGGTTCTGAACGGTACCGAGTTGGGTGGCGGTTCGATCCGTATCCACCGCAAAGAGATGCAACAGTCGGTGTTCCGTCTGTTGGGCATCAACGAAGCGGAACAGGAAGAGAAATTCGGCTTCCTGCTCGACGCCCTGAAGTACGGCGCCCCGCCGCACGGTGGCCTGGCCTTCGGTCTGGACCGTCTGGTGATGCTGATGACCGGCGCCCAGTCGATCCGTGAAGTGATCGCCTTCCCGAAAACCCAGAGCGCGGCAGATGTCATGACTCAGGCGCCGGGTCAGGTGGATGCCAAGGCATTGCGCGAATTGCACATTCGTCTGCGCGAAACGCCTAAAGCCGAGTAAGGCTGGCTTGAAGGGCGCATCTCTGGATGCGCCCTTTCTTTATCGATTGAGCGGTACAAGATTTTTGTTTGCCGGCCGACGCAATGCAGCGTGGCGGGCAATGTTTCAAAGAGAATTCGGAGCGAGATATGGCAGGTCATTCCAAGTGGGCGAACATCAAGCACCGCAAAGAACGTCAGGATGCCAAAAAAGGCAAGATTTTCACCAAGTGGATTCGTGAACTGACCGTCGCGGCCCGTCAGGGCGGCGGTGATCCAGGTTCCAACCCGCGTCTGCGCCTGGCGTTGGACAAGGCCCTCGGCGCGAACATGAGTCGCGACATCATCGATCGGGCAGTCGCTCGTGGTGCCGGCGCCGCCGATACCGACGACATGGTCGAACTGACCTACGAAGGCTACGGCCCTGGTGGCGTCGCGGTGATGGTCGAGTGCATGACCGATAACCGCAACCGCACTGCTGCCGCTGTTCGACATGCGTTCAGCAAATGCGGCGGCAACCTCGGCACTGACGGCTCGGTGGCCTACCTGTTCGAACGCAAGGGGCAGATTTCCTTCGCCGCCGGCGTGGACGAAGACGCGTTGATGGAAGCGGCCATGGAAGCCGACGCTGACGATGTGGTGACCAACGAAGACGGTTCCATCGACGTGTTCACGTCGTTTGCCGGGTTCTACGCTGTGCGCAACGCGCTGGAAGCGGCCGGCTTCAAAGGTGACGACGCAGAAATCGTCATGCTGCCGACCACCAGTGCCGAGCTCGATCTGGAAGGCGCCGAGAAAGTCCTCAAGCTGATCGACATGCTCGAAGACCTGGACGACGTGCAAAACGTCTACTCCAACGCGGAAATTCCGGAGTCTGTGGCCGCACAGCTCGGTTGAGGGCGACTAGTCTCCAATGTGGGAGCTGGCTTGCCAGCGATGGCGTCGGCACATCGAATAATGATGGCGCCTGACACTCCGTCATCGCTGGCAAGCCAGCTCCCACATTTTTTATTCACTGTGTTGAATATCGTGCTTTTACTTAACCCGCAGGCGTTATGACTTTAATTCTTGGTATCGACCCCGGTTCACGCATCACCGGTTATGGCGTGGTTCGCGATACCGGCCGTGGCTGCGAGTATGTGGCTTCCGGCTGCATTCGTACCGGTGCCGGCGAGCTGCATGAGCGTCTGCAGATTGTCTTTCGCGGGGTGCGCGAGATTATTCAGACGTACCATCCGGTAACCATGGGCATCGAAAAGGTCTTTATGGCGCGTAACGCCGACTCCGCCCTGAAACTGGGCCAGGCCCGCGGTGCCGCCATCGTAGCGGGCGCGGAAGAAAACCTGGAAATTGCCGAGTATTCCGCAACCCAGGTCAAGCAAGCGGTGGTTGGCACCGGTGCGGCTAATAAAGAGCAAGTGCAGATGATGGTCATGCACATGCTGAAATTGACCAGCAAACCCCAGATCGATGCGTCGGACGCCCTGGCGATTGCGATCTGCCACGCGCATACCCGCTCCAGTCTGCTGCCCCACGGTCTGGGTGCAGCACGCAGTCGTGGCGGGCGCCTGCGTCTCTGATAGCATCAGCAGTCATTTTTATGGAATGAGGGATTCTCGCCTGGGTTGTCGGCGATATTCCTCACTCTGTCAGTCGCTGGCCCAGAGCTGGCCAACGCTCAAGGATTTGTAACGTGATTGGACGTTTGCGCGGCACCCTGGCTGAGAAGCAACCCCCGCATCTGATTCTGGATGTAAACGGTCTGGGTTATGAACTTGAAGTACCCATGACAACGCTTTATCGCTTGCCGTCGGTCGGTGAGCCGCTGACCTTGCACACCCATCTGGTCGTGCGCGAAGACGCGCAGTTACTCTATGGCTTTGTCGGCAAGCGTGAGCGAGACTTTTTTCGCGAGCTGATCCGCCTTAATGGTGTCGGGCCAAAACTGGCCCTGGCCTTGATGTCGAGCCTGGAAGTCGACGAGCTGGTCCGTTGCGTGCAATCTCAGGACACCTCGGCACTGACCAAGGTGCCGGGCGTGGGCAAGAAGACCGCCGAGCGTTTGCTGGTGGAACTCAAGGATCGCTTCAAGGCCTGGGAAACCGTGCCTGCCATGTTTGCTCTGGTACCGAATCAGCCGGACGGACCGGCCCCGGTGAACACCGCCGAAAACGACGCGGTCAGCGCCTTGATCTCCCTGGGTTACAAACCACAGGAAGCGAGCAAGGCGGTGTCTGCGATCAAGGAGAAAGGTTTGAGCAGCGAAGACATGATCCGCCGCGCCTTGAAGGGGATGATCTAAGTGATTGAAGCTGATCGTCTGATTGCCGCCACGACGGCCCCTCGAGATCGCGAGGAAGTCCAGGATCGCGCCATTCGCCCGGTCAGCCTGGCCGAATACATTGGCCAGCCGACTGTTCGCGAGCAAATGGAGTTGTTCATCCAGGCTGCCCGTGGGCGCAATGAGTCGCTGGATCACACGTTGATCTTCGGCCCGCCGGGCCTGGGTAAAACCACCCTGGCGAACATCATCGCCCAGGAAATGGGCGTGTCGATCAAGAGCACGTCCGGCCCGGTGCTGGAGCGTCCCGGTGATCTGGCGGCGCTGCTGACCAACCTTGAACCGCATGATGTGTTGTTCATCGACGAAATCCATCGGCTTTCACCGATAGTCGAAGAAGTGCTGTACCCGGCCATGGAAGATTTCCAGCTCGACATCATGATTGGCGAAGGCCCGGCTGCGCGTTCGATCAAACTCGATCTGCCACCGTTCACCCTGGTCGGCGCAACGACCCGGGCAGGCATGCTGACCAACCCGTTGCGCGACCGTTTCGGCATCGTTCAGCGTCTTGAGTTCTACAACAACGCCGACCTGTCGACGATTGTCAGCCGTTCGGCGAGCATCCTCGGTTTGCCGCTGGACCCGGAAGGCGCCTTCGAAATCGCCCGTCGTGCCCGCGGCACGCCGCGGATCGCCAATCGTTTGTTGCGTCGGGTGCGCGACTTCGCCGAAGTTCGTGCCAAAGGCCACATCACCAAACCGATTGCCGACCTGGCGCTGAACCTGCTGGACGTCGACGAGCGCGGTTTCGATCATCAGGACCGGCGTCTGTTGCTGACCATGATCGAGAAGTTCGATGGCGGGCCGGTCGGGGTAGACAGCCTGGCGGCCGCGATCAGCGAAGAGCGCCACACCATTGAAGACGTGCTGGAGCCTTATCTGATCCAGCAGGGTTACATCATGCGCACACCGCGGGGGCGAGTGGTGACGCGGCATGCTTATCTGCATTTCGGTTTGAATATTCCGTCACGATTGGGCGAAATGCCTGTGGTAGACGAGTTCCTTGGTGCCGTGGACGATTAATAACCTTTGCGTGCTGATTTTTTCGGGCAATGTGTGGTCCCAGGACCGTACTTTTGCGCGAAAGCCGCAGAACAACGAAAAACAGTTGCCTGGCCGGATTGGCAACCTGAGGAGTAAGCACTAGAGTATGCGCGCGCAAAACGGGCTGGAGCCTTTCGCACATCGTTGTCGCGTTTATTACGAGGACACCGATGCGGGCGGCATCGTGTATTACGTTAATTACCTCAAGTTTATGGAACGGGCTCGAACCGAGCGGCTACGAAATCTGGGCTTTGCCCAATCGCAGCTGGCAGGTGAGGACCTGTTGTTTGTCGTGCATTCCAGCGAAGCGCGTTACCACGCGCCGGCGCGACTGGACGACGAGCTGCTGGTAAGCGCTGAAGTAATCGAATTGAACCGTGTCAGCCTGCGCTTCAAGCAGCAGGTCAGGCGGGCTACGGATGATGCACTGCTCTGTGAAGGGCAGTTTCTGGTGGCCTGTGTGCGCACTGAAAGTTTAAAACCCCGGGCCATTCCCGAAGCTCTACGAGCGGCCTTTGCCGACGTGAGCGGCGCGGGTACACACTCAAAGCAGGAGATAAAGCGTGGAAGCTAACGTCGTCGACCATTCCTCCATGTGGAGCCTGGTCAGCAATGCCAGTATCGTGGTGCAACTGGTAATGCTGATCCTGGTAGCCGCATCGGTGACCTCATGGATCATGATCTTTCAGCGCAGCAACCTGCTGCGCGCCGGTCGACGTGCCCTGGAGAGCTTTGAAGAGCGCTTCTGGTCGGGTATCGACCTGTCCAAACTCTACCGTCAGGCCGGCAGCAACCCGGACCCTGATTCGGGTGTCGAGCAAATCTTCCGCGCCGGCTTCAAGGAATTCTCCCGTCTGCGCCAGCAGCCAGGTGTAGACCCGGAAGCGGTCATGGAAGGCGTGGCACGTGCCATGCGCGTTGCCATTTCCCGCGAAGAAGAAAAGCTTGAGCAAAGCCTGCCGTTCCTGGCCACCGTCGGTTCCGTAAGCCCGTATATCGGTCTGTTCGGTACCGTGTGGGGCATCATGAACTCCTTCCGTGGTCTGGCTACTGCGCAGCAAGCGACCCTGGCCACTGTGGCCCCTGGTATCGCCGAGGCACTGATTGCGACCGCGATCGGTCTGTTCGCCGCCATCCCTGCCGTTATCGCCTACAACCGTTTTGCCGCGCGCAGCGAAACGCTGATCGGCCGTTACTACACCTTCGCCGATGAATTCCAGGCGATCCTGCACCGCAAAGTGCACACCAGCGAAGAATAAGCAGGTAATTTCCAATGGCTTTAATCGCTCGAGCTCGCAAAAAGCGCAAGCCGGTTGCCGAGATGAACGTGGTGCCTTACATCGACGTGATGCTGGTACTGCTGGTCATTTTCATGGTGACCGCGCCGATGCTCAATCAGGGCGTGAAAGTTGATCTGCCCAAGGTTTCCAGCGAAGCCTTGCCGCAGGATAACAACACGCAGGTCCTGACCATTTCGATCAAGGCTGACAAGACCTATTACTGGAACCTTGGCAGCGAAGTCGACACAGAAAAGCAGCAGGACAGGGCGATGACCCTGCCGCAGATGACCGACGCCGTGACCAAGATCATTCGCGCCGGTACTGAAGGTGGCAAGCGTACCCAGGTGTTCATTCGTGGCGACAAGACTGTCGACTACGGCTCCGTCATGGGCGCGATGGGCGGGTTGCAGAAAGCCGGGGTCGGTAATGTTGGCTTGATTACCGAGGCACCCTGATGCAGCAAATGCGAGAGCCGTCCGCCTCGGAAAGCTACTTCTGGCCTAGTGTCTGGGCGATTGGCTTGCACGTGCTGGTGTTCGGCATGCTGTTTGTCAGTTTCGCCTTCACACCGGAATTGCCGCCGGCCAAGCCGATTGTCCAGGCGACCCTGTACCAGCTGAAATCGAAAAGTCGGGCAACCACCCAGACCAATCAGAAGATTGCGGGTGAGGCGCAGAAATCCGCTGCGCGCCAGACCGAAGTCGAACAGATGGAGCAGAAAAAGATCGAGCAGGAAGCGATCAAGGCCGCGGAACAAAAGAAGGAAGATGCGGCTCAAAAAGCCGAAGAATCCAAGAAGGCCGACGAGACGAAGAAAGCGGAAGAGGCAAAAAAGGCTGATGAAGCCAAGAAAGCCGATGAAGCGAAGAAGACCGCCGAAGCCAAAAAGGTCGAAGAGAAACAATTGGCTGATATAGCCAAGAAGAAGGCCGAAGAAGAAGCCAAGAAAGCGGCTGAAGAAGAGGCCAAGAAAGCGGCCGCTGAAGAAGCGAAGAAAAAGATCGTCGAAGACGCGAAGAAGAAAGCCGCGGAAGACGCCAAGAAGAAATCTGAAGCTGAAGAGGCGAAGAAGAAAGTCGCCGAAGACGCGAAGAAGAAAGCGGCTGCCGACGCTGCGAAGAAAAAATCGCAGGAAGCGGCACGTAAATCCGCCGAAGACAAAAAGGCCCAGGCCTTGGCAGATTTGCTTTCCGACACGCCACAGCGTCAGCAGGCCTTGGCCGATGAGCAAGGTGACGAAGTCGCCGGCAGCTTCGATGACCTGATTCGTGCGCGTGCTGCGGAAGGTTGGGCTCGTCCGCCTTCGGCTCGCAAAGGCATGACAGTCGTGTTGCAAATCGGCATGTTGCCGGACGGTACGGTGACTTCGGTCAACGTGTCCAAATCCAGCGGCGATGGTCCGTTTGACGCTTCGGCAGTGGCAGCGGTGAAGAATATTGGACGTTTGACAGAAATGCAGGGAATGAAGCCGAGTGATTTCGCTCCGTATCGTTCATTCAAGATGACATTCACACCTGAGGATTTAGCCTTGTGAGAAACCTTCTTCGAGGAATGCTCGTCGTTATCTGCTGCATGGCAGGGATAGCGATGGCTGATGAGAAAAACATTCTGGTTACCAGCGGCAGTGATCGGGCGACCCCGATTGCCGTCGTGCCGTTCGGTTTCCAGGGCGGTAGCGTGCTGCCGGACGACATGGCGGAAATTATCGGTAACGACCTGCGCAACTCGGGTTACTACTCGCCGATTCCAAAGCAGAACATGATCAGCCAGCCGAGCCAGGCCAGCGAAATCATCTACCGTGACTTCAAGGCGCTGGGCGCCCAGTACGTCATGGTCGGCAGCATTGTTCCGGCGGGCGGTCGCCTGCAGGTGCAATACGCACTGTTCAACGTCGCCACCGAACAGCAAGTGCTGACCGGCAGCGTGTCGGGCGGCGTTGATCAACTGCGCGACATGGCGCACTACATCTCCGACCAGTCGTTCGAAAAACTCACCGGTATCAAAGGTGCGTTCTCGACGCGTCTGTTGTACGTGACGGCCGAGCGTTTTTCCGAGAAGAACACTCGCTACACCCTGCAACGCTCGGACTATGACGGTGCTCGCGCCGTGACCCTGCTGCAATCGCGCGAGCCGATCCTGTCGCCGCGTTTCGCACCGGACGGCAAGCGTATCGCCTACGTCTCGTTCGAGCAGAAGCGTCCGCGCATTTTCATGCAGAACATCGACACCGGTCGCCGTGACCAGATCACCAACTTCGAAGGCCTTAACGGTGCGCCAGCCTGGTCTCCGGATGGCAGTCGCCTGGCGTTCGTGCTGTCGAAAGACGGCAACCCGGACATCTACGTGATGAACCTCGGTTCGCGTCAGATCACCCGCGTTACCAACGGTCCTGGCATCAACACCGAACCGTTCTGGGGCAAGGATGGTTCGACCATCTACTTCACGTCTGACCGTGGCGGCAAGCCACAGATCTACAAAACCAGCGTGGGTGGTGGCGGTGCCGAGCGTGTGACGTTCGTCGGTAACTACAACGCCAACCCGAAACTGTCGGCTGATGAAAAGACGCTTGTCATGATTCACCGTCAGGATGGCTTCACCAATTTCAAGGTGGCGGCCCAGGATTTGCAGCGCGGTAGTGTAAAAATCCTCACTGATAGCACTCTGGACGAGTCGCCTACTGTTGCGCCCAACGGCACCATGGTAATCTACGCCACCCGCCAGCAGGGCCGGGGAGTCTTGATGCTCGTGTCCATTAATGGACGCGTAAGGCTCCCGCTTCCTACCGCTCAAGGCGAAGTCAGAGAACCTTCCTGGTCCCCTTACCTGAACTGACGCGGCGCTACATGTTGTACTTAACACACTGGGGTTCATTAGGAGTTTCACGATGGAAATGCTGAAGTTTGGTAAATTTGCTGCGCTGGCTCTCGCCATGGCTGTAGCTGTAGGTTGCTCGTCCAAAGGCGGCGACAATGCCGGTGAAGGCGCGGTAGATCCAAACGCTGGTTACGGCGCAAACACTGGTGCAGTTGACGGCTCCCTGAGCGAAGAAGCTGCACTGCGCGCTATCACCACTTTCTACTTCGAATACGACAGTTCTGACCTGAAGCCAGAAGCCATGCGCGCTCTGGACGTTCACGCCAAGGACCTGAAAGCAAACGGCGCTCGCGTTGTTCTGGAAGGCAACACCGACGAACGTGGTACTCGTGAGTACAACATGGCACTGGGCGAGCGTCGTGCGAAAGCCGTTCAGCGTTACCTGGTACTGCAAGGTGTTTCCCCAGCTCAGCTGGAACTGGTTTCCTACGGCGAAGAGCGTCCAGTTGCTACCGGCAACGACGAGCAGTCCTGGGCTCAAAACCGTCGCGTCGAACTGCGTAAGTAATTCGTCATGCGAACGTGCCGTCGTGCTGTAACTGTTTTGGCTCTCAGCCTCGCCCCGCTTGCGGTGTGGGCTGCGGTTCCTGTGGTCGAGGACAACTCCGGCTATAACAATAGCGGGAGCAGTTATCCGCCTGCGGGTTACGGTACGAACGGCGCCTATGCCGGGGGAGGGGTTTCGGCCCCTGTCTCGGCACAGGGTCAGTTGTTCAACCAACTGCAACAAATGCAGGATCAGATCTCGCGCCAGCAGGGTGTGATCGAAGAACTGCAAAATGATGTATCGCGCATGAAGCAAGAAAGCCTGGAGCGATATCAGGATCTTGATCGGCGCATAGGAACCGGCGTTGCACCAGCCGCGACTCCTGATAATTCTTCTACCGGTGGCAGTTTGAACGCCCCCGGCGCAGCCGCAGGTGCAGGAGCTGGCGCAGCCGCCGCTCAAGCGCCCGCCGCGGGTAGCGAACCGGCGGATCCGGCGAAGGAAAAGCTCTATTACGATGCTGCCTTCGACCTGATCAAAGCCAAGGATTTCGACAAGGCCAGCCAGGCTTTTGCCGCTTTCCTGCGCAAGTACCCGAACAGCCAGTATGCGGGTAATGCCCAGTACTGGTTGGGCGAAGTGAACCTGGCCAAAGGCGATCTGCAAGGTGCAGGTCAGGCTTTTGCCAAGGTTTCACAGCTGTATCCCAAGCACGCCAAAGTGCCTGACTCGCTGTACAAGCTCGCTGATGTAGAGCGCCGCCTTGGTCATACCGACAAGGTCAAAGGCATTCTGCAGCAGGTCGTGTCCCAATATCCGGGCACTTCCGCCGCTCAGTTGGCTCAGCGCGATCTGCAAAAAATGTAAGGCTGCTTGACCTGTTTCGAAGAAACCCGCGCTTGTCGCGGGTTTTTTCGTTAGAATTCACGCCCTTTTTATGAAACACGCTTTTTGGGGCCTGCGCATTGCCGGGGTTCCTTGAAGTGCCTGACGGAGGCGGACAGCCTGTTTAGCTGTTACGCCCGTGGCGACTATGCAAGACACATTGAGAATCACCGAAGTTTTCTACTCGTTGCAGGGTGAAACGCGGACTGCCGGGCTGCCCACTGTTTTTGTGCGCCTGACCGGTTGCCCTCTGCGTTGCCAATACTGCGACAGCGCCTACGCCTTCACGGGCGGGACCATCCGCACCCTCGATGACATCCTCGAGCAAGTCGCAGGTTTTCGTCCGCGTTATGTCTGTGTCACGGGCGGCGAGCCCTTGGCGCAACCCAACGCCATTCCATTGCTCAAGCGCCTGTGCGATGCCGGTTACGAAGTGTCACTGGAAACCAGTGGCTCTATCGATATCTCGGCGGTAGATTCCCGAGTCAGTCGCGTCGTCGACCTGAAGACGCCGGGTTCGAAGGAAGCGCATCGCAACCGCTACGAAAACATTGAACTGCTCACGCCTAACGATCAGGTGAAGTTTGTCATCTGTTCGCGGGAAGACTATGACTGGTCCGTGTCCAAGCTGATCCAGTACGGTCTGGACCAGCGTGCCGGTGAAGTGCTGTTTTCGCCAAGTCACCATGATCTCAATGCTCGGGATCTGGCGGATTGGGTGGTGGCGGACAATCTGCCAGTGCGTTTGCAATTGCAGCTGCATAAATATCTTTGGAATGACGAGCCGGGGCGCTGAGATGACTGATCAATTGAACACCACCGAAAAACGCGCGGTCATCTTGCTGTCTGGCGGTCTGGATTCCGCCACCGTCGTGGCCATGGCTCGAGCCGAAGGCTACAGCTGCTACACCATGAGCTTCGACTATGGTCAGCGCTCCCATGCCGAACTGCACGCCGCGGCGCGTGTTGCTCGCGATCTGGGTGTAGTCGAGCACAAAGTGATCGGCCTTAACCTGAACGGCATGGGCGGCTCCGCACTGACGGACAGCAGCATCGATATCCCAGAAGAGTTGGGTGAGGGCATTCCGGTGACTTACGTGCCTGCGCGTAACACGGTGTTCCTGTCTCTGGCGTTGGGCTGGGCTGAAGTGCTTGGCGCACGCGACATCTTCATCGGTGTGAATGCGGTGGACTACTCCGGTTATCCGGATTGCCGTCCGGAGTTCATCGAGTCTTTCGAGCGCATGGCCAATCTGGCCACCAAGGCCGGTGTCGAGGGCAATGGTTTCCGCATCCAGGCACCGCTGCAAAACCTCAGCAAGGCGCAGATCGTCCAGGCGGGTGTGAAGCTGGGCGTGGATTACGGTCTGACCGTTTCCTGCTATCAGGCCGATGATAACGGCCGCGCATGCGGCAAGTGCGACAGCTGCCGACTGCGTGCAGAAGGCTTCGCGGCAGCCGGAATCAGCGATCCAACCCCTTATTTTTGATTTATTTCAAAATAGGTGTTGAATAGTCCTTAAAAATCAGTATTATACGCGCCACCACACAGCGGGTCGTTAGCTCAGTTGGTAGAGCAGTTGGCTTTTAACCAATTGGTCGTAGGTTCGAATCCCACACGACCCACCATATTTGGCGGTTTAGAAAATCCGGAAGGCCCACGAAAGTGAGGATTTCCGGGTTTTTTTTTGCCTGATGAAGAGCCAGGCCTGAACCGCTCGACGACTCGAGCGATTCTTGGCTGATTAAAGCAGGCCGTCCTCGGCACATACCTTGATGATCTGTGCGCGAAACCAGCTGTTGGCACTGTCCTGGCTCGGCTTTTCGCTCCACATCATGTCCAGCGTGAAGTTCGGTAGACCTGCCGGTGGTCGACGATGGCTGAACGTGTTCTCGTCGCAGGTCAGCGCCTGAATGCGTCGAGGCAAAGAACGACGAGGCGATCAGCATCGCCCAAATGAGCATGCCCCAGTGAGCGGCTGCAAAACCGACGTTTTTCATCAAGGTCTTATTCCTGTGTTGCGGGTCGGAACGTCATGATGGACAAAACGGTCTGCCGTCATCGGTGGACTGTCAAAACCGGGGCTGCGTCGAATGCAGCCCCGGGCGCCAGTGGCCTGTCTTCGTCGACTAGCTGATATGCCGCGCGTATTGCTTGGGATTGAAGCGCAGGACCATCAGGAGCATCAACGCCATGACGGCGGCGAGCGACCACCAGGCCCATTCGAAGCTGCCCAGCTGATCGCGGATCATCCCGGCAATCAATGGCGAAAGCCCGGCGATCAGGTAGCCGATGCCTTGCACGAACGCGGCCAGGCCACCGGCCCGTCGCGGGTTGTCCAAGTGGTCGAGGGATACGATCAAGCTCATCGGGAACAGGCCGCCGATACCCAGGCCCAACAGGCAAGGCCACAACAGGCTGAAGCGTTCCGGGCTGAGGATCAGGCCGCAGAAGCCGGCCATGATCAGGACCAGTAACACGGCGAGGACCACGCGTTTATCCTGGCTGCGGTTGGCAATTGCCGGGGTGACGAGGCCGGAGAGCACTTCCATGGCCGTAAGGAACCCCAGCAGCAGGCCCGCGTGTTGTTCACTCCAACCTTTTTCCACGTAGTACGGGGCCAGCCAGGCCAGTACACAGGTGTAGGAGGCGGTGCCCAGGCCGAAGAAAATCGCCAGCAGCCAAGCCCGAGAATTGCTGAAGAATGACGCTTGCTGCCGAACAGGGGCTTCGGGCAATGGTGTCACGGCTGCGCGCTGGGCGTACCAGCAACCCAAGGCGACCAACGCCAACAGTGCCCAGATCGCCAGGCCGATGCGCCAGCTGCCGGTCTGGGTCAGGACAAGCGGCGAAAACGACGCGGCAAGCGCCGCCCCGCCCATGATCGACGTGACATACAGGCCCATGAACAGCGAGACGTTGTCGGCGTAGCGCGACTTGATCAGCGCCGGCATCACCGCCTGGATCAGCGCGATGCCGAGCCCGGCCAACACCGCGCTGATAATCAGTTCGGCGGCGCTGTCCAGGTACAAGCGCGAGGCGGTGGCGATACCGATGATCAACAGCGACAACACAATGGTGCGGTGCTCACCGATGCGCAGGGCGATGCGCATGCCCAGGAACATGGCCAAGCCCATGGCCATGACCGGCAACATGGTCAGCAGCGAGGCGGTGCTGAAGCTCAGGGGGACCTCGCTGCGAATGGCTGACAGCAACGGCCCGACGGCAGCCATCGAGGGCCGCAGGTTTAGCGCCACCAACACGATGCTGACCATCAGCCAGACGGCGTGGGTGCTTGAGGTTCGAACGTTTTCCATAACAGAGCCTTGGCTAAAACAAAGCATCATTTATGCGGCGGTACGCTGCTTTGGACAAACTGAAAACTGGCGGGGCTTATTGAAAAATCAAATGCGGTGTCAAATCGTTGAAGGCTCGCCGCTCTGTCGGGCTTTCTCCAGGAGCCTGCTTTGTTTGCCAATAGAGTATTGGCAGCCCATGCATCCGCGGGGCGTGGCCACGGTTTTTTGTGTTCGGTCTGTATGTCGTGGTACGCCTGCAGGGGCACAGGTCAGAATCATCTTTTGCATCCGTCGGATATTCTGTAGCCTTGCGCAGCTTCAACGCTGTCCGTGCCTGATGAATACTCACTTTCCCGGCGGTACCCTGAAGGGTCCGGAGCCGGGTGTATACTCGACTTTCGCGCGAATGCGCCTGCAGGTCTTGCGAACATGACGCAGATTTCCGAACGCCTTCTGGTTCAAGCCCACCTCGATGCCAAGCAGCCCAAGCCGCTGACCGCTGACGAAGAGGCTTACTATCGCGCTGCCATCGCTGCCGAGCTCAAGGCTCAGGATGCGGTGCTGGTCGCACACTTCTATTGCGATCCGGTGATTCAGGCTCTGGCCGAAGAAACCGGTGGTTGCGTTTCCGACTCGCTGGAAATGGCTCGCTTCGGTAATGCTCACCCGGCCAAGACCGTGGTCGTCGCCGGCGTGAAATTCATGGGCGAGACGGCCAAGATCCTCAATCCTGAAAAACGCATCCTGATGCCAACCCTGGAGGCGACCTGCTCGCTGGACCTGGGTTGCCCGGTCGATGAGTTTTCGGCGTTCTGCGATCAGCATCCAGAGCGCACGGTGGTGGTGTATGCCAACACCTCCGCGGCGGTCAAAGCCCGGGCGGACTGGGTCGTGACTTCAAGCTGCGCGCTGGAGATCGTCGAAAGCCTGATGGACAACGGCGAAACCATTATCTGGGGCCCGGACAAACACCTGGGCACCTACATTCAGCGCCAGACCGGTGCCGACATGCTGCTGTGGGACGGTGCCTGCATCGTTCACGAAGAGTTCAAGTCCAAGCAGCTCGAAGACATGAAGGCGCTGTATCCCGATGCAGCGATCCTGGTGCACCCGGAGTCGCCGACCTCGGTCATCGAACTGGCGGACGCCGTGGGTTCGACCAGTCAGTTGATCGCGGCGGCACAGCGCCTGCCGAACAAGACGCTGATTGTTGCGACCGACCGCGGCATCTTCTACAAGATGCAGCAGCTGTGCCCGGACAAGGTCTTTATCGAAGCGCCTACGGCTGGTAACGGCGCCGCGTGCCGCAGTTGCGCGCATTGCCCATGGATGGCGATGAATACCCTTGAGCGCACGCTGAAGAGCTTGAAGGAAGGGACGAACGAGATCTTTGTGGATCCGGCCCTGATTCCGCAGGCGATCCGACCGTTGAAGCGGATGCTGGATTTCACTCAGGCTGCACGGATGAAGCTGGCCGGTAACGCTTAAAAGCAAAAGATCGCAGCCTTCGGCAGCTCCTACAGGTGCAAACGAGACCCTGTAGGAGCTGCCGAAGGCTGCGATCTTTTTTTGTGGGCGTTACTTGGTCTTCTTCGGAATCCGCACCAGCTGGGTATTGGAGTACATGTCATGCCAGCTGCGCTTCTGCTTGTCGAACAGCGACCAGAAGAATCCAAGGCCCACGCACAGCAGCGAGGCGATCGACACCACAAAGCGCAGTAACGCCTGCCACAGGCTGATGGAGGAGCCGTCGGCATTCTGAACACGGATGCACCAGACCTGCATGCCCAGCGTCTGTCCGGTGTACGTCCAGAATTTGGCGAAGAACCCAAACAACACAAACAGCAGGACCGTCGAGAGCAAAGGATCACCGTCCAGCGCCCCGGCTTCGGTCAGGGTGCGCATTTTTTCTTCGCCGAGGATCGCCATCTGAATCATCTTGTAGATGCCGCTGGTGACGATCAGCAGGGCAGTGCACAGCAGGAAGTCGTAGAACATCGCTGCCAGGCGACGACCCAGGCCCGCAGCGGGAAAATCGCCCTGGGGGGTAAGCAGGTGTTTCGACATGGCAGGCTCTCGGCGGAAAAAGAAAGCCATTTTACGGATTTACACGCACAAAAAAGCCCCTGATGTCAGCATCAGGGGCTTTTTCGTTACAGAAGATTAGGCTTCTGCTTGTACTTCGTCAGCCTGCATGCCTTTCTGGCCCTGCACGGCGATGAAAGTCACTTTCTGGCCTTCTTTCAGGCTCTTGAAACCGTTGCCCTGGATGGCACGGAAATGTACGAACAGATCCGGACCGCTTTCAGGAGTGATAAAACCAAAACCTTTCTCGTCGTTAAACCACTTGACGGTACCGCTCTGACGTTGGGACATTTCTTATTTCCTTTGACGCAAGAATTAGTGACAGTCTCCTTCACATGAAAGAGTACTGGGGCTGGTTGCAGGAGAGTAAGAAGACGTCGAACGGGATGTAGCTAACTTGTAGGCTACTGCCCAGGTCACGATTCCAAGCGACCCATGCAAACACAGTGAACAAACTCTACGCCAACTACGGGAGAAAAAACAAGCCCCCGCAGAAGGCCCGTATTTGCTCAGCTTGATGGCATTTAGTCAGTCCGCCGGGTGCCTTATACACTTGTGTTGTTCAAATGTGTTCGATCGTTATAAGCAAAGTTCATAATCGAAGCTTAGAGCTAATACAGTGCACTGTTTTATGGCGGCTGCGTTACACATTAGTGCACTGTTAACGCAACCGCGTTACTTATAGGAACAGTTAATCAGCCACGATAGTAGCGTTGCGGAACAAATGGCATTTTGCTTACAAGCAAAGGCACCTTTTTCCCACGAACAATCGCCCAAACAGGCGTGTCCAGCGCGACATAGGCGCTGTCGACGTAACCCATCGCAAGTGGACCACCCAGCGTCGGCCCGAAACCGCCGCTGCAGACGCTGCCAATGATCTCGCCGGCTTCGTTGACGATTTCGGCGCCTTCGCGCACAGGGGTGCGTTCCTGTGGTAGCAGGCCAACACGCTTGCGGCTGACACCGCCTTGTTGCTGGGCGAATACGCTTTCAGCGCCAGGGAAGCCGCCGGCACGCGCGCCATCGGCACGACGTGGCTTGGAGATCGCCCACAGCAGGCTCGCTTCGATGGGGGTGGTGTCGGTGTTCATGTCGTGGCCGTACAGGCACAAACCCGCCTCAAGGCGCAGGGAGTCGCGGGCACCCAGGCCGATGGCCTCGACTTCCGGTTCGGCCAGCAGCGCACGGGCCAGGGCTTCGGCGCTGTCGGCCGGTACGGAGATTTCAAAACCGTCTTCACCGGTGTAACCGGAGCGGCTGACAAAGCACTCCACGCCCAGCAGGTTGACGCGGGCGAACTGCATGAAGGTCATCTTCGCAACGTCAGGCGCCAGACGTGCCAGCACGGTGACGGCGGCCGGGCCTTGCAGGGCCAGCAGGGCACGTTCTTCGAACAGCGGTTCAATGGTGCACTGTTCGCCAATGTGCTTGCGCAGGTGCGCCAGGTCTTGATCCTTGCAGGCGGCGTTGACCACCAGGAACAGTTCGTCGTTACCCAGGTTGGCAACCATCAGGTCGTCGAGGATGCCGCCCGTCTCGTTGGTAAACATGGCGTAGCGCTGCATACCCACCGGCAGGTCGATGATGTCCACCGGCACCAGGGTTTCCAGGGCCTTGGCGGCGTCGGCGCCGGTCAGGCGGATCTGGCCCATGTGCGAGACGTCGAACAGGCCGGCCTGATCGCGGGTGTGCTGGTGTTCTTTCATCACGCCCAACGGGTACTGCACAGGCATGTCGTAGCCGGCGAACGGCACCATGCGTGCGCCGAGTTCGATATGCAGGGCGTGCAACGGGGTTTTCAACAGTTGTTCGGTGGACATATTCAGCTCCTGAAGAGTTGTGCAGATGAGCGCACATCAGCACTCGATAATGTTGACCGCCAAACCGCCACGGGCGGTTTCCTTGTATTTGCTTTTCATGTCGGCGCCGGTCTGGCGCATGGTGCGGATGACCTTGTCGAGGGAGACGAAGTGTTGCCCGTCACCGCGCAGGGCCATGCGCACGGCATTGATGGCCTTGACCGAGCCCATGGCGTTGCGCTCGATACACGGCACTTGCACCAGCCCGCCAATCGGGTCACAGGTCAGGCCGAGGTTGTGTTCCATGCCGATTTCCGCGGCGTTTTCCACTTGCTGTACGGTGCCGCCGAGGACTTCGCACAAAGCGCCCGCAGCCATCGAACACGCCACGCCAACTTCGCCCTGACAGCCGACTTCGGCGCCAGAGATCGAGGCGTTTTCCTTGTACAGAATGCCGATGGCCGCAGCCGTCAGCAGAAAGCGCACGACGCCGTCGTCGTTCGAGCCGGGGATAAATCGCATGTAGTAATGCAGCACGGCGGGAATGATCCCGGCGGCGCCATTGGTCGGCGCGGTCACGACGCGCCCGCCATTGGCGTTTTCTTCGTTGACCGCCAGCGCGTAGAGGTTGACCCAGTCGAGTACTGACAGTGGGTCGCGCAATGCTGATTCGGGGTTCTTGCACAGTTGCCGGTGCAGCGCGGCGGCCCGTCGTTTGACCTTCAGGCCGCCGGGCAGGATGCCTTCGTTGCGGCAACCGGCGGCGACGCAGTCCTGCATTACTTGCCAGATTTTCAACAGGCCGGCGCGGGTTTCCGCTTCCGGGCGCCAGGCGCTTTCGTTGGTCAGCATCACCTGGCTGATCGACAGCCCGTACTTGGTGCAATGACCGAGCAAATCCTTGGCGCTTTTGAACGGGAAGGTCAGGGGTGTGGCGTCTTCGACGATACGGTCGGCGCCGGCAGCGTCTTCATCGACGACAAAACCGCCGCCAACCGAATAGTACTCGCGGCTGCGGATTTGCAGACCCGCGGCGTCGAAGGCACGAAAGATCATGCCGTTGGGGTGATAGGCCAACGGTTTGCGAATCATCGCCAGGTGTTCTTTCTCGTTGAACGCAATGCTGTGTTCGCCGAGCAGGTTCAAGCGTCCGTTAGCGCGGATTTCGTGCAGGCGCGCAGCGACGGTTTCGGTGTCGACGGTGTCCGGGTGTTCGCCTTCAAGGCCCAGCAGCACGGCCTTGTCGCTGCCGTGGCCTTTGCCGGTAGCGCCGAGCGAGCCGTACAGCTCGACTTTGACGCAGGCGGTGGCTTCAAGCAGCTTTTCGCGACGCAAGCCTTCGACGAAGCGCACAGCGGCGCGCATCGGGCCGACGGTGTGGGAGCTGGAGGGGCCGATGCCAATCTTGAACAGGTCGAACACGCTTAACGACATGAGTTGTTCTCCGGTTTCTTGTTATAGGAATTCGCGGAATGTCAGGCTTGATGCAATCCTTGTGGGAGCTGGCTTGCCAGCGATGACGGTGTGTCAGGCAACAAAAATGTAGGCTGATCCATCCTCATCGCTGGCAAGCCAGCTCCTACAGGGGAATGCGGTGTTGTTGAAAGTGGGGGCGAGCGTACCCGCCCCTCATTCGTTTAAGCGTAGCTTTCGATCGACGGGCAGGCGCAGACCAGGTTGCGATCGCCGAAGACGTTGTCGACACGACCGACCGGCGGCCAGTACTTGCCTTCGATCAGCGAGGCAACCGGGTAAACGGCCTGTTCGCGGCTGTACGGGTGGGACCACTCACCGACCAGCTCTGCCGCTGTGTGCGGAGCGTTTTTCAGTGGGTTGTCTTCTTTGTCCAGGGTACCGTTTTCCACGGCGCGGATTTCTTCGCGGATGCGGATCATGGCGTCGCAGAAGCGGTCCAGTTCTTCCTTGGATTCGCTTTCGGTCGGCTCGATCATCAGCGTGCCGGCCACCGGGAACGACATGGTCGGGGCGTGGAAACCGAAATCGATCAGACGCTTGGCGACGTCATCGACGCTGATGCCGCTGCTGTCTTTCAACGGGCGCAGATCCAGAATGCACTCGTGCGCCACCAGGCCATTGCTGCCGGTGTACAGCACTGGATAGTGCTCTTCGAGGCGACGGGAAATGTAGTTGGCATTGAGGATCGCCAGCTGCGAAGCACGCTTGAGACCCGCGCCGCCCATCATACGAATGTACATCCAGGTGATCGGCAGAATGCTCGCGCTGCCGAACGGTGCTGCGCAGACCGCGCCTTCCTTGCGTTCCATCTGGGCGTGGCCCGGCAGGAACGGGGTCAGGTGCGATTTCACGCCGATCGGGCCGACGCCCGGGCCGCCACCGCCGTGTGGGATGCAGAAGGTCTTGTGCAGGTTCAGGTGCGAGACGTCGCCGCCGAACTTGCCCGGTGCGCAGAGGCCGACCATTGCGTTCATGTTGGCGCCGTCGATGTACACCTGGCCGCCGTTGTCATGAATGATGCCGCAGATTTCGCGGATGCCTTCTTCGAACACGCCGTGAGTCGACGGGTAAGTGATCATCAAAGCAGCGAGGTGTTCGCGGTGCTCGATGGCCTTGGCGCGCAGGTCTTCGATATCAACGTTGCCACGGGCATCGCACGCGGTAACGACGACGCGCATGCCAGCCATTTGTGCGGTGGCCGGGTTGGTGCCGTGGGCCGACGACGGGATCAGGCAGATGTCGCGACGGTCTTCGCCACGGCTCTGGTGGTAAGCACGAATGGCCAGCAGGCCGGCGTATTCACCTTGGGAACCGGCATTCGGTTGCAGCGAGATCGAGTCGTAACCGGTGGCGGCGCAGAGCATCGCTTCCAGTTCATCGGTCAGTTGCTGGTAGCCGGCGCTTTGCTCGGCCGGGGCGAACGGGTGCAGGGCGCCGAATTCGGCCCAGGTCACCGGGATCATTTCGCTGGCGGCGTTGAGTTTCATGGTGCACGAACCCAGCGGGATCATGGTGCGGTCCAGGGCCAGGTCTTTGTCGGCGAGCTTGCGCAGGTAGCGCATCAGCTCGGTTTCCGAGTGGTAACGGTTGAACACCGGGTGGCTGAGGATCGGCGATTGACGCACCAGCGCGGCCGGGATCGTGCTGACCACCGAAGCGGCAAGGGCGGCGAAATCTGGCAGTGCTTTACCGTCGGCGAAGATGCCCCACAGGGTTTCAACGTCGGCCTGGGTGGTGGTTTCGTCGAGGGACAGGCCCAGGCGTTCGGCGTCGACCACGCGCAGGTTGATCTGCTGGGTGCGGGCCTTTTCGTGTAGCTTGGCGGTGTTGGCGCCAGTGGCCAGGGTCAGGGTGTCGAAGAAGTTTTCTTGTTCAACGTTCAAGCCCAGCGCGTTCAAACCCTTGGCCAGGATCGCGGTCAGGTGATGCACGCGGTTGGCGATCTGAGTCAGGCCTTTCGGGCCGTGGTACACGGCGTACATGCTGGCGATGTTGGCCAGCAGCACTTGCGCGGTGCAGATGTTGGACGTGGCTTTCTCGCGGCGGATGTGTTGTTCACGAGTCTGCATGGCCAGGCGCAGGGCCGGCTTGCCGAAACGGTCCACGGACACGCCGACCAGACGGCCCGGCATGTCGCGCTTGAACGCATCTTTGGTGGAGAAGTAAGCAGCGTGCGGGCCACCAAAGCCCAGCGGCACGCCGAAGCGTTGCGCGCTGCCGATGGCCACGTCGGCGCCGAATTCACCTGGCGGGGTCAGCACGGTCAGGGCCAGCAGATCAGCGGCTACGGCGACCAGAGCGTTGGCAGCGTGGAAGCGTTCGGTCAGTTCGCGGTAGTCGAACACGTCACCGTTGCTCGCCGGGTATTGCAGCAGGGCGCCGAAGAACGCGCTGACGTCGGTCAGCTCACGCTCGTCGCCAACCACCACGTCGATGCCCAGTGGCTCGGCACGGGTGCGCAGTACGTCGAGGGTTTGCGGGTGGCAATGCGCGGAAGCGAAGAATTGGTGGCTGCCCTTGTTCTTGCTCAGGCGTTTGCAGAAGGTCATGGCTTCGGCAGCAGCGGTGGCTTCGTCGAGCAAGGAAGCGTTGGCGATCGGCAGGCCGGTGAGGTCGCTGATCAGGGTCTGGAAGTTCAGCAGCGCTTCGAGACGGCCCTGGGAAATTTCTGGCTGGTACGGGGTGTAAGCGGTGTACCAGGCCGGGTTTTCCAGCAGGTTGCGCAGGATCGGCGAAGGCGTGTGGGTGCCGTAGTAACCCTGGCCGATGTGGGTCTTGAACAGCTGGTTCTTGCTGGCGATGGACTTGATCAGAGCCAGGGCATCGGCTTCGCTCAGGCCGTCTTCCAGGCCGAGGACGCTGGTGCCTTTGATGCTGTCGGGAATGACGCTGGCGCTCAGGGCTTCCAGGGAGTCGAAGCCGAGGCTGTTGAGCATGGCTTGCTCGTCGCCGGCACGCGGGCCGATGTGACGGGCGATGAATTCGTTGGCGGTACTTACATTTACAACAGCAGGATTCACTTCAGTCATGTCTGTGCTCCTCAGGCTTCGGCTTGGGCTTTGATCAGGCGGTCGTAGGCGTCCTGATCCAGCAGTTGGGCGACTGCCGAGGCGTCGCTTGGCTGGAAGCGGAAGAACCAGCCTTCGCCCAGCGGATCTTCGTTGACCAGTTCAGGGCTGCTGTCCAGCGCCGGGTTCACTTCCAGCACTTCGCCGTCGAGCGGCATGTACACGCCGCTGGCAGCCTTTACGGATTCCACGGTGGCGGCTTCGGCGCCTTTGTCGTAGGACTGCAGCTCAGGCAGTTGTACGAAAACCACGTCGCCTAAGGCGTTTTGTGCGAAAGCGGTGATGCCGACTGTGACGCTGCCGTCAGCTTCGGTGCGCAGCCATTCGTGATATTCAGTAAAACGCAACTCGCTCATGGAAACTCCTAAGGGGCCAGACTCGTCTGGTGGACGCGATTGAATGCTGGGGCAATGCCCTGGTTATGAGGGACTACATAGCAAGATCGCGGCCAATGTTTGTTTTTCTATTTAAATCAATGATTTATATGAATTTAGCGGTCGCGGGATTTCGATGGTTGTAGCGAAATCGATACGCCACATGTCACGGATAAAAGGCGAGGTGGATCAAAGCCTTGCAGGGCCGTGATCGGGGAGTGGTGTAGCGATATCGTTCCGCTGTAGCGCTTTCAGTACAGGTGGGGGTCGTTTTTAGACGTGATTTTCCGATGCATGGACATTCACGACCTGTAGGAGCCGGCTTGCTGGCGATCGCGATTTTGCAGACGCCATCGCCAGCAAGCCGGCTCCTACAGGTCGGTGTTCATCAGACTTTTCAGGCCTTGCCGGGAATTCCGTACTTGCGCAACCGATGGGCAATCGCGGTGTGGGAAGTTTGTAGTCGGGTCGCGAGTTGTCGGGTCGAGGGGTAGCTGGTGTACAGTTTTTCCAGCAGGGTTTTCTCAAACTCGTCCATGGCCTGTTCTAGGCTGTCGACTTCGTGGTCGCCCTGGCGAGCGACCGAGGTGCCGGCGATGTCGAGATCGCCAATGTCCACCAGGCTGCTTTCGCAAATCGCGGCGGCGCGAAAAATCACGTTCTGCAGTTGTCGCACGTTGCCTGGCCAGCGGTTGCCCAGCAGTGCCGGATACGTGCCCGGTGCCAGGCGACAGATCGGTCGCTGGATCTGCGCGCAGGCCTGCTGCATGAAGTAACGGGCCAGCAGCAAAATGTCCTGGCCGCGCTCGCGCAGGGGAGGGACTTCGACATTGAGCACGTTGAGGCGATAAAACAGGTCTTCGCGGAACAGGCCTTCACTGACCATTTTTTCCAGGTCGCGATGGGTCGCGCTGAGGATTCGCACGTTGACCTTCACCTCACGATCACCGCCCACCCGGCGAAAACTGCCGTCGTTGAGAAACCGCAGCAACTTGGCCTGCAAGTACGGCGACATTTCGCCGATCTCGTCGAGAAACACCGTGCCCTGGTTGGCCAGTTCCATCAGCCCCGGCTTGCCGCCCCGTTGCGCACCGGTGAAAGCACCGGGCGCATAGCCGAACAGTTCGCTTTCGGCGAGGTTCTCCGGCAATGCCGCACAGTTCAATGCCAGAAACGGTGAGCTGTGCCGGGCGCTGATGGCATGGCAGGCGCGGGCGACCAGTTCTTTACCGGTGCCGGTTTCACCCTGAATCAGCAGCGGCGCATCCAGTGCCGCCACCCGCTGGGCGCGCGCCTTGAGGGTGCGGATGACCGGGGATTCGCCAAGCAACGCGTCAAACCCTTCAGCATGATCGTGGTGCAACGCGGACAGGCGTTCGCCGATGCGGTTGGGTTGATACAGGGTCAGCAGGGCGCCGGCGTCGGTGATCGGCGTGGCGTCCAGCAGCAAGGTCTGGCCGTTGACGGTGATTTCCCGCAGCGGCAGGCGAAAGCCCTGTTCGAGCAGGGCGTCGAGCAAGGCCGGGTCGGCAAACAGTTCGGCGATGCTTTCACCGGCCGGTTCGCGGCCGTACAGGGCGATCAACGCGGGGTTGGCCAGCAGCACGTTGCCGTCGCTGTCCAGCGCTAGCACCGGGTCGGTCATGGCGGCGAGCAGTGCATCGAGCTGCAAGTGCCGACGCTGACCGGGCAGGATGTCGACGACCGTCACAGCTTGTACGCCACGCACGCTGAACAGCGCATCGCGCAGTTCTTCGAGGACTTGCGGGCTCAGGGTCGGGGCGTCGATGTAGACGTTGGGCGGAACCATTTCCACCGCATCCAGGTTGAGATTGCGCCCGCCGAGCAGGGCCAGGACTTCCTGGGTAATGCCGACGCGGTCGATGAAGCTGACGTGGATACGCATGGACGGTTTCGGGTTCTGCTGTGCGGAGGGTGGCAAGTATGCCTTGGTGAAGGGGTAGAGGTGAAATCCGCAGTCAGGTACAGCACCTGTAGGAGCCGGCTTGCTGGCGATTCGGACGGTGCGGTATGTCAGTAATACCGCGTTATCGTTCATCGCTGGCAAGCCAGCTCCTACAAGGGATAGGGCTTACTCGAATTTCTCGAGGTCTATCGGGTCACCGGATTTCATATTCAGTTGCTTGCGGATGTCTTCGAACATCAGGTCGTAATGTTCGTGTGTCGAACCAATAGCGATTTTTTCCTTGGGAATGCCATGTTTCTCGGCAATTTTCGTCACATTGCTGGCGAAGTTGTAGGCTTCTTCCTTGGGCAGAAAGAAGGGCTCCTTCAATTCCTTGCCCAGAATGCTGCCATGCATCGTGAACTGAATGCCTTTTTCCCCTTTGGGGTTCTTGCTGACTTCATAGTCGAGGTGGATGTTGTAGCTCACATCATCCTTGTTCAGCGCATGGCGCTCGATGTGCAAGTGACCTGGATCAAACGTTGCCATAAACACCTCTCCCTACAAGTAAGTAATGCCCCGTGTCGCGGTGCTGATGCGTGTACCCGCGACGCCCAGAATGATCGATTCGATGTCCGACAGCGAGCCGATCACTGCGATTTTTCCAGTATGGCGTGCAAATTCGCAAGCTGCCTGCACCTTCGGTCCCATGGAACCGGCAGCGAAGCCGAGCTTTTCCAGTTCATCGGGGTGCGCCTGGGCGATGGCTTTCTGGGTGGGTTTGCCGAAGTCGATGAACGCCGCGTTGACGTCGGTGGCGATCACCAGCAGATCGGCTTCCAGCTGTTCGGCCAGCAGCGCCGAGCACAAGTCCTTGTCGATGACGGCCTCGACGCCTTCCAGTTTGCCGGGGGACGTGTACATGGTGGGAATGCCGCCGCCACCGGCGCAGATCACGATGCTGTTTTTTTCCAGCAGCCACTTGATCGGACGGATTTCGAAGATGCGTTTCGGTCTCGGGCTGGCAACCACGCGACGATATTTGTCGCCGTCCGGGGCGATGGCCCAGCCTTTTTCAGCGGCGAGCGCTTCGGCCTCGGCTTTGGTGTAGACCGGGCCGATGGGTTTGGTGGGGTTCTTGAAGGCCGGGTCGTTGGCGTCGACTTCGACCTGGGTCAACAAGGTGGCGAACGGCACTTCGAAGTCCAGCAGGTTGCCCAGTTCCTGTTCGATGATGTAGCCGATCATGCCTTCGGTCTCGGCACCGAGCACGTCCAGCGGATAGGGCGAAACCGAGGTGTAGGCCGCCGCCTGCAATGACAGCAGACCAACCTGCGGGCCATTGCCGTGGGCGATGACCAGTTGGTTGCCGGGGTGGATCTTGGCGATCTGTTCGGTGGCGATCCGGATGTTGGCGCGCTGGTTGTCAGCGGTCATGGGTTCACCACGGCGGAGCAGGGCGTTGCCGCCCAGGGCTACGACGATACGCATGGTGCAGTCCTTCTAAACAGAGGAAAGGCAAACAACTCGATCCCCTGTAGGAGCAAGCTTGCTCGCGATAGGATCGCTGCGGTCGGTCAGAGACACCGAGGCGTGGCTATCGCAGGCAAGCCAACTCCCACAGTGACCATGTCGTGTCAGTGGGAGCTGTATGGCTTACAGATCAGCCAGGGTCGACACCAGAATCGCCTTGATCGTATGCATGCGGTTTTCCGCTTGCTCGAAGGCGATGCAGGCTGGCGACTCGAACACGTCATCGGTCACTTCGATGCCGTTGTTCAGGAACGGGTACTGCTCGGCAATCTGTTTGCCGATCTTGGTGTCGCAGTTGTGGAAGGCCGGCAGGCAGTGCATGAACTTGGTGCGCGGGTTGCCGGTGGCTTTCATCAGGTCGGCGTTGACCTGGTACGGCAGCAATTGCTGGATGCGCTCGGCCCAGGCTTCGACCGGTTCGCCCATCGACACCCAGACGTCGGTGTGGATGAAGTCCACGCCCTTGACCGCTTCTTTCGGGTCTTCGGTGAGGGTGATGCGAGCGCCGCTTTCTTCGCCGTACTGTTTGCAGCGGGCCACCAGATCGTCCGCCGGCCACAGGGCTTTCGGCGCGCAGATGCGCACGTCCATGCCGAGTTTGGCGCCGATCAGCAACAGCGAGTTGCCCATGTTGTTGCGTGCATCGCCCAGGTACGCGTAGCTGATCTCGTGGATCGGCTTGTCGGCGTGTTCGCGCATGGTCAGCACGTCGGCGATCATTTGGGTCGGGTGGTATTCATCGGTCAGGCCGTTGAACACCGGGACGCCGGCGAACTTGGCCAGCTCTTCGACGATCTCCTGCTTGTAGCCACGGTATTCGATGGCGTCATACATGCGCCCGAGCACGCGGGCGGTGTCCTTCATGCTTTCCTTGTGACCGATCTGCGAAGAGTTCGGGTCGATGTAGGTGACGTTCGCGCCTTGGTCATAGGCTGCGACTTCGAAGGCGCAACGGGTGCGGGTCGAGGTCTTTTCGAAGATCAGGGCGATGTTGTTGCCCTTCAGGTGTTGCTGTTCGGTACCGGTGTACTTGGCGCGCTTGAGGTCGCGGGACAGGTCGAGCAGGTAGCGCAATTCGCGAGGGGTGTGGTGTTCCAGGCTCAGCAGATTGCGGTTGTGAATATTGAACGCCATTTTGGATCTCCTTGGGTTTGGGTAATCCCCTTGGCCGCGCGGGATACGCGTCGGCCAAGGTCAACAGGTTAGTAGTCGATCGGGTCGCGGATGATCGGGCAGGTCATGCAGTGGCCACCGCCCCGTCCGCGGCCGAGTTCGCCGGCGCTGATGGTGATGACTTCCACACCGGCCTTGCGCAGCAGGGTGTTGGTGTAGGTGTTGCGGTCGTAACCGATGACCACGCCCGGTTCCAGGGCCACCACGTTGTTGCCGTCGTCCCATTGCTCGCGTTCGGCGGCGTAGCTGTTGCCACCGGTTTCCACCACGCGCAGCGCCTTGAGGTTGAGGGCCTGGGCGACGGTATCGAGGAAGCTGGTTTCTTCGCGGCGGATATCGATGCCATCCGCTTTGCTTTCATCGGGACGCAGGGTGAAGGCGACAATCTGGTTCACCACTTCCGGGAAGATCGTGACCAAGTCGCGATCGCAGAAGCTGAAGACGGTGTCCAGGTGCATCGCCGCGCGGGACTTCGGCAGGCCAGCGACGATCACTTTCTCGACGGCCTTGTTTTTGAACAGGTTCACCGCCAGTTGGGCAATGGCCTGGCGCGATGAGCGCTCGCCCATGCCGATCAACACCACGCCGTTGCCGATCGGCATCACGTCACCGCCTTCGAGCGTGGAGTGGCCGTGCTCCAGGTCTGGATCGCCGTACCAGATCTGGAAGTCGGCGTTGGTGAACTCGGGGTGGAATTTGTAGATGGCGGTGGCCAGCAGGGTTTCCTGACGGCGCGCCGGCCAGTACATCGGGTTGAGCGTGACACCGCCGTAGATCCAGGAGGTGGTGTCGCGGGTGAACTGGGTGTTGGGCAGCGGCGGCAGAATGAAGCTGGAGTGGCCAACAAAGTCGCGGTACATCTCGATGGCCTTGCCACCGAAACTGCTCGGCAAATCGTCGCCCGAAACGCCACCGATCAGGTAGTCGGCGACCTTGCGCGGCTCCAGGCTGCGCAGCCACGAAGCGGTTTCATTGATCAGACCCAGGCCCACCGAATTGGCGGTGATCTTGCGCTCCAGGATCCAGTCCAAAGCTTCGGGAATGGCGACGATGTCGGTCAACAGGTTGTGCATTTCCAGCACATCGATGTTGCGTTCACGCATCTTGGTGACGAAGTCGAAATGGTCACGCTTGGCCTGGGCCACCCACAGCACGTCATCGAACAGCAGTTCGTCGCAGTTGTTCGGGGTCAGCCGCTGATGGGCTAGCCCTGGCGAGCAAACCATGACTTTGCGCAGTTTGCCTGCCTCGGAATGTACGCCGTACTTTTCCATGGTCATTGCAGTGTTCCTCCAGATGACAAAGACGTGTGTTACAGGGTCAGGAAGCCGTCGTAGAGTCCGTAGGCCGCCACCAGGGCGCCCGCGACCACTGCGGCGAAAATCAGCTTCTCGATGTTGGTGAAAACCGGTTTGTTCATTTCAAACTTGGCCTTGGCGAACAGGATCACGCCGGGGGCGTAGAGCAGGGCCGAGAGCAGCAGGTACTTGATGCCGCCGGCGTAGATCAGCCAGACCGCGTAGATCAGGGCCACGGCGCCGATGAACAGGTCTTTCTTGCGTGCGGCCAGCGCACCTTCGTAGGTTTCACCGCGCACCGCCAACAGCAGGGCGTAGGCCGCCGACCACAGGTAAGGCACCAGAATCATCGACGTGGCGAGGTAGATCAGCGACAGGTAGGTGCTGGCCGAAAACAGCGTGATCACCAGGAAGATCTGCACCATGGCGTTGGTCAGCCACAAGGCATTGACCGGTACGTGGTTGGCGTTTTCCTTGCGCAGGAAGGCCGGCATGGTGTGGTCCTTGGCGGCGGCGAACATGATCTCCGCACACAGCAGGACCCACGACAGCAAAGCCCCGAGCAGCGAGATGATCAAGCCGACGCTGATCAGCACCGCGCCCCAGTGACCGACCACATGTTCCAGCACCGCAGCCATCGACGGGTTCTGCAACTTGGCCAGTTCCGGCTGAGTCATGATCCCCAGCGACAGCACGTTCACCAGCACCAGGAACAGCAGCACGGTGACGAAGCCGATGACCGTGGCTTTACCCACGTCGCTGCGTTTCTCCGCCCGGGCCGAGAAGATGCTCGCGCCTTCGATGCCGATGAACACCCACACGGTGACCAGCATCATTTTGCGCACCTGGTCCATCACGCTGCCCAGGTCCGGGTTCTTGAAGCCCCAGATGTCGGCGGTGAAGATGTCCAGTTTGAAGGCGAACACCGCGATCAGCATGAACAGCACCAGCGGCACGATCTTGGCGACCGTGGTCACCAGGTTGATGAACGCCGCTTCCTTGATGCCGCGCAGCACGAGGAAGTGCACCGCCCAGAGCAGCACCGACGCCCCGATCACCGCCGCTGGCGTATTACCCTCCCCGAAAATCGGGAAGAAGTAGCCCAGGGTGCTGAACAACAGGACGAAATAGCCGACGTTGCCCAGCCAGGCACTGATCCAGTAGCCCCACGCCGACGAGAAACCCATGTAGTCGCCAAACCCGGCCTTGGCGTAGGCGTAGACCCCGCCGTCGAGATTGGGTTTGCGATTGGCCAGTGTCTGGAACACAAAGGCGAGGGTGAGCATACCGACGGCCGTAATGGCCCAACCGATCAGAATGGCGCCGACATCGGCACTGGCGGCCATGTTTTGCGGCAGGGAAAAGATCCCGCCACCAATCATTGAACCAACAACCAGCGCAACCAATGCGCCGAGTTTCAGTTTTCCGGGGGATGCAGACATTGCATGGCACCAATGCAGGGGAAGAGTGGAAAGGCTAAGTCTGATGGTTATTAAATTAACTGACGTGGATCAGTGCATTGGTGTATTCAGTAATTATCGGCAGAGTGCCATTACGATTTGTCTGTAATCCGCATTCCAGAGCCTTTTTCGCATTTATCGGATAGTGTTTTTATTTGGTTTGAGTTATCGCGATAGTTCTATTGCGCAATTTTTTGTAAATGTCTTTTGTGAAATATTCTTTTAATAAGAAAGTTGTAAGTAAAACGATTGTCGTCGACGGTTATATAGCCGTTTTGTGCGTGTAAATAGGCGGCTGGTTGGCGTTATTCAATAATCGTTATTACGCTTCACTCATTTGGATACGCACCCTGTTGCCTCCCGGAGACGCAGCCATGTCGCAAGCGCCGCAAAAACTTCGCCTGAACGCACTGATCGCGCTGGTGGTGGGATCGATGATCGGCGGCGGGATTTTTTCCCTGCCGCAGAACATGGCGGTTCAGGCCGATGCCGGAGCCATCATGATCGGTTGGGCGATCACGGCCGTGGGCATGCTGACGCTGGCGTTCGTGTTCCAGACCCTGGCCAATCGCAAGCCCGAACTGGATTCCGGTGTGTACGCCTACGCCAAGGCCGGGTTCGGCGACTACATGGGGTTTTCGTCGGCGTGGGGTTACTGGATCAGCGCCTGGCTGGGTAACGTTGGCTACTTTGTCCTGCTGTTCAGCACCCTCGGCTACTTCGTTCCGGTGTTTGGGCAGGGTAACACCCCCATCGCCATCGGCTGCGCTTCGGTGTTGTTGTGGACCGTGCATTTTGTGGTGCTGCGCGGGATCAAGGAGGCGGCGCTCATCAACCTGGTGACCACGGTGGCCAAGATCGTGCCGCTGATCATGTTCATCGTGATCGCCGCCGTGGCGTTCAAGGCTGACATCTTTACCCGGGACATCTGGGGGCATGGCAATCCGCAGTTCGGCAGCGTAATGGACCAGGTGCGGCACATGATGCTGGTCACCGTGTTCGTGTTTATCGGCATCGAAGGCGCCAGTGTGTATTCGGCGCGCGCGGAGAAACGCTCGGACGTAGGCCGGGCAACGGTCATCGGGTTTCTCGGGGTGCTGGCGCTGTTGGTGCTGGTGAACGTGTTGTCGCTGGGGATCATGACTCAGCCGGAACTGGCCAAGTTGCAGAACCCGTCACTGGCCTCGGTGCTGGAACATATCGTCGGCCGGTGGGGGGCGTTGCTGATCAGCGTCGGCCTCGCGATCTCGTTGCTCGGCGCCTTGTTGTCCTGGGCGCTGCTGTGCGCCGAGATCCTCTTTGCCACGGCCAAAGACAAGACCATGCCGGCGTTTCTGACCAAGGAAAACGCCAACCATGTGCCGGTCAATGCGCTGTGGATGACCAACCTGATGATCCAGCTGTTTTTGCTGATCACGCTGTTTTCCGCCGGCACCTACACCAGCCTGATCTACCTCGCCTCGTCGATGATCCTGGTGCCGTATCTGTGGTCGGCGGCGTATGCGGTGTTGTTGAGCGGGCGCGGCGAAACCTACGAAAACTCACCGGCTGAGCGATCCAAGGATCTGTTGATCGCCGGTATCGCCCTGGGTTACGCGGTGTGGTTGTTGTACGCCGGTGGCTTGAAATATCTGCTGCTCTCGGCATTGCTGTATGCGCCCGGCGTGATCCTGTTTGCCAAAGCCCGGCATGAGCAAGGCAAGCCACTGTTCACGCTCGCAGAGAAGGGCATTTTTGCCTGCGTCATCAGCGGGGCCGGGTTGGCAGCGTATGGGTTGTACAGCGGGTTACTGAGTCTATGAAATTGTGCGGCGCTGGAAGGTGGGTCGGTGACGGCTCGACAGCTGTTGTCGCGTGCCGAGGCGTGGCGGCCTTATCGAGGTATGCGACGCAGTTGTTGTGGACCGCGTTGAGTCGGGAGGATTGAGCTGATTCCGGATCTGTGGTGAACGGTCAGGCGCTTTCGCTGGCAAGCCAGCTCCTACAATTAAACGCGGGACGTGTGCCGACAACTGTAGGAGCCGGCTTGCCGGCGAAGACTATTCGGGCATCACCACTGAGCGCGATGAGAACCCAATGGCGTCGCCGACAATGACCACTGCAACGGCGTCCCATCGATCTTCAGCGGAACCCGCAAGCGATGCGCCGGCCCCCACGGCGTCTGCTCGATCTCCATTCCCTGATCCTTTTGATCCTCATCCCGCAACGGCTCATCGGACCCGGCCCCGGCCTCGATCAACAACCTCGCCGTACGTGCCAACGACAATCGCGCCGAACCTCCAACGCCGCCGCTCAAACATTCGGCCAGCAAGCGGATCGCACTGGCCGCCATCAGATACCCGGTGGCGTGATCGAGGGCCTGCACCGGTAATGGCGTCGGCTTGTCCGCCTGCTTCCAGGTCATGCCCGCCTGCGCAATGCCTGTGCTCATCTGCACCAGGCTGTCGAAACCTCGCCGGTGCAGCCACGGACCGCTCCAGCCGTAGGCATTGAGGCAGACGTCGATCAGGCCAGGGCTCAACTGCTGCCGGTAAACCGCGCCATACCCAAGGCGCTCCAGCGCATCGGCGCGGTAGCCGTGGAGCACAATGTCGGCGTCTTTGAGCAAGGCTTCGAACACGGCGCGATCCGCCTTGTCGTGAAGGTCGAGACGCGCACAGCGCTTGCCCAGGGTGACTTCGGGCACGACGCCTGGCTCATCCCATGTCGGCGGGTCGATGCGCAACACGTCGGCGCCGAGACCGGCCAGAAACCGACTGGCAATGGGCCCCGCCAACACTCGGGTCAAATCCAGCACCTTGATGCCGGCCAACGGTCGGGCAACCGAGCCTTGCCATGGCTTGACGCATTGGCTGTGGTTGCGTGTGAACTGAATCAACGGTTCAGCGTTGACTGCCATGCCTTGTGGGTGTGCGTGCCATTGATCTCGGTTGTACATTTCTGCGGCACAGCCACCGGCCTCGACGACAGCCTGCTCCAGATCGTTTTTGGTCCATTGCGCGACTTTGCCTGCCATCGCTGCTCGGTCGGCGCAGACGCCGAGCACGCGTTCCGCCGCCGCACGGTGATGGGGGGCGTTGGTGTGCAGGCGAATCCAGCCATCGCGCGCGGCGTAGTCACCGGCGACCGGGTCCCACATCGGTGGGAGGCTCCAACCTGTCGGGCGGATCGATGTCGAGAACCAGAACGACGCCAGGCGTCGGTCGACTTCAAGGTTGGGCAGGCGTCCGGTTTGCTGGTGCAGCAGTTCGCTGACAGCCTGGCCGGCAGCGGCGATGCTGGCACAGGCCAGGTCGGTGACGGCGAACGCCGAGGGCAAGGCGCCGCGGGAGGTGAATGGGATCGGGGTGTGGGGCAAGCCGAGTGCGACTTGAATGGGCGTGAGCAGATCAGTCATCGAAGGCCCTCCGGGAGAGAGCCAGATATTAAATCAAAAACTTTAAAGGCCAGATGAAATCCCCCTGTAGGAGCGAGCTTGCTCGCGATAGCGGTGGATCAGGTGACATCTGCATTGCAGGTCAGTCAGCTATCGCGAGCAGGCTCGCTCCTACAAGGGGAATCTCGATTACACGCGGAACTGGTCCATCAGTTTCATCTGGTGAGTGGTCAGGGAGTTGAGTTGGCTGCTGATCTGCGCCGATTCAGTGGCCTGGCCGGTCAGGGTTTCGGTGACGGTGCGGATCGCCGAGACGTTGCGGTTGACCTCTTCGGCCACGGCACTTTGTTGCTCGGCGGCGCTGGCGATTTGCAGGTTCATGTCGCTGATCACGGTCACGGCGTCACTGATTTTGCCCAAGGCCTGCACCGCTTGCTGAATCTGCCCGGCGTTGCTGTGGGCCTGGGTCTGGCTCGAATGCATGGTCGCGACCACGCCGCGCGTGCCGCTCTGGATGCGCTCGATCACCGAACGGATTTCCTCCACCGAGTCCTGGGTGCGTTTGGCCAGGTTGCGTACTTCATCGGCCACCACCGCAAAGCCGCGACCGCTTTCACCGGCACGGGCAGCTTCAATCGCCGCGTTGAGCGCCAGCAGGTTGGTTTGCTCGGCGATGCTGCGGATCACTTCCAGCACCGAGCCGATCTGCTCACTGTTCACCGCCAAGGCTTCGACTTCGGTCACGGCCTTGCTGACTTCCTCGGCCAGTTGATTGATGTCGCGGGTGCTGCGCTCGATGATCTGCATGCCGTCGCGGGCCGACTGATCGGCACCTTTGGCGGCATTGGCCGCGTTCGACGCGCTGTTGGCGACGTCGTGGGCGGTGGCGCTCATTTCGTTGGACGCGGTGGCGACCTGGTCGATTTCGCGGAACTGCACCTGCATGCCTTCGCTGGTCTGGCGGGCGATCTCGGACGACTGATCGGCCGTGCCGCGGGCGTCGGTGATGCTCTGTTTGATCTGCGCAATGGTCGGTTGCAGCTTGTCGAGGAAGCGGTTGAACCAGCTGACCAGTTCGCCCAGTTCATCCTTCTTGCTGTAGTGCAGGCGTTGGGTCAGGTCGCCGTCGCCGCTGGCAATCGCCTTGAGCATTTGCGCCACGCTGTCGATCGGCCGGGTCACGCCCGAGGCGGTGAGCCACATCAGCAACAGGCCAACCACGCCGGCAATCACCGCCACCAACAGGGCTTTGATCGTGCCGCTTTGCTGGGCGTCGTCGAGGACGGTTTGCAGCTTGACCGAGTCGGCCAGCAACACTTGCTTGGGCAGGTCGATCACCACGGCCCAGGGCTTGGCGTCGGCAATCGGGCTGACCGGATAAACCGCGCGGATCAGGTCGCCTTGTTCGAGAACCTTCGGTGCACCGTTGCCGAGCAATTGCAGAATGTCTTTGCCGTCCGCACCGAGCGTATCGCCGATGCTCTTGCCGACTTTCGTTGCATCGACGCTGTAGGCGGCCACTACGCCGGTGCCGGACACAATCAGCATGTGCCCGGCGCTGTTGAACAGTTCACGTTGGGAATCAACCGCGGCCGCTTGCAAAGCGTCGAGGGCGATGTCGATACCGACTACACCGATGGATTTGCCGTCCACCAGCAGCGGCACGGAAATGGTGGTCATCAACATTTCCTTGCTGCCGACAGTATCAGCGTAGGGGTCGAGCAAGCAGATGCGCTTGCTGTCCCGCGGGCAGGTGTACCAGACGTTGTAAGGCGTACCGCTGAGGTTCAGGGTGGTTTTGGTCATGTCCTCTTCGACCATGATCGTGTTCAGCGTTTCACCACCGGCACGGCTGAAGTAGGTGGCGAAGCGACCGGCCTCGTTGGACTGGCGCGCCGCGTCATCGACGAACTCGCTGTCCTTGCCATCCAGGCCATTGGGTTCGAACGCCAGCCAGATCCCCAGCACTTTGCTGTTGCGCTCGAAGGCAGTTTTCAGGCTCTGGTTCAGGTCCTCACGCAGCGCGCCGGGCTCAAGCGCGCGCTTGGCGGCCAGGGTGCGCATGTCCATGATCTGATCGGCAAGGCCGTTGACCACCGTCAGGGTTTCGCCAAACGTCTTCTGCACCCGCACCGCTTGCTCGGCCGCTTTGGCCTGGAGCAGGTCCTGCACGCTGGCGGTGAGCATTCTGCTGCTGGAATCGCTGACCAGATCATCGTTCTGATCGGTCTGGTAAATGTTCATGCCGACGATCAATGCGACTACACCCAGCAGGCACAGACCGGACAGCAGAACGATTTTCAGGCGGATGGACAGTGAGTCGAACATAGGGCGAACTCGCGAATGGATGAAGTGTTGGCTGTGAGCCTTGGCGGCTCGACTCGCTAAATCCATTTAGCGCCATTCAATGCACATCGGCGTGGCGCCGAGGTTTCATGAATGGCACTCCGACGAACGGTAGTGGTTGAACGTTTGCGCGGAAGAATGTCGCGAAGATCGGATTAAAAACGAGAGTAAATCGCGGCTGGGTTCAGGCTGTTTGCCGCAGTGATTCCGGACGTGACCAGATCCACAGATTGCCCAGGGCCATCCCGGCAATCGCCAAATAGATTGGCCAGCCATGGTCGAGCATCACCAGCATGAGACTCACACATAACAGCATGCTGACCGTGGCGCTGATTTTGGCCCGGCGAGCGATGATCTTGCCGTTGCGCCAGTTGAAGAGGATGGGGCCGAACAGTCGATGGTTTTCCAGCCAGGCACTCAAGCGTGGCGAACTTCGCGTGGCGGCCCAGGCGGCCAGCAGGATGAACTCGGTGGTGGGCAGGCCGGGGATGACGATGGCGATCAGGCCGATGCCCAGGCTGACGTAGGCCAGCAGGCCGAAGAGGAAACGAGAGAGTTTGGAGGAGGCGGGCATGGGCTCAAGACAGCACGTGAGGCGGATCGAAATCTAACAGACTGGCGGCGTCCCCTGTAGGAGCGAGCTTGCTCGCGATGGCGGTCAAACATTCAACATTTGAATAGTCTGGCACTCCGCTTCGCGAGCAAGCTCGCTCCTACAGGGGATGGGTCAGGCTACTTCGGTAGCGTAAGCCTGTTCCAGCAACACGGTGAAGCGGTTGAACGCGTCGATGGCGCCTTTTTCCGCTTCGGCTTCTTCTTGCGCAGAGAGCTCCAGGCCGTCGAGGGTTTTGACGAAGCTCTTCCAGCCTTCAGCGCGGCCACCGGCCGGTTCGCCCAGGTGACGGGCACCGAAGGTATCGCTCAGGCCCAGGCCCACAGCACGCTTGATCAGGAACGCCGCGCCGAGCTTGGAACCTTCGGAGACGAAAATCCAGCCGAGGGCTTCGGCTTTGGTCGGGTTGCTCAGGGCACCGGCAACTGGCGCCGGCACTTCGGTGTCGAGGTCCGCCAAGTCAGCCTTGGCCGCATCGGCGCGGCAGCGGGCCGGCAGGTCCGGAACAATGGTGGTCAACTCGGCATCGTTGTACAGCGACACCAGTTCCGACTGGAACAGGTACTGCGCGACCACGAAACGAGCGAAATTGGCCTGGGTTTCGAACGGCGCGTGGGCTTTGACCAGGGCATCGAGCTTGGTGTGCGGCTCGTGGGTGATCTGGTTCAAGCGTTGCGAACGCAGGTTGGGGCGTTGAGCAGTGTCCTGGGTATTCATGGCAAATCCTTGGGAAAGAAGAGGCGCTTGGTAACGAGACGAACAGGAAGACGCCTGACAGTAAAAAATCCTCGCCGGGTGCTTGCATGAATCCCGGCGAGGCGACCCGGATCAGATATCCCAGATCAGGTTGACCGCGAAGTTGCGACCCGGCTGAGTCAGGCGATCAAGGTTGGCCGGTTGTGTCACCGAGGCTTCGCCGACGCTGTCGTAGCCGCGCACGTCATCCCACAGCCAGTACTTCTTGTCGGTCAGGTTGTAGACGCCGCCGCTGACGGTCACATCGTCCGTCACTTTGTAGAACGCGCTCAGGTCCAGAATGCCGAAGCCCGGGGTCTTGAACTGGGTGCTGGTACCGTCCGGGGTTTTGAAGTTGGTGCTGTCGACGCGATCCTTCTTCTTCACCAGGGTCCAGTTGAGCACACCACCGTAGTTGTCCTGGTCGTAGCCGAGGCCGAACACGCCGGTCAGCGGGTTGACGCTGTTGAGCGGTTCGCCGCTGTCGTCGTTGCGTCCGTAGGCATAGGCCACCGAGCCTTGGGTGTACAGGCCTTGCGGCGCGCCGAAGGCGTCGAGGTTCAGGCGGCCCTTGATCTCCGCGCCCTTGATGGTCGCGTGCTTGATGTTGTTGCTCTGGAACGTGGTCTCGGTGTAGCCGGGCGTGATGGCGTTCTCGTCGATGAAGTCGCGGTACTTGTTGTAGAACACCGCCACGTCAAACGAGCCCTGCTCGAAGTTGCCGCGCAAGCCTGTCTCGTAGCTCTTGCTCTTCTCTGGTTCCAGGTCCGGATTCGGCGCGACCTGATAGCCGCCGGCAAGGTTTTCGAAGCGACCGTACAAGGCCTTGGCGGTCGGGGTGCGGAATCCTTCGGCGTACTGACCGTACCAGGTGTAATGGTCGTTGAAGCTGTAGGTGGTGCCGAACTTCGGCGAGAGGCGATGCCAGGTCTGGGTCTCTTCGCTTACGTCGCCGTTACCGCTCTGGTCGGCGGTGACCAGGAATTCATCGGTGACGTGCGGCTTGAGTTCGGTGTAGTCATAGCGAGCGCCGGGCAGGAACGTCCAGTTGCCCCAGCTGATCTGATCCTGGGCGAACAGGCTGTAGCTGTTGATGGTCGGGTCCGGGAAGTCACTGGCGGGTTTAAGCGTGTCGGCGGCGCTCGGGGCACCGATGACACGGCAAGCACCGGCGACGGTCAGGCAGGTGCCGGAACCGGTACGCAGGCCGGTGACCTTGTTCTGCTTGATGGTGGTGCCATAGGTCACGAGGTGCTCGGTGTCGGCGACGGCAAACGACTTGTCAGCCTGGGCGTCGAAGACCCATTGGCGATCCTTGTAGGTGGTGTCGCGGTTACGCAGCACGGTGCGCGACGGCGCGTAGATTTCCTCGGTGCTCTGGTCGGTCTTGGCGATCTGGTAGTTCAGCGACCACTTGATGTTGTCAGCCAGTGCGCTGTCCAGTCCGAAGTTGTGTTCGATGCCAAAACGTTCGCGGGTGATCGTGTCGTTGCCGGTGCGGGCCTTGTAGAAGCCGAAACCGCGTCCGGCGTTGAACGGCCCGCCCACAGCGCTCAGTTGATTGGTGTCGCGGTCGTCCTTGTAGTGCTCGTAGGTCAGACCCAGTCGTGCGTCGTCGGCATAGTTCCAGCCAAGCTTGGCCAGAATGTTGGTGGTGCGCACATCCTCGGGGTTGGCTTCCGTGCGGTTCAGGCCAGTGCCGCCGGTTTCGCCGTAGGACTCTGTTTCATGACCGTTGCGCTGACTGAGGTGCAACAGGCCATCGAACTCGCCGGTGCGGCCCGCGACGGTGCCGGACGTCAGCCAGCTGTCGTCGGCGGAGCTGTAGCCGGTTTTCAGGCGTGCACCGACATCCTTGCCGGGTTTGATGATGTCGTCCGGGTCCAGCGTGTAGTAGCTGACCGCGCCGCCAATCGCATTGCTGCCATACAGCACTGACGCCGGACCGCGGAGGATTTCCACGCGCTTGACGATTTCCGGGTCAACGTAGTTGCGGTTGGTCTGGGCGTACGGGCCGTTGAAGAAACCGTCGGGGACCTGCACACCGTCGATCTGCGTCAAGACACGGTCACCGTCGATGCCGCGAATGTTGTAGCCGGTGATACCGGAACGCTGGCCTGCGCCGCCGACCGAAACACCGGGCTCGTAGCGCACCAGTTCCTTGATGGTATTAACGTTGTTGCGGTCCAGATCTTCGCGGGTGTAGACCGAGACCGTGCTCGGCACGCTGTTTACATCCTGCTCGTTACGGGTGGCGCTGATGGTCACCTGATCCAGATTGAGCGCGCTGTTGGTGGTGCGCTTTTCCAGGACGATGCTGTTGTTGCCCAGCTTGCGATAGCTCAGGTTGGTCCCCACCAACAGGCGATCCAGCGCTTTCTCTGGCGACAGCGACCCGCTCACGCCCGGCGAGGCTACGCCTTGCGCCAGCTCCGACGACACGCCGACCTGCCAGCCGGTGACGGCGGTAAAGGCATTGAGCGCCGATACCAGCGACTGCTGGGGAATGGCGAACGCGTAATCGCCCATTTTGCGTGTCGACTGCTCGGCGGCGTTGGCGGCCATCAGCGGTGCAGCGCCGGCCATCAGGATGGCAGCGGTCAACAGCGACAGCACGCGGGAAGGTGAAGAGGCTGGGCGGGTAAGGCGAGAGGACATCGATAGCGCTCCGTGTCGCACGAATCTTTATAGGTGCTGATTGGCATAGTGAGATGCGAATCAATTGCATTGGCTATAACGAGACGTACGGGATTTGGCTATCGAGTAAAAATAATTCTCATTCAGTTCAGGATGACCAGCGCCGGGAATTCCTGGAGCCGTGCCGAGGTGATGTGGGCGAGGGACCGAACCACGTCCAGCGGTTGGTCGAGGCGATAGTTGCCGGTCACGGTGATATCGGCCAGTTGCTCGTTGTTGTTGATGATCCAGCCCGGGTAATACCGACGAAGCTCCGCCAGCACCTGGTTCAACGGGCAGTTTTCGAACACCAGCCGTCCCTGGACCCACGCCAGGTCTGTGGCAGCATCGAGTTTGGCCGGGCGGTCGAACCCGTTGGGACCGATGCGGATACTTTCCCCGGCGGACAAGCGCACCCGCGCGTCATTGCGGGTGGCGCGCAAGTCGACGTTGCCGCGCTGCACCCGCACCTGCGCCACGCCGTCGAGGTAGCGCACGGCAAACGCAGTATCGCGGACACTGGCCTTGACCGGGCCGGCGTCGATTTCCAATGGCTGGCCGCGATTGGCCTGCACTTCGAAAAACGCCTCGCCCTGATACAGCCGAGCCACGCGCTGTTGGTCGTTGATGGTGCTGGAAAACGCCGAGTTGGTGTTGAGCAGGACTTTGGAACCGTCCTCCAGTTGCAGACGCTGGCGCTCGCCGACCACGGTCAGGTGATCGGCTTGCAGGCGCATCGGCAGGTTGCTGAAGCTGAACAGTCCGAGGATCAGCACGGCGGCGGTGGCCAGCGGTTTCCAGTGCGGACGCAGGCGCGTGAGCACGGTGATTTTCGGTGGACGCGCCGCCAGGCTTTGCGCGCTCTGCGCCACTTGCGGACCGTCCCAGATCGCCTGGGCCTTGGCGAACGCCTGGGCGTTCAGCGGGTCGGCGTCGAGCCATGCGTGGAATTGACGGCTCTGCTCCTCATCAGGACAGCCGAGCACGATGAGCCAGTCCAGGGCCTGGTCCATTGCAGTGGCGGCGTCCTGTGCCGGTGAAGGCGCAGGGGAGCGGTGGTTGTCCGTCACGGTGTTTCCTCGGCGTGTCTGTGCACGACTGTTTTTTTAGTGAAGCGTAAAAAGTGGGCCAAGGGTAGCAAAGGCCGATGATCAGCGCAGTCGATGAGGCTTTGAAAAAAGTCTAACGGCCTCAATCGGCGTTTAGCCGGTCGGCGACACCGATGCAGATCGACATGATCAATTTGAGTTCTTTCTGAACCGTGCTGAGGGACACGCTCAGTTCGTCGGCGATTTCCTGATAGCTGTGCCCGTGCAGGCGACTGAGGATGAAAATCCGCTGCTGCCGGCTGCTGAGTTCACCGAGGCTCACGTTCAGGCGCTCCAGCAATTGTTCGGCATGGGCAGCATCTTCAGCGCTGCTGGTCGGGGCGGCGACGCTGTGCATGACCTCTTGCGGAACGTCGTCAACCATCGTGCGCGAATGAATACGCCGCGCGCGCAAGTGGTCCAGCGCCAGGTTACGGGCCGTCTGGAACACGAAGGGTTCGAGATGATCGATGGTCCGCTCACTGAGCGCCCGGGTCACCCGCAGGTAGGTTTCCTGCAGGAGGTCTTCGGCGGTGCTGTGATTGTTGACCATCCGCTCCAGCGTGCGCAGCAGAGAGACCCGCTGGGTGATGAAGACGTCGTTGAAGCGCGATTGACTCACGGGAGGACCTGATCCATTTCAAGCGAATGATAATGCTTATCATCCACTTAAATGGTCAAGTACTGATTTGTGAAGGATTACACCCGGGCTTGCAAATAAGTCGCGTAATCCGGAATCCGATGCGCATGCGCCTGATCCATCATCGGGCTGCTGAGCAGGTAATCGGCGCTGCATTCATTGCAGGCCACCGGGATGTTCCAGACCGCTGCAACCCGCAGCAACGCCTTGATGTCCGGGTCGTGTGGTTGCGGTTCGAAGGGGTCCCAGAAAAACACCAGCATGTCGACCCGTTGCTCGGCGATTTGCGCGCCGAGCTGCTGATCACCGCCCAATGGGCCGCTGATCATGCTTTCCACCGGCAGGTCGAGACGTTGTTGCAACAACAACCCGGTAGTGCCGGTGGCGACCAGGTTGTGTTGCGCCAGTGTGGCTTTGTGCCGTGCAGCCCAGTCGAGCAAAAACTCCTTGCAGTGGTCGTGGGCAACCAGGGCGATACGCTTGCGCGCCGCCAGGTTCTTTTGCGTAAAGCTGATACCGATCATGGATGGTTCCACAGGCGATTTGCGAGGGTGATTCTGAGGACGCTATCGCCAGCAAGCCGGCTCCTACAACAATCGTATACGGCACAACCTTGTAGGAGCCGGCTTGCTGGCGATAGCAATTTTGCAGACGCAGAATTACTCAGCGTTGCACAGCGCCAGGCAGTTATCGAGCATGCGGTTGGAGAAACCCCATTCGTTGTCGTACCAGGCCAGAACCTTGAGCAGCTTGCCGCTGGATTTGGTGTGGTTGGCATCGAAGATCGACGACAGCGGGTTGTGATTGAAGTCGCTGGAGACCAGCGGCAGGGTGTTGTAGCCGAGGATTTTCGAATGCTGGCTGGCTTCTTTCATCAGCGCGTTGACTTCCTCGGCGCTGGCGTCTTTTTTCAGCTGCACGGTCAAGTCCACCAGTGACACGTTGATCACCGGAACGCGCACCGCCATGCCAGTGAGCTTGCCCGCCAGTTCCGGCAGTACCAGGCCGACCGCTTCGGCAGCACCGGTCTTGCTCGGGATCATGTTCTGGGTGGCCGAACGGGCGCGGTACGGGTCGGTGTGGTAGACGTCAGTCAGGTTCTGGTCGTTGGTGTAGGCGTGGATCGTGGTCATCAAACCGCTTTCGATGCCCAACTCCCGGTGCAGCACCTGGGCCACCGGGGCCAGGCAGTTTGTGGTGCACGAAGCATTGGAAATAATCTGGTGCGACTGGCGCAGAATGTCGTGGTTCACGCCATACACCACCGTGGCGTCGGCACCGTTGGCTGGCGCTGAGATAATGACTTTTCGTGCACCCGCCGTAATATGCGCGGCGGCTTTGGCCCTGTCGGTGAACAGGCCGGTGCATTCGAACACGACATCAATTTTTTCCGCAGCCCAGGGCAGGTCGGCCGGGTTGCGGATGGCGCTGACCGCGATGCGATCACCGTTGACGGTCAGGCTTTCCTGATCGTGCAAGACATCGGCGTCGAACGTGCCGTGAACGGTGTCGTACTTGAGCAAGTGTGCGTTCATTGCGCTGTCGCCCAAGTCATTGATGGCGACGATCTGCAGATCCTGACGGTAGCCCTGTGTATAGAGTGCGCGCAGTACGTTACGGCCGATGCGGCCAAAGCCATTGATTGCGATTCGAAGAGTCATTTGTCTGCGCTACCGTCGTTTTGTTGTTGGAATTACAAGATTATTCGCAAAAAAATAGAAAACAAGCCTTTTTAATGGCAATATTTTGTTCAATCTACAACGAGTGACCTGAACCAACTGGTCCGACCGATCAAGAAAACCGTCTGTCATCCCATCGACACCGGTCTTTGATCAGCATAGACAATCAGGTCGCCACATCCGTTAGCCTGGAGTTCTACACATGCATCCCCGCGTCCTTGAGGTCACCGAACGGCTTATCGCCCGCAGCCGCGCCACGCGTGAGGCTTACCTTGCATTGATTCGCGGTGCGGCCAGCGACGGTCCGATGCGCGGCAAACTGCAATGCGCCAACTTCGCCCACGGCGTGGCCGGGTGCGGCAGCGACGACAAGAACAGCCTGCGGATGATGAACTCCGCGAACATTGCGATTGTTTCGTCATATAACGACATGCTCTCGGCGCACCAGCCGTACGAAGTCTTCCCTGAACAGATCAAAAAAGCCCTGCGCGAGATCGGCTCCGTCGGCCAGTTCGCCGGTGGCACGCCAGCCATGTGCGATGGCGTGACCCAGGGTGAGCCGGGCATGGAACTGAGCCTGCCGAGCCGTGAAGTGATCGCGCTGTCCACAGCAGTGGCGCTGTCCCACAACATGTTCGACGGCGCGCTGATGCTCGGCATCTGCGACAAGATCGTGCCGGGCTTGATGATGGGAGCGCTGCGTTTTGGTCATCTGCCGATGATCTTCGTGCCGGGCGGGCCGATGGTTTCGGGCATTTCCAACAAGCAGAAAGCCGATGTGCGCCAGCGCTATGCCGAAGGCAAGGCCAGCCGCGAAGAGCTGCTGGAGTCGGAGATGAATTCCTACCACAGCCCCGGCACCTGCACCTTCTACGGCACCGCCAACACCAACCAGTTGCTGATGGAAGTCATGGGCCTGCACTTGCCAGGCGCTTCTTTCGTCAACCCGAACACGCCGCTGCGCGATGCCCTGACCCGCGAAGCCGCGCATCAGGTCACGCGCCTGACCAAGCAAAATGGCGACTACATGCCGATCGGCGAAATCGTCGACGAGCGCTCGCTGGTCAACTCCATCGTGGCCCTGCATGCCACCGGCGGCTCGACCAACCACACCTTGCACATGCCGGCCATCGCCATGGCGGCGGGTATTCAACTGACCTGGCAGGACATGGCCGACCTCTCCGAGGTGGTGCCGACCCTGAGCCACGTCTACCCGAACGGCAAGGCTGATATCAACCACTTCCAGGCGGCGGGCGGCATGTCGTTCCTGATCCGCGAACTGCTGGAAGCCGGGCTGCTCCACGAAAACGTCAACACCGTGCTCGGCCATGGCCTGAGTCGTTACACCATGGAACCGTTCCTCGATAACGGCGAACTGGTTTGGCGCGAAGGCGTGACCGACAGCCTTGATGAAAGCATCCTGCGTCCGGTCGCACGTGCATTCTCGGCAGAGGGCGGCTTGCGCGTGATGGAAGGCAACCTCGGTCGTGGCGTGATGAAAGTCTCCGCCGTGGCCGTGGAAAACCAGATCGTCGAAGCACCGGCCATGGTGTTCCAGGATCAGCAAGACCTGGCGGATGCGTTCAAGGCCGGCTTGCTGGAGAAGGATTTCGTCGCAGTGATGCGCTTCCAGGGCCCGCGTTCCAACGGCATGCCGGAACTGCACAAGATGACGCCGTTTCTCGGTGTGCTGCAGGATCGCGGCTTTAAAGTCGCACTGGTCACCGACGGGCGCATGTCCGGCGCATCGGGCAAAATCCCGGCGGCGATTCACGTCAGCCCCGAAGCTTATGTCGGTGGCCCTTTGGCGCGGGTGCAGGAGGGCGATATCATCCGCGTCGATGGCGTCAAAGGCACCCTGGAGCTTAAGGTGGACGCCGAAGAATTTGCAGCGCGCACGCCGGCCAAAGGCCTGTTGGGCAACAACATCGGCACCGGTCGCGAACTGTTTGGTTTCATGCGCATGGCCTTCAGCTCGGCGGAGCAGGGCGCCAGCGCCTTCACTTCTGCCCTGGAGACGCTTAATTGAAACTGGCTTTGGTCGGTGACATCGGTGGGACCAACGCACGTTTCGCGTTGTGGAAAAACCAGCAGCTGGAATCGGTCCAGGTGCTGGCAACGGCCGATTTTTCCAGCCCGGAAGAGGCAATCAGCCTCTATCTGAGCGGGCTCGGTCTGGTGCCGGGTTCAATCGGTTCGGTCTGCCTGTCGGTGGCCGGGCCCGTGAGCGGCGACGAGTTCAAGTTCACCAACAATCACTGGCGCCTGAGCCGCAAGGGGTTCTGCCAGACCTTGCAGGTCGATCAGCTGTTGCTGGTCAACGACTTCTCGGCCATGGCGTTGGGCATGACCCGTTTGCAGCCCGGCGAATTCCGCGTGGTCTGCGACGGTACGCCCGAGCCGTTGCGCCCGGCGGTGGTGATCGGGCCGGGCACTGGCCTGGGCGTCGGCACTTTGCTCGATCTGGGCGAAGGGCGGTTTGCCGCGCTGCCGGGTGAGGGCGGTCACGTCGATCTGCCATTGAGCAGCCCGCGTGAAACCCAACTCTGGCAGCACATCTTCAACGAGATCGGCCATGTCAGCGCCGAAACCGCGTTGAGCGGCGGCGGCCTGCCGCGCCTTTATCGAGCCATTTGCGCAGTGGACGGTCACACGCCGGTGCTCGACACGCCGGAAGCGATTACCGCTGCTGGTTTGGCAGGTGATCCGATCGCCCTGGAAGTGCTTGAGCAATTCTGCTGCTGGCTCGGTCGAGTGGCGGGCAACAACGTGCTGACCAGCGGTGGGCGCGGTGGCGTGTACATCGTGGGCGGGGTGATTCCGCGGTTTGCCGATTTCTTCCTTGAAAGCGGTTTCGCCCGCTGCTTCGCCGACAAGGGTTGCATGAGTGATTATTTCAAGGGCATTCCGGTGTGGCTGGTGACGGCGCCGTATTCCGGTCTTGTTGGTGCCGGTGTAGCACTCGAACAGGCTTGAGAACGAGTCGCCTTCATCGCTGGCAAGCCAGCTCCTACAGGTTTGTGGTGTTCTTGCGTTTGGCACGAACTCTGTAGGAGCTGGCTTGCCAGCGATGGGGCCAGGACAGGCAACAACTATTCAAGGTGCATCAGGCATAATCCGCCCAATTCAAACAACAAGGACGCCGCCCCGTGAGCTCAGTCAACAAGTCGATTTTGTTGGTCGATGACGATCAAGAGATACGCGAGTTGCTGGACACCTACCTGACCCGCGCCGGGTTTCAGGTGCGGACCACGCCCGATGGCGCCGGTTTTCGCCAGGCCCTGAACGAGGCGCCGAGTGATCTGGTGATCCTTGATGTGATGCTGCCGGACGAAGACGGTTTCAGTTTGTGTCGCTGGATTCGTCAGCACCCACGCCGGGCGCAAGTGCCGATCATCATGCTCACCGCCAGTTCCGACGAAGCTGATCGGGTGATTGGTCTGGAGCTTGGGGCGGACGATTACCTCGGCAAACCCTTCAGCCCGCGTGAATTGCAGGCGCGGATCAAGGCGTTGCTGCGTCGCGCGCAGTTCGGTCAGGAGCGCAGCGGCGGTGAAGTGCTGGCCTTCGATGACTGGCGCCTGGACATGGTCAGCCATCGGCTGTTCCACACCGACGGCGAAGAGGTGATTCTCTCCGGCGCCGATTTCGCCCTGCTCAAACTTTTTCTCGATCACCCGCAGCAAATCCTCGACCGTGACACCATCGGCAACGCCACCCGTGGGCGGGACCTGATGCCGCTCGACCGCATCGTCGACATGGCGGTCAGCCGTTTGCGGCAACGTCTGCGCGACACCGAAAAACCGCCACGGCTGATCCGCACCGTGCGCGGCAGCGGCTACCAACTGGCCGCCAACGTGGTTGCCGGCAATGGTCACTGAGTCTCTTCGCAAACTCGCCGCCAGGGTGCCGGTGCCGCGTTCGCTGCTGGGGCGGATGTTGCTCCTGACGCTGCTCGCGGTGCTGTTCGCCCAGGCGTTGTCGAGCGTGATCTGGGTCTCGCAACTGCGCGCCACGCAGCTGGAAGGCCTGGTCACCAGCGCCCGCAGCCTCGCCCATTCGATGACGGCCAGCGTCAGTTATTTCCGTTCGTTGCCGGTGGCGTATCGACCCTTGGTGCTGGATCAGTTGCGCAGCATGGGCGGCACCCGGTTCGTGGTCACGCTCAACGACAAACCCCTGGGCATGGAAGTGTTGCCGGTGACCCCGCGCAAAGCGGCGGTGATCAACGCGGTGGACCAAGTGCTGCGTGACTCCCTCGGTCACGACACGGATATCTCGGTGACCTTCGTCAGCCCCGAGGACCTGCGGATTTTCAACGGTGGCCTCAAGCTCGATGAGCTGCCGCGTTCCTGGGCGCACTATGCGCTGACGCTGGAACCGGTGAACCCGCCGGTGCTGGTCACGCAGATCCAGATGGCCCCGGGTGAATGGCTGTACATCGCCTCGCTGTTGCCCGAGCCCTACACCAGTCTTGAAGAGCAAGGTCTGCCAGCACAGCAAGTCTGGTTCATCGTGCTGACCAGCAGTTTTCTGTTGCTGTTCATCGGCCTGCTGGTGCATTGGCAGAGTCGTCCGCTCAAGCGCCTGGCGCGGGCTGCGCGGGATCTGTCATTGGGCGCCGATGTCGAGCCGGTGGCCGAGGGCGGTGGCAGCGAAGTCGTCGAAGTCGGACGCGCATTCAACACCATGCGCGAACGCATCAGCCGCTACCTGACCGAGCGCAGCCAGTTATTCAGCGCGATTTCCCACGACTTGCGCACACCGATCACCCGCTTGCGTTTGCGGGTTGAACTGCTCGAAGACGAGACGCTGCAAACCAAGTTCGGCCGCGATCTGGATGAGCTGGAGTTGCTGGTCAAAGGCGCGCTGCAATGCGTGAAAGACACCGACATCCACGAAAACATCGAGCCGGTGGATCTCAATCACGTACTCGACTGTCTGGTGGAACCGTACCTGGCACCCAACGGCAATGGTCGCGTGACCCAGCAGGGGCGAGCGCTGGCCGCGTATCCCGGCAAACCGCTGGCGCTCAAGCGTTGCATCGGCAACCTGATCGACAACGCACTGAAGTACGGACAGAACGCTCACCTGCACATTGATGACGACGACAGCGCGTTTGTGCTGCATGTCGACGACGAAGGACCGGGGGTTCCGGAGCAGCGGCTGGAGCAAGTCTTCGAACCGCACTTCCGCCTGGCCGGGCAGCAGCAGGGTTATGGGTTGGGGCTGGGGATTGCGCGCAACATTGCCCATAGCCATGGCGGTGAGGTCACTTTGCAGAATTTGCGTGAAGGTGGGTTGCGGGTGACGTTGCAGCTGCCGCGCTCGGCGGATTGACATCGACCCTGTGGCGAGGGAGCTTGCTCCCGCTAGACTGCGCAGCGGTCCCTCTTTTGGGGGCGCTTCGCACCCCAGCGGGAGCAAGCTCCCTCGCCACAAACATCACTCACCATCCAAATGTCACAGCTCGGTGACATAACCCACCCCCTTCGTTACAAGCCCGTCTTCGTCCGTTGTTTATGCTGCCCCTCAGTCATAACAACAAAAAAGGCACCCCATGGACTCCGATCAACCCGCCTTCAGCAGTTGGCTGAATGCACCCGCCCATCAGCAATGGCTTGCCGCTGAAGGCCTGCGACTCCTGGCATTTGCCAAGGCCTCAAAGTTACCTCAAGGCTTCGGCAATCTCGACGAGCGCGGCCATCTGCCGGCCGGCGCCCAAGCCGAAACCATGAACACCGCACGCATGACCCACAGCTTTGCAATGGCTCACATTCAAGGGCTGCCGGGTTTTGCCGAACTGGTCGATCACGGCATCCATGCCTTGCGCGGACCACTGCGCGATGCCGTGCACGGTGGCTGGTTCGCGAGCGCCGAGCATCGCGATGGCAACACCGGCAAGAACGCCTATCTGCACGCTTTCGTCGCGCTGGCCGCCAGTTCTGCGGTGGTCGCGCAACGCCCCGGCGCGCAGGCCTTGCTCGATGATGCGATTGACATAATCGACACGTATTTCTGGAGCGAGGAGGAGGGCGCCATGCGCGAATCCTTCAACCGCGACTGGAGCTGCGAAGAAGCCTATCGCGGCGCCAACAGCAACATGCACGCCACCGAAGCCTTCCTCGCCCTGGCCGATGTCACCGACGACAACCGCTGGTTGGGTCGCGCCCAACGCATCGTCGAACGGGTGATCCACAATCACGCCGCCGCCAACGACTACCTGGTGATCGAGCATTTTGACCGCGACTGGCAGCCGCTGCGCGAGTACAACCATGACAACCCGGCTGACGGGTTCCGTCCTTACGGCACCACGCCGGGCCATGGTTTCGAATGGGCACGGCTGGTGCTGCACCTCGAAGCTTCACGGGTACGAGCCGGCATGCTCACGCCGGGCTGGCTGGTCACCGACGCGCAAAAACTCTTTGAGCACAACTGCCGTCACGGTTGGGACGTCGATGGCGCGCCGGGCATTGTCTACACCCTCGATTGGGCCAATCGGGCGGTGGTTCGCCATCGTCTGCACTGGACTCATTGCGAAGCCAGCGCCGCCGCCAGCGCTTTGCTCAAGCGCACCGGCGACGCGCAGTACGAACATTGGTACCGGCTATTCTGGGAATTCTGTGACAGTCATTTCATCGACCGTTGCGAGGGCAGTTGGCACCATGAACTCGATCCCTTGAACCGCCCGAGCGCCGACATATGGGCCGGAAAACCGGACCTTTATCACGCCTGGCAAGCCGTGCTGATTCCGCGCCTGCCGTTGGCGCCGAGCATGGCCAGCGCGCTGGCGAAGTCGTCCCAGAGCGCTTCTATGTAACCATGCGGTGACATTCGCACGTCCCTTCGTTACCTGCGAAGGGATATCCCCTGTTTAGAATCCTATGCAGCGCAAGCACCAGACTTGCAATGCATAACAACAAGAAAGGTACTCCTAGATGAATGCGATTTCTCGCCTCGCTACTGTCATTTCTCTCGCTTCCCTGTCTGCGCTCCCTCTCAGTGTCCTGGCCGCCGAATCCAAAGGTTCCGTGGAAGTTGTGCATTGGTGGACGTCCGGTGGTGAGAAAGCAGCGGTTGATGTCCTGAAGGCCCAAGTCGAAAAAGACGGCTTCACCTGGAAGGATGGCGCAGTCGCCGGCGGTGGCGGTTCCACGGCCATGACCGTGCTCAAGAGCCGCGCCGTGGCCGGTAACCCGCCGGGCGTTGCACAAATCAAAGGTCCGGACATCCAGGAGTGGGGCAGCACTGGCCTGCTCAGCACCGACGCGTTGAAAGACGTTTCCAAAGCGGAAAACTGGGACGGTCTGCTGTCGAAGAAAGTCTCCGACACCGTGAAGTACGAAGGCGATTACGTGGCCGTGCCGGTGAACATTCACCGCGTGAACTGGCTGTGGATCAACCCGCAAGTGTTCAAGAAAGCCGGGATCGAAAAAGCCCCGACCACCCTCGAAGAATTCTATGCCGCCGGCGACAAGCTGAAAGCCGCCGGCTTCATCGCGCTCGCCCACGGCGGTCAGCCTTGGCAGGACAGCACCGTGTTTGAAGACATCGTGTTGTCGGTCATGGGTGTCGATGGCTACAAGAAAGCCCTGGTCGACCTGGATCAGAAAACCCTGTCCGGCCCGCAGATGACCCAGTCGTTCGCCGAGCTGAAAAAAATCACCACCTACATGGACCCGAACCGTGCCGGTCGTGACTGGAACATCGCGGCTGCCGAGGTCATCAACGGCAAGGCCGGCATGCAGATGATGGGCGACTGGGCGAAAAGCGAGTGGACCGCCGCGAAGAAAGTCCCGGGCAAGGACTACCAGTGCGTGCCGTTCCCGGGCACCGAAAAAGCCTTCACCTACAACATCGACTCCCTTGCGGTGTTCAAGCTCAAGGCTGATCGCAAAGGCGACATCGCTGCCCAGCAAGACCTGGCCAAGGTCGCATTGGGTACCGACTTCCAGAAAGTCTTCAGCATGAACAAGGGTTCGATCCCGGTGCGCAACGACATGCTGAAGGAAATGGACAAGCTCGGCTTCGACGAGTGCGCCCAGAAGTCGGCGAACGACTTCATCGCGGACGACAAGTCCGGCGGCCTGCAACCGAGCATGGCGCACAACATGGCCACTTCGCTGGCGGTGCAGGGCGCGATTTTCGACGTGGTCACCAATTTCATGAACGACAAGGATGCTGACCCGGCCAAGGCCAGCGCCCAACTGGCGTCGGCTGTCAAAGCTGCCCAGTAATACCACGGCCGCCGCAGGCCAGGCCTGCGGCATCTATCGATGATCTGCCAACTGTAGGAGCCGGCTTGCTGGCGAAAGCTGTGTGCCTGACACACCGCGTCGTCTGGTTCGCCAGCAAGCCGGCTCCTACAGGTTTGATCTTCATTTCTAACACTGGATTATCCCGATGAGCTCTGTGGCGGTTTTCAGCAAAGCCTCACCGTTCGATGCGCTGCAACGCTGGTTACCCAAGTTGGTACTCGCGCCGAGCATGCTGATCGTGTTGGTTGGTTTCTACGGTTACATCATCTGGACGTTCATTCTGTCCTTCACCAACTCCAGCTTCATGCCGAGCTACAAGTGGGTCGGCCTGCAGCAATACATGCGGCTGATGGACAACGACCGCTGGTGGGTCGCGAGCAAGAACCTCGCGCTGTTCGGCGGCATGTTCATCGGCATCAGCCTGGTGTTGGGCGTGTTCCTCGCGGTGCTGCTGGACCAGCGCATTCGCAAGGAAGGCTTCATCCGCACCGTCTACCTGTACCCGATGGCGCTGTCGATGATCGTCACCGGTACGGCGTGGAAATGGCTGCTCAATCCTGGCCTGGGCCTGGACAAAATGCTGCGTGACTGGGGCTGGGAAGGCTTCCGTCTCGACTGGCTGGTGGATCAGGATCGCGTCGTCTACTGCCTGGTGATCGCTGCCGTATGGCAGGCCTCCGGGTTTGTCATGGCGATGTTCCTCGCCGGCCTGCGCGGTGTCGATCAGTCGATCATCCGTGCCGCGCAAGTCGACGGGGCGAGCCTGCCGACCATCTACCTGAAGATCGTGTTGCCGAGCCTGCGCCCGGTGTTCTTCAGCGCCTTCATGATCCTCGCGCACATCGCAATCAAGAGCTTCGACCTGGTCGCAGCGATGACGGCGGGCGGTCCGGGTTACTCGTCCGACCTGCCGGCGATGTTCATGTACTCCTTCACTTTCAGCCGTGGCCAGATGGGCATCGGTTCGGCGAGCGCCATGCTCATGCTCGGTGCCGTGCTGACCATCCTCGTGCCGTACCTGTACTCCGAGCTGCGAGGCAAACGCCATGACTGATCAATTCGCAAAGCGTGGTGTCAGCTTCAGCCGCATCGCGATCTACGCCACCCTGATTTTGGCAGCCGCGGTGTACCTGATCCCGCTGATCGTGATGCTGCTGACCAGCTTCAAATCCCCGGAAGACATTCGCACCGGCAACCTGCTGAGCTGGCCGACCGTGATCGACGGCATCGGCTGGATCAAGGCCTGGGACGTGGTCGGCGGCTACTTCTGGAACTCGGTGAAAATCACCGTACCGGCGGTGCTGATTTCAACCTTCGTCGGCGCCATGAACGGCTACGTATTGTCGATGTGGCGCTTCCGTGGTTCGCAACTGTTCTTCGGTTTGCTGCTGTTCGGTTGCTTCCTGCCGTTCCAGACCGTGCTGCTGCCGGCCTCGTTCACCCTTGGCAAGTTCGGTCTCGCCAACACCACCACTGGCCTGGTGCTGGTGCACGTGGTCTACGGCCTGGCGTTTACCACGCTGTTCTTCCGCAACTACTACGTGAGCATTCCGGATGCGCTGGTCAAGGCTGCGCGGCTCGATGGCGCGGGCTTCTTCACGATCTTCGGGAAGATCCTGCTGCCGATGTCGATCCCGATCGTGATGGTTTGCCTGATCTGGCAGTTCACCCAGATCTGGAATGACTTTCTGTTCGGCGTGGTCTTCGCCAGTGGCGATGCCCAGCCAATTACCGTGGCCCTGAACAACCTGGTCAACACCAGCACCGGGGCCAAGGAATACAACGTTGATATGGCCGCCGCGATGATCGCCGGGCTGCCGACACTGCTGGTCTACATATTCGCTGGCAAGTATTTCCTGCGTGGGCTGACGTCCGGCGCGGTCAAGGGGTAGAACATGGCAACTCTCGAATTACGCAACGTCAACAAGACCTACGGCGCCGGTTTGCCGGACACCCTCAAAAACATCGAACTTAAGATCAATGACGGGGAATTCCTGATCCTGGTCGGCCCGTCGGGCTGCGGCAAGTCGACGTTGATGAATTGCATCGCGGGCCTGGAAACCATCAGCGGCGGCGCAATTCTGGTGGACGACGCCGACATCAGCGGCATGAGCCCGAAAGATCGCGATATCGCCATGGTGTTCCAGTCCTACGCGCTGTACCCGACGATGAGCGTGCGCGACAACATCGCCTTCGGCCTGAAGATTCGCAAAATGCCGACCGCGGACATCGACGAAGAAGTCGCACGGGTTTCCAAACTGTTGCAGATCGAACACCTGCTCAGCCGCAAGCCGGGCCAACTCTCCGGTGGTCAGCAACAGCGTGTGGCGATGGGCCGTGCCCTGGCGCGTCGGCCGAAGATTTATCTGTTTGACGAACCGCTGTCCAACCTCGACGCCAAGCTGCGGGTCGAGATGCGCACCGAAATGAAACTGATGCACCAGCGCCTGAAAACCACCACGGTCTACGTGACCCACGACCAGATCGAAGCCATGACCCTGGGCGACAAAGTGGCAGTGATGAAGGACGGGATCATCCAGCAGTTCGGTACGCCGAAGCAGATCTACAACGATCCGGCCAACCTGTTCGTGGCGAGCTTCATCGGCTCGCCACCGATGAACTTCATCCCCCTGCGTTTGCAGCGCAGGGACGGTCGTCTGCTGGCACTTCTCGACAGCGGCCAGGCCCGTTGCGAGTTGCCGCTGGGCATGCAGGACGCCGGTCTCGAAGACCGCGAAGTGATCCTTGGCATGCGTCCGGAGCAGATCGTTCTGGCGAACGGCGAAGCCAATGGTTTGCCGACCATTCGCGCCGAAGTCCAGGTCACCGAACCGACCGGTCCCGACACCCTGGTGTTCGTCAACCTCAACGACACCAAGGTCTGCTGTCGCCTGGCTCCGGACGTGGCGCCGCAGGTGGGCGAGACCCTGACCTTGCAATTCGATCCGGCGAAAGTGCTGCTGTTCGATGCCAAAACGGGTGAGCGTCTGGGGGTTGCTGGAGTAGCGAAAACCGAATTGCACGCTGACAACGTCGCCCAATTCAAAGGTCGCTGAAGATCAAAACGGTAGGAGCCGGCTTGCTGGCGATTGCGGTCTGACATTCAACATTGATGTCGACAGTCCGATTGCCATCGCCAGCAAGCCGGCTCCTGCAGGGGGATTCGCAATGCGCGGCCTGTCGCGCATTGCACCGGATGTAACCGCGTTAAAAAAAAGAAAAGTTAATAACAATAAAACGAGGATGTAGGGATGAAAGTGAAGAACAACGCCCGGTTGATCTGCCAGGTTTCAGCAGCGGCAGTACTGGTGCTGGCCGGCAACGCGATGGCCGATGAAGCGTTCAGCTCCGACTCCAAGTGGATGACGGGTGACTGGGGTGGCGCGCGCACCAAGCTGATCGAGCAAGGCATCGACATCAAGATGGATTACGTCGGTGAAGTCGGCGCTAACCTCCATGGCGGTTTCAACGATGACAAGACCGCACGCTACGCCGACCAGTTTGGCCTGGGCGCGGCGCTGGACCTGGAAAAACTGTTCGGCTGGGACAACACCCAGGCCAAGATCCAGCTCACCAACCGTAACGGCGAGAACATCTCCAACGACCGTATCGGCGACCCGCGTGCCGGCACCTTGAGTTCGTCTCAAGAAGTCTACGGTCGTGGTCATATGGTCCGTCTGACCCAGTTGTGGATCCAGCACCAGTTCTTCGACAACAAGCTGGACGTCAAGGCCGGTTACTTCGGTGAAGGCGAAGACTTCAACACCTTCCCGTGCGAATTCCAGAACCTGGCGTTCTGCGGCTCCCAGGTGGGCAACTGGGCCACCAACATCTGGTACAACTGGCCGGTCATGCAGGCCGCGATTCGCGTGAAGTACAACATCAATGACGAGCTCTACGCTCAGATCGGTGCGTACAACCAGAACCCGTCGCAACTGGAACACGGCAACGGCTTCAAGCTCAGCGGTAGCGGCACCGAAGGCACCGTCCTGCCGGTTGAGCTGGTCTGGTCGCCGAAGGTCAACACCTTGCCGGGCGAATACCGTGTCGGTTACTACAAAAGCACGGCCAGCGCCGATGACGTCCGCGAAGACGACAATGGCGATGATGCCGCCACCAGCGGCAACGCCTATCGCAGCCACAGCAGCAAGAACGGCTACTGGTTCGTTGCGCAGCAGCAACTCACCAGCCATAACGGCGACGCCAGCCGCGGTCTGAACATTGCCGCCAACGCCACGTTCCACGACAAGGACACCAACATTGTCGACAACTACCAGTCGCTGATGTTTGTGTACAAAGGCCCGTTCGATGCACGTCCAAAAGATGATGTCGGTATCGGTTTTGCCCGTATCCATGTCAACGAAGACGTGAAGAAAAACGCTGAACTGACCAACGCCGCCAATGGTGTCAGCGACTACAGCGATCCTCTGTTCTCGCCACTGCGCGACACCGAGTACAACTATGAACTCAACTACGGTTTCCACGTGACCAACTGGCTGACCGTACGTCCCAACCTGCAATACGTCACTCACCCAGGTGGTGTGAATGAAGTCGATGACGCGCTGGTAGCTGGCCTGAAAATTCAGTCGGTGTTCTGAAGCGTCTGCGATAAGCTCCTCTCTATGTGCGCATGTTTGCGGACAGCCATGGCTGTCCGCTTTTTTTTGCAGCGACAAGCTGTTTAGAGAGATGAGTTCCCCCATGTTTTTCAGGACCGTAGTCCATGCTTGAGCATCCGCTACAACGCTTCTTCAAATCCTTGCGCGAGCGTCCGGTGTTTGCGTGGGAGCGCTATCAGATGCGCGATGTGCTGGTGATCGATCATCCGCTGTGTCAGGCGGTGTTCAGTCGGCAGGGTGCGCAGTTGCTGCACTTCCAGCCCCAAGGTCAGAAGCCCTGGCTGTGGTGTGCGGCGAAGTGGCCGCAGGTCGGTGCGATTCGCGGTGGCGTGCCCGTGTGTTGGCCGTGGTATGGCCGGCATCCGAGTGAGAATGCCTGGCCGTCCCATGGCTGGGCGCGATTGCTCGACTGGAAACTGCTCGACAGCAGCCATGACGACGATGGCGTGCATCTGCACTGGCAGCTGAAGTTGTGCGACTGGCAAGTTGACCTGTACGCGGACCTGGGGGAGCGCATGGATCTGCGCCTGAGCACTGAACATCAGGACGACATGCCGTGCCAACTGAGCCAGGCTTTGCATGCTTACTGGCGTATTGGCGATATCAGTGAGGTAGCGCTGTCTGGGCTCGAAGGTGCGCAGGGTTACGACCAATTGAGTCGGCAGGTTTGTCAGCAGGAAGGTGAGTTACGCGTTGATGGCGGGTGCCAGCGGGTGTTCCAGCATGACGGCGAGTTACAGCTGAACGACCATGCCTGGGACCGGGCGTTGTGCATCGATACGGGTGAAACGGCGGATACGGTGGTCTGGCATCCGGGTTCGCGACCGTTGCTCGGCGTGACCTGGAACGAGATATCCGAATTCGTTTGCGTGGAAGCCGCAAGCGGCGGCACCGACAGCCTGTGCCTGAAGCCTGGGGAACGGGCGCATTTGAGTTTGCAGGCGCGGGTGGGGGCTTAGCGAAAAGGCAAGGTGTTGCGGATGACGCTTTCGCTGGCAAGCCAGCTCCTACAGGTTCGCGGTCGGTCGCTTTTTTGTACTCGACACAAACTCTGTAGGAGCTGGCTTGCCAGCGAAGAGGCCGGTTCTTCAATGCAGATTCATGCCGGTTTCAATTGAACTCATCACCCACCGGATACCGGCTCGCATTCAAGCTCTCTTTGATCTTGCGTAAATGTGGCTGGAAATCCACGCCCCGGCGCAGCGTCATGCCGGTCGCCAGCACATCGAGCACGGTCAGTTGAATGATCCGCGAGGTCATCGGCATGTAGATGTCGGTGTCTTCCGGCAGCGGAATGTTCAGGCTCAGGCTGCTGGCCTTGGCCAGTGGCGAGTTTTCGGCAGTCAGGCCGAGAACCGAAGCGCCGTTCTCTCGAGCGATGCGCGCCACTTCCACCAGTTCGCGGGTACGGCCGGTATAGGAGATGATCACGAACAATTCGCCGGTGTGCGCCACCGAAGCAATCATGCGCTGCATCAGCACGTCGGCATGGGCGGTGACAGCGAGATTGAAGCGGAAGAACTTGTGCTGTGCATCCAGCGCCACCGGGGCCGAGGCGCCGAGGCCGAAGAAGTGGATCTGCCGGGCCTGGATCAACAGATCGACGGCGCGGCTGATCAGGTTCGGGTCGAGGGCCTGGCAAGCGCTGTCCAGCGACGCAATGGCGCTGCCGAAGATCTTCTGCGTGTAGGCCTCGGGATTGTCGTCGGCCTCAACAGCACGGCTGACGTAAGCAGCGCCGCTGGCCAGACTTTGGGCCAGTTGCAACTTGAGTTCGGGATAGCCGCTGACGCCGAATGAACGGCAGAAACGGTTGACCGTCGGCTCGCTGACCGAAGCAGCCTGGGCGAGGGCGGCGATGCTGAAGCGGGTGGCCTGCTGCGGGTTGAGCAGGATCACCTCGGCGACTTTGCGTTCGGCCTTGTTCAGGTCTTCAAGGCGATTCTGGATCTGTTCCAGTAAATTTCGCACGCGGTCCATATGGATTTCCTTGATTCACCGGTGCCGATAGGCGCGCGGCTAATGCAAAAAGGGCCTTTGTTGAGGCCCGTAACGGTGGCCTATCCTACTGATGGCTCCGACCGACCACCACTCGGAATCTGTATTTTGCGAAAATGTTGTGGTTATTACTACATTTTCCCTTGAGTGATGCCTTGAAAAAAGGTATTTGTAGCTTAACTTGATAAAAGAACAAACATCATGCTCTCGATTACGGTTGAACCGTGCACCTTTGCCTTGTTCGGCGCCCTTGGCGATCTCGCCTTGCGCAAGCTGTTTCCTGCCCTCTATCAACTCGATGGTGCAGGCCTCTTGCACGAGGACACGCGAATCATCGGGCTGGCCCGTGAAGCGGGCAGCGAGCAGGAACACCTGGCGTTCATCGCTTCCGAGCTGCGTCGCTACGTGGGCGCCAAAGAGCTGGACGAAGCCGTGCTCGAGCGGTTTCTGGCGCGCCTGAGCTATTTGCACGTCGACTTCCTCAAAGCGGATGACTATGTGGCCCTGGCGGAGGCGGCTGGCAGCGCACAGCGAGTCATTGCTTACTTTGCTACCCCGGCAGCGGTCTACGGCGCGATCTGCGAGAACCTGGCGAAAGTCGGCCTGGCGGAAAACACCCGCGTGGTGCTGGAAAAACCCATCGGTTCGGACCTGGAATCCTCGCGTAAGGTCAACGATGCCGTCGCGCAGTTCTTCCCGGAAAACCGCACTTACCGAATCGACCACTATCTGGGTAAAGAAACCGTCCAGAACCTGATCGCGCTGCGTTTCGCCAACAGCCTGTTCGAAACCCAGTGGAACCAGAACTACATTTCCCACGTGGAAATCACCGTCGCCGAGAAGGTCGGGATCGAAGGCCGTTGGGGCTACTTCGACAAGGCCGGTCAGCTGCGGGACATGATCCAGAATCACCTGCTGCAATTGCTCTGCCTGATCGCCATGGACCCACCGGCTGACCTGTCCGCCGACAGCATCCGCGACGAGAAAGTCAAAGTGCTCAAGGCCCTGGCGCCGATCAGCCCGGAAGGCCTGACCACTCAGGTGGTGCGCGGCCAGTACATTGCCGGTTACAGCGAAGGCAAGCCGGTGCCGGGTTATCTGGAAGAGCCGAATTCCAACACCCAGAGCGACACCGAAACCTTCGTCGCCCTGCGTGCCGACATCCGTAACTGGCGCTGGGCCGGCGTGCCGTTTTACCTGCGAACCGGCAAGCGCATGCCGCAGAAGTTGTCGCAGATCGTCATCCACTTCAAGGAACCGTCGCACTACATTTTCGCTCCCGAGCAGCGCCTGCAAATCAGCAACAAGCTGATTATCCGCCTGCAACCGGACGAAGGCATTTCCTTGCGCGTGATGACCAAAGAGCAAGGCCTGGACAAAGGCATGCAGCTGCGCAGCGGTCCGTTGCAGCTGAATTTTTCCGACACCTGGCGCAGCGCACGGATTCCCGATGCCTACGAGCGGTTGTTGCTGGAAGTGATGCGCGGCAATCAGAACCTGTTTGTCCGTAAAGATGAAATCGAAGCCGCGTGGAAGTGGTGTGACCAGTTGATCGCCGGGTGGAAAAAGTCCGGTGATGCGCCCAAGCCGTACGCGGCCGGGTCCTGGGGGCCGATGAGCTCCATTGCTCTGATCACGCGGGACGGGAGGTCGTGGTATGGCGATATCTGATTTGAAACTGCCGCAGGGCGTCAGCGCGAATGCGTTCAAGAGCGCGGTGTTGCTGGCCGAAGGTTTGGCGCTGAACGTGGCCAAGCAATTGAGCGATGCCATTGAGGCCCAAGGCTCGGCGACCCTGGTGGTGTCCGGTGGCCGCAGCCCGGTGGCGTTTTTCCAGCACCTGGCCAAGCAAAAGCTGGACTGGTCGAACGTGGTCATCAGCCTGGCCGATGAGCGTTGGGTGCCGGTCGAGCATGCCGACAGCAATGCCGGCCTGATCAAGCGCTATCTGTTGCAAGGCCCGGCGGCCAAGGCTCAGTTTTTGAGTCTGTACAGCGCCAGCGCCAACCTGGAACAGGCGGCCGAACAGGCTGATCGCCTGCTTTCCGAACTGCCGGTGATTGATGTTCTGGTGCTGGGCATGGGCGATGACGGCCACACCGCGTCGCTGTTCCCCAACAGCCCGAATCTTGCCGAGGCCTTGCAGGCCGATGGCATACGTCGCTGCTGGCCGATGCTGGCGCCGACCGTGCCGCATCAACGCCTGACCATGAGCCGTGCGCTGCTGGCCTCGGCCAAGCACAAAGTCCTGTCGATTTCCGGTCAGTCCAAGCTGACCACCCTGAGTACCGCACTGGCCGGTGACGATGTCGCCGCAATGCCGATTCGCGCGTTTCTGCAACCTACGTTAGAGATTTACTGGTGCCCATGATCCAAGGAACAGCCGCTATGACAAACCCATCCCCGACCGTTTCCATGGCGGATAAAGTTGCCCTGATCGACAGCCTCTGCGCCAAGGCGCGGATCCTGCCGGTGATCACCATCGCCCGCGAGCAGGACGTTCTGCCGCTGGCCGATGCCCTCGCGGCCGGTGGGCTGACGGCCCTGGAAGTGACCCTGCGTTCGCAGTTCGGCCTCAAGGCGATCCAGATCCTGCGTGAGCAGCGCCCGGAGCTGATGACCGGTGCCGGCACCGTGCTCGACCGCACCATGCTGGCAGCGGCCGAAGCGGCAGGATCGCAGTTCATCGTCACGCCGGGCATCACTCGCGACTTGCTGGAAGCCAGCGTTGCCAGCCCGATTCCGCTGTTGCCAGGCATCAGCAATGCCTCGGGCATCATGGAAGGCTACGGCCTGGGTTATCGCCGTTTCAAGCTGTTCCCGGCTGAAGTCAGCGGCGGCGTCGCGGCCATCAAGGCATTGGGCGGCCCGTTCGGCGAAGTGAAATTCTGCCCGACCGGCGGTGTCGGTCCTGCCAACATCAAGAGCTACATGGCGTTGAAAAACGTCATGTGCGTGGGCGGTAGCTGGATGCTTGATCCGGAGTGGATCAAGAACGGCGACTGGGCCCGCATTCAGGAATGCACCGCCGAGGCTTTGGCGCTGCTGGACTGATTGCTTCACCCGACACTTCGTTGTGTGTTCTACGGCTTTACGGTGCGCTTGGTCGGTGCACCGTTTTTTTTTGCCTAAAGAAAAAAGTAGGCGCTGCCGAAGGCTGTGATCTTTTGCTTCTCGGGAAAGTTGCCCAGGGCCGAAGAAGATCGCAGCCTGCGGCAGCTCCTACGCATGAAATCATCGACATCATGCGATACATAGTTACCGCATCCTGAAAATCGACCGATGCTAGCCTGCGTTCATCTTATGGAAGAGAGAACGTCATGGACGCCTACACCTCATTTGCACCCTTCACAGCGGGTTGCCTGTTGTCCCCCGAGCAGATTGCCGGCCCGTATTTCCGCAACCCGAAACTGATCCGCAGGAACATCAGCGAAGGCGCCGACGGCATTCCGCTGGTGCTGCGGCTGACCATCGTCGATGCCATGACCGGTGAACCCGTCCCGGATGCTCTGGTGGACATCTGGCACTGCAATGCGCGCGGCGCCTATTCGGGCTGGAGCAAAGTCAATCCGGACGTTGAGGTCGATTCCGCCGACATCGGCGCAATCGCCCGGACCGACGACGACACCTACCTGCGCGGTGCGCAGTTCAGCGACAAATCGGGCATCGTGCGTTTCACCACCATCTATCCAGGGTTCTATGCCGGACGTGCGCTGCACATTCACGTCGCCGTGCGCATTACCTCGGGCAACAATTATCTGGAGGAGCGGCATGTCGCCTGGGTCGGGCAGCTTTACCTGCCTGAAGTCGCTTCGCGTGCGGTGCTCTGCTCCCGTCAGTACGAAGGGCGCAGCACAGTGCGACTGACCAATCCCGAGGATTTTTTCTACACCACCATGGGCGGTGATGCCTCGACCCTGAACGTGCACACACTGGGACGGGATTCGAATGAAGACGGGTTCTTCGGGCAGATGACCATCGGCATCGACACCTTCGCGGCGTCGACACAGATCAAGCCTGAAGACTTCGACAAGTACACCGTCTGACGTCAGCGCAGTTCGGTCAGTGCCTTGCTCAGTGCATCGATATCGTCAGCGGTGGTGATGAGGCCGGGGGTGATGCGAATGCAGGGGCCACACGCCGCGCCGCTTCGCGTGACGGTGAACAGGTTGTATTCCTTGAGCAGTCGTTCGACCATCAGTTGCTGGTCGGTGTGGCGGGAAAAACGCATCGAGGTGATGCCGCAATACAGCCGCGGATCATCCGGGGTCATGACTTCGATCCCCGGTAACTGGCGAACCGCACCGACCCAGCGGTTGCGCAGGTAGTTGAGTCGTGCACCCTTGGCCCCGGCACCGCCCATGGCCCAATGTTCTTCGAGCACCAGCGGCAGGGTCAGCAGTGCCGGAATATTAGGCGTGCTGTAGGAGGTGCGGGCACGGATGTCGGTCACCGGGTAATGCACCTCGCCCATGTCCGGGTCGATATCAGCCAGGCGTTCGGGGGCGATGTAGATGAAACCCAGCGTCAACGGTGCACCGATCCACTTGTGCAGGTTGAAACCGGCGAACGCGATACCCAGCTCGGTCAGGTCGAATTCGATCTGGCCGAGTGCGTGGGCACCGTCGAGGATCACATCGATGCCGTGTTCCCTGGCGGCGGCTGCAATTGCCTGCACCGGCATCACCAGGCCGGTGCGATGAGTGACGTGGGTCAGGGCCATCAACTTGAGCCGCGGATAACGGGTGAAGGCGTCACGGTAGGTGCTGAGCAAACTGTCGTAGCTTGCCGGGTGCGTGTGTTCGATCTCGATCACTTCAACGCCGCGATGGCGCGCCAGCCAGCGCATGGCGCCTTTGACCGTGTCGTACTCCAGGTCGCTGATCAGAACCTGATCACCGGGCTGGAGCAGGTTGTAGTTGCGGATCAACGACTGCAAACCCTCCGTTGCATTGCGGGTGAGAGCGATGCTATCGCCCGATACGCCAATCAGACGGGCCAACTGCGCGCGAATCTTCAGGCTGTCACCCTGTTCAAACCGTTGACGCACATAGACCGAGTTGCTGCGGTTGATCAGCTCGATGTTGCGCTGATACTCCTCAACCACCGTGCGCGACATGCGCCCGAAGTAACCGTTTTCAAGGTTGATCGGGCCGGGTTCGACCTCGTATCGGTCGGCGAAGGTCTGCCAGAAAGCTTCATCACGGGCACGGAGCGTATTGTCAGGCATGGGGGTACTCAGTCGGGGGCCGGGTGAGTCAGTGACGCGGGGCTGGTTTGCCGTGTTTGGCGCGCAACGGCTCGAGCAAATCCGACAAGCCGTTGTGATCGATTTCCTGCATCAGGGCCAGCAGACCGCCGAGCTCGCCATGGGGGAAACCTTCCCGGGCGAACCAATTCAGGTAAGGGCCGGGCAGGTCGGCAATGATTCGTCCCTTGTACTTGCCGAAGGGCATTTCGCGGGTGATCAGCAGTTCAAGCTTTTCAGGGTTCATCGATCAGTCGTCTTGATTCAGTCAGTGGAGAAAATACAGGCATTCTGCATGCAGGCCAATTGACAGATCATGCAAAAAAAACGGATACAGATTTTTAGGTTATTGATAAGTATTTGAAATATAACGATTAAATAAACAGTTTCAGGCTGGCATGCAGGGTGCACTGTTCATTGCATCTTCCATCACGGCAAGGAATTGAAAAATGACCGACATGAATAAAGAAGCCATTTCTGTACTCAACGACCTGATTGAAACCAGCAAGGACGGTCAGAAAGGGTTCAAGACTTGCGCTGAAGACATCAAACACCCTGAACTCAAATCCCTGTTTGTTCAACGCTCCTCCGACTGCGCCACGGCCGCGGCCGAACTGCAGGCCGCCGTTCGTTCGCTGGGCGGCGACCCGGAAACCTCCAGCAGTGTCGCCGGCGATCTGCATCGTCGTTGGGTCGATGTGAAGTCGATGTTCACCGGCAAGGACGAGGAGGCTGTGCTGAATGAAGCCGAGCGTGGTGAGGACCATGCATTGAAGGCATACCGGGATGCCATGGAGAAAATCAACAAGAACAACCTGATTGGTATTCGTGACCTGGTTGAGCGTCAGTACCATGGTGTGCAGCGCAACCACGATCAGGTAAAAGCCCTGCGTAACCAGGCCCGTGCCCGTTCGTAACGCGTATTAAAAACGCCAGCAGGGCTGGCGTTTTTCTAGATCAAAAGATCGCAGGCGCGATCTTTTTAGCGATCAACCAATGCTGATGGCGGGCAGCTCGGTCAACGTCACGCTCTGTTGCTTGCGTGGCGCCAGAATCTCCGCCTCGCCATCCACCACCAGCTCATCGCGCTGGTTGAATACACGGGTGGCAATGCGCACGCGGAATTTCGGCAGTTTTTCGAGGATTTCCAGACGCACCGTCAGGGTGTCGCCAATCTTCACCGGCTTCTGAAAACTCATTTGCTGGCCGATGTAGATGGTCCCCGGCCCAGGCAACTCGCACGCAACCGCTGCACTGATCAACGCGCCGCTGAACATGCCGTGGGCGATGCGTTCCTTGAACATGGTGCTGGCGGCGTACTCGGCATCCAGGTGCACCGGGTTGTGATCGCCCGACATCGCGGCGAACAACTGAATGTCGCGCTCCTCGACAGTCTTGCTGAAGCTGGCGGTCTGGCCGACTTCAAGGGCTTCGTATGGCGTGTTGGTAACCTGGGTCATCTGTCTCAATTCCTGTGACGAATTAGAAAATACACAAAAAGCTATTCGGCCCTGGGCGGCCGGGGGCTGCTCAAGACCTGTGCGATCCAGTTCAGCACATCGGCGATGACTTCATCGCGGTTGCTCTCGTTGAACAGTTCGTGCCGCGCCTGCGGGTAAATGGTCAGTTGCAGGTGCTGGTTGCCGGCCGCGCGCAGGGCGTTGGCCAGATCAGTCAGACGCTTGCCTTCGCTCACCGGATCACATTCACCGCCAATCACCAGCAGCGGCAGGCCCGGATCGATCTGCGCGAGATTGGACGCTTTGCTGATTTGCTGCAACCCACCGAGCAAATCGATCCACAGTTGATTGGTGCAGCGAAAGCCACACAGCGGATCATTGGCATACCGATCGACCTGCGCCGGATCGCGGCTGAGCCAGTCGAACCGAGTGCGCGCCGGTTTGAATTTTTGGTTGAACGAGCCGAACGACAGCCATTCGATCAGTGCGCTGCGTCCCTTCGGCCCTTGGCGCAGCCTTTCCAGACGGGCGATCTGCCGCGCCGCGCGATAAAGCGTCACGGGCTGGAAGTTAGAACCGCTGAGAATCGCCCCGTGCAGACTGGCGCTGTGGTGCATTAGATAAGCCTGGGCGATGTAACTGCCCATGCTGTGACCGAGCAATACGATCGGCACGCCGGGATGCTCCTGGCCGATGTGCTGGTTGAGGCTCGCCAGGTCGCTGACGACTTTGCACCAGCCGTCGTCGTCGGCGAAATGGCCAAGGGTCCCGTTTTCGGCAGTTTTGCCATGTCCGCGCAAGTCCGGCGCACAGACGCCGTAGCCGTTTTCAGTGAGTTTTTCCGCCAGATCCGCATAACGACCACTGTGTTCGGCCATGCCGTGGGCCAGCAGAATCACTGCCTTGAGACTGCCGTCTGGCAGCCACTGGTTAACGAAGAGGCGGCTGTGGTCGCTCGTGGTCAACCAGAACGTATCGTGGATCATTGCGGTTCCTTTGCATGGGGCTGCCGGATCGGAAACAGCTCGTTGCATTTTATAGCGCATCCTGCGTCGGGCGTCTGATCAGGCCACGCCACTGCACGAAGATTCACACGATCAATGACGGTTGTGGGCATATTTGCCTGAATCGCCATTGCTGCTAGTGTCCGTGAAGCTCCGCTTTTCGTAGTTTGTTTTTGAAATGACAGAAAAGTGGCCTCGGATAGGCTCAGGTAAAGAGGACAAGAACAATGCAACCTGATTTCTGGAATGACAAACGCCCGGCCGGCGTACCCCTGGATATTGACGTTGGGGCTTACAAATCGGTGATCGAGGTGTTCGAGCGTTCCTGCAAGAAATTTGCTGATCGCCCGGCCTTCAGCAACATGGGCGTGACCCTGACCTACGCCGAACTGGAACGCCATAGCGCCGCTTTTGCCGCTTACCTGCAATCGCACACCGATCTGGTCGCCGGGGATCGCATCGCAGTGCAGATGCCCAACGTCCTGCATTATCCGATCGCTGTATTCGGTGCCTTGCGCGCCGGGCTGATCGTGGTCAACACCAACCCGCTGTACACCGCGCGGGAGATGCGTCATCAGTTCAAGGACTCGGGTGCCCGGGCGCTGGTGTACTTGAACATGTTCGGCCAGAAGGTCCAGGAAGTACTTCCCGACACCGATATCCAGTACCTGATCGAAGCGAAGATGGGCGACCTGATGCCTGCCGCCAAGGGCTGGCTGGTCAACACCCTGGTCAGCAAGGTCAAGAAAATGGTCCCGGAGTATGCCTTGCCCCAGGCCGTTTCCTTCAAGAGCGCGTTGGCGCTGGGCCGAGGCCTGGGCATCAAGCCGCTGACCGTCGGCCTCGATGATATCGCCGTGCTGCAATACACCGGCGGCACCACCGGTCTGGCCAAGGGCGCGATGCTGACCCATGGCAACCTGGTCGCCAACATGCAGCAGGTGCGCGCATGCCTGGAGCAGTTCGGCAACGACGGTCAACCGCTGTTGCGCGAAGGGCAGGAGGTGATGATTGCACCACTGCCGCTGTACCACATCTATGCATTTACGGCGAATTGCATGTGCATGATGGTGTCGGGCAATCACAACGTGCTGATCACCAATCCACGGGACATCGGTGGCTTCATCAAAGAGCTGAAGAACTGGCGGTTCTCGGCACTGCTGGGGCTTAACACGCTGTTCGTCGCGCTGATGGATCACCCGGACTTCAAGACCCTGGACTTCTCGACGCTCAAGCTCACCAACTCCGGTGGCACCGCGCTGGTCAAGGCGACCGCCGAACGCTGGGAGCAGATGACCGGCTGCCGCATCACCGAAGGCTACGGCCTGACCGAAACCTCGCCGGTGGCCTGCACCAACCCTTACGGCGACCAGTCGCGGATCGGTACAGTCGGCCTGCCGGTGCCGGGCACCACGTTGAAAGTGATCAGTGATGACGGTATCGAACAGCCCTTGGGCGAGCGCGGCGAACTGTGCATCAAAGGTCCGCAGATCATGAAGGGCTACTGGCAGAAACCCGAGGCCACCGCCGAGGTGCTGGACGCCGAGGGCTGGTTCAAGTCCGGCGACATTGCGGTGATCGATCCGGACGGTTTCGTGCGCATCGTCGATCGCAAGAAAGACATGATCATCGTCTCTGGTTTCAACGTGTACCCGAACGAAATCGAAGACGTGGTGATGGCTCACCCGAATGTCGCTAACTGCGCAGTCATCGGCGTGCCAGACGAACGGTCGGGAGAGGCGGTGAAGCTGTTTGTGGTGGCTCGCGAAGCGGGTGTCAGCCTTGAAGAGCTGAAGGCCTACTGCAAGGAGAACTTCACGGCGTACAAGGTACCCAAGCACATTGTGTTGCGTGAGTCGTTGCCGATGACGCCGGTGGGCAAGATTCTGCGGCGGGAGTTGCGTGATATCGCTTGATGGGTGAATGGCCGCGCGTCGCGCGGATCGCGGGCAAGCCACGCTCCCACAAGGATCTATGTAGATCCTGTGGGAGCGGGCTTGCCCGCGATGCTTTTGGTCGGACGTTAAAGCCCCGGTTTTCGTGGCTTTCAGGGCTTTATAGGTTTTTTGCTCTAAAATGACTGCTTGTTATTCTTGAGTCACAATTGTGACTGTAGAGGCCGCTTTTGGCTCTAGGCGACCCTTGGCAAAGCTGCTACTCTCGGCGCGCTTTGTGACTTCTCGGCCTTCTGTCAGCCAGATTCACCAATGACCAAACACCAATAATAATCGCATCAAATGCGGTGCTGAATTCGCGTTGCTGAGGAGTGGGCTTCCATGAACGAAGACTTTTGGAAGGATAAGTACCCAGCTGGGATTGCTTGCGACATCAATCCAGACGAGTACCCGAATATTCAGGCAGTGTTGAAGCAATCCTGCCAACGCTTCGCCAATAAGCCGGCATTCAGCAACCTGGGCAAGACAATCACCTACGGTGAACTGTACGAATTGTCCGGTGCCTTTGCCGCTTACCTGCAACAGCATACCGACTTGCAGCCCGGCGATCGAATCGCGGTGCAACTGCCCAACGTGTTGCAGTACCCGGTTGCCGTCTTCGGTGCCATCCGCGCCGGCATGATCGTGGTCAATACCAACCCGCTGTACACCGCGCGGGAAATGGAACACCAGTTCAATGACTCCGGTGCCAAAGCGTTGGTCTGCCTGGCCAACATGGCGCACCTGGCTGAAACGGTCGTGCCGAAGACGGGCGTCAAGCACGTCATCATCACCGAAGTCGCCGACCTGCTGCCGCCGCTCAAGCGCCTGCTGATCAACAGCGTCATCAAATACGTGAAGAAGATGGTCCCGGCGTATCACCTGCCCAAAGCCGTCAAGTTCAACGATGTGCTGAGCAAAGGCATGGGCCAACCGGTCGCGGAAGCCAGCCCGGCCAGCGGTGATGTCGCGGTGCTGCAATACACCGGCGGCACCACGGGCGTAGCCAAGGGCGCGATGCTGACCCACCGCAACCTCGTCGCCAACATGCTGCAATGCAAGGCACTGATGGGTTCCAACCTGAATGAAGGTTGCGAGATCCTGATCACGCCGCTGCCGCTGTACCACATCTATGCGTTCACCTTTCATTGCATGGCGATGATGCTGATCGGCAACCACAACATCCTGATCAGCAACCCGCGCGACCTGCCGGCGATGGTCAAGGAACTGTCGAAGTGGAAGTTCAGCGGTTTCGTCGGGCTGAACACGCTGTTCGTGGCCCTGTGTAACAACGAAGGCTTCCGCAAGCTGGATTTCTCGGCGCTGAAAGTCACGTTGTCCGGCGGCATGGCCCTGCAACTGGCCGCGGCCGAACGCTGGAAAGCGGTCACCGGTTGCGCCATCTGCGAAGGTTACGGCATGACCGAAACCAGCCCGGTCGCGACGGTCAACCCGATCCAGAACATTCAGATCGGCACCATCGGCATTCCGGTGCCGTCGACCCTGTGCAAAGTCATCGACGATGCGGGCGTTGAACAGCCAATGGGTGAGATCGGCGAGCTGTGCGTGAAGGGCCCGCAAGTCATGAAAGGTTACTGGCAGCGCCAGGACGCCACCGATGAAATGCTCGACAGCGAAGGCTGGCTGAAAACCGGCGATATCGCGCTGATTCAGGCCGATGGTTACCTGCGCATTGTCGATCGCAAGAAAGACATGATCCTGGTCTCCGGTTTCAACGTGTACCCGAACGAGCTGGAAGACGTACTCGCCGTTCTGCCGGGCGTGCTGCAATGCGCAGCCATCGGCATACCGGACGAGAAGTCGGGCGAGGCGATCAAGATTTTCATCGTTGCCAAACCGGGCGTGACCCTGACCAAGGAACAGGTGATGGAGCACATGCGCGCCAACGTCACCGGCTACAAGGTCCCGCGCGCCGTGGAGTTCCGCGATGCACTGCCGACCACCAACGTCGGCAAGATCCTGCGTCGTGAATTGCGCGATGAAGAGCTGAAAAAGATCAACGCGAAGAAAGCCACCGCGTAATACAAAAAGCCCCGCAAATGCGGGGCTTTTTGTTGGCGCAGACTTTCTGGTCAAAGTGCTTTTGTGGCGAGGGGGCTTGCCCCCGCTGGGCTGCGAAGCGGCCCCAAAACCAGCAGCTGCCATTCGCCTGACACACCATACTCATCTGATTTACGACGGCTGCGCCGCCGAACGGGGGCAAGCCCCCTCGCCACAACGATTTTGTGTATTACAAGCGGAACGGCGCGAAGTTGACGTTGGTCCCTGTCGGACGCATGTCCTGCAGGTATGAGTCCTTGTCGGCGCTCAGTTCCAGGCTCAGGGCCGCCTTGCGCTTGCCTTCGTTGCGTATCACCAGGCCTTCAAGTTTCTCGCGCAGGAACACGGTCGGCACTTTCAGGTGCAGCAGTTCGTCGGTGTCCGGTGTGTGCATCAGCAGGTGAATCCACTCGTACTGACCAATCGCCAGGCGCGCGACCGGGAGGTCGAACCACCAGATGTTGCGGTTACGGTTCAGTTCGGCGAAGTGGCAGTTGTTGACGCCAAGCACTGCACCGCCGAGTTCCTGGTTTCTGCGGGCAATGGCCTGCTTTTTATCGAGTTTCATAACATTCCTACGGGATTGGATCTTCAGCGCCATGGCCTGAATGTGTTGCGCATTCTCGGGGGTTGCCGGGCAAACATAAAGCCCAACCTGCATCGAGCGATGAAATGACGCGGTGAAAATAAATGAAACTCCGCGCAAACGCCCCCGGTCAACCTTGTGTAACCACTTTTCCATCCAGATGTTCACAGGAGAAATACCATGAGCAGCACAGGCGATAAAGTGAAAGGCATGGCCAATGAAGCCGCGGGCAACGTCAAGCAAGGCGTTGGCAAGGCCACCGGTAATGACAAAATGCGCGCCGAAGGCGTGGTGCAGGAAAAGAAAGGCGAAGCACAACAAGCCATAGGCAAAGCCAAGGATGCGGTCAAGAAAAGCGTCGACGAGGCCTGATTCGGCCTTGGATGACGGTAAGGAACGGCCATCTGCGGATGGCCTTTTTTGTGTCAGGCTGAACTTGATCAAGGAAATTGTTTCAAAACCGCCAAGTAAGCTACTTTGATGAAACAAAACGGCCCCTGAGTCGCCACGACTTGACACCTGAATCTGATTGCGGCGAATGGAGACGCTAATGATTTTCCCGGACATGAAAGGCATGCCGCTGCACCGTGTGATGGTGCGCACGGTCACCGAGTTCGTCGACGACGAAATGTCGACCTATGCCTCGGCGCTTGCCTATCAAATGCTGTTTTCGCTGTTTCCGTTCATTCTGTTTCTGATTGCCTTGATCGGTTTTTTGCACCTGCCTGATTTTTTTTCGTGGCTGCGCCTGCAATCGGAACTCGTGCTGCCGCCCCAGGCCCTGGAACAGGTCAACCCGGTCATTGACCAGCTTCAGCAGTCCAAGGGTGGTTTGCTGTCGGTGGGTATTGTGATTGCCTTGTGGACCGCTTCAGCCGGTGTGCGCTTGATGATGAGCGCGATGAACGCTGCCTACGACGTGGTGGAAGGTCGTCCTGCGTGGAAGCGTTTTCCGCTGTCGATCATCTACACGGTCGGCATCGCCGGTATGTTGCTGATCGCCGCCGCGCTGATGGTGCTCGGTCCTCAAGTGATGAGCTGGATCGCATCGCAAGTCGGCCTCGAATATTTCATCGTCACACTCTGGACCATCGCGCGCTGGCCGGTGATCGTGATCCTGTTGATGGTCGCAGTGGCGTTGATCTACTACGTCATGCCTGACGTCAAACAGGAGTTTCGTTTCATCACGCCCGGCTCTGTACTGGCCGTGGTGGTATGGATCATCGCGTCGCTGGGCTTCGGTTTCTACGTCAAGGAGTTCGCCAACTACAACGCCATGTATGGCAGTATCGGCGCGATCATCGTGCTGTTGCTGTACTTCTACATTTCCGCCGCGGTGCTGTTGCTCGGCGCGGAAATGAATGCGGTGATCGAGCACATGTCGCGAGAGGGCAAGGACCCCGGCGAAAAGGTCCCCGGCGAACACGGTCCGGGCCATGAGGAAAAACACCACGTGTCGGGGCTGGGCCGGGATCACTCGCTCAAGCCGACCACTGACGAAGCCCAAACATGATTCGTGACATTCTGAAAATGGGCGACGAGCGCCTGCTGCGCATTGCTCCGCCCGTACCCGCCGAGATGTTCGACAGCCCCGAGCTGTGGCAACTCATCGACGACATGTTCCAGACCATGGAAAGTGTCGGCGGAGTCGGCCTCGCCGCACCGCAGATTGGCGTCGACCTGCAATTGGTGATTTTCGGGTTCGAGCACAGCGAACGCTATCCGGACGCCGAAGCAGTGCCGCAGACGATTCTGATCAACCCGTTGATCACGCCGCTGAGCCCGACGCTCGAGGAGGGCTTTGAAGGTTGTTTGTCAGTGCCCGGCCTGCGCGGCGAGGTACAGCGCTACCAGCATATTCGCTACGAAGGTGTCGACCCCAAGGGCGAACCCATCGTGCGCATTGCCTCGGGGTTCCACGCGCGGGTGGTGCAGCATGAGTGCGATCACTTGATCGGCCGCCTGTACCCTTCGCGGATTACGGACTTCAGCAAGTTCGGGTTTACCGAGGTGATGTTCCCGGATCTTGATCCCAACGCGGACGAATAAAACCACCCCAAACCCTGCGGGAGCGAGCATGTTCGCTCCCACAATTGTTTATGGGGTCAATCCCATCGCAATCATCGGCTTGCTGCGCGCATAGCGCGTCAAACGCTCAACCATCGCGTAAGGCATCTGCGGATCGAACGTAAAGCCGCGACGCTCATAAAACCCCCGCAGATCCGGATGGCAGAACAACCACACCGGGAGTTCGCAATCCTTCACCGCCGCCTCGATCAGTCCCGCCGCAATCCCTCGCTCGCGACAGCCCGGATCGACAAACAGCCCCGTCAGCCAATGCCCGCCGGACACCGGGCGCAGACACAGCACGGCAACGATTTCGTCACGCCGGGCCACCCATAACTGAGCGTCACGGACGGCTTTCATTGACGACTGGTGGGCGCGATAGAACTTGTTCATCAACGGCCATAACGGCTCGTCGAGTCGGCTGTATTGAGTGCTGGGCATGTCTTCGACTGTCGGTGCGCAAAACGAGCGATTATAAAAGAACATGCGCGTGGGGATAGGTGTATACCTGATCTCACATCCCAGTGTGTGGAGTACGTGTCATGTCCAAAGGTATGGATTCAAAGAAAGCGGCGAAAAAGAAACCGGCGAAAACCGCCATCGAAAAACGTGCTGATAAAAAAGCCAAGAAGGTTGACGTGTTCGGTCATTGAGCCCGCGTTGACTGATCGCTCCCATGCAATGTGGGAGCGAATCGCTGAAAACAATCTGCAGGATTTCCCTTGTAAACCGCTGAATCAAGCGTCTTTTTTTACCGCCCGTCGGTATCGAAATACATTTTTCTCACAGCCCTGCGGAAGCTGAACCGATTTTGTCCTCATGATGGCCGATTAGTGGCCTTGCAAGGGGGGCGCTGCTGGCTATGCTGACGTGTAACTAACGATATCGACCATGCTGGACAGGTCGATATTGGCGGTCAGAGTGCGCAATTCAAGGCACCCACACTTGACCAAAGGAGCCTTGCGTTAAATGGAGTTACTTGACGAGTCTGTTAGGGCTGGCCCGCGTGCGGGCTATCAAGAGAAGGATGTCTTGATGAGAGTGCCGGTATAGGGACCCTCCGATTGATCATCATTTATCACCTGACAAATCCTTCTTATTGGAGGAACGCGTGTGCCTGTTCCGTGGAACGTAGTGGTGGATGTGAAAGACCAGCAACTTTCATTAATCAAAAGAACGCGCCGAAGGTGATACGACCATGTTCAACTTACATCACAAGGCTGACCTGCTGGAAATCGAACGATTCAGTTGTGCGCTGACCGAGGTCAATGCCAAGTTGGCGGCGGTCAGTCGTTCGATGGCGATGATTGAATTCACCCCGGATGGCTTCGTGATCGAGGCCAATGAGAATTTCTGCAGCGCCATGGGTTACAGCGCCGATGAAGTGCGCGGCAAGCATCACCGCATTTTTTGTGAAGAACAGTATTACCGCAGCGACGCCTACACCAAGTTGTGGCGTGATCTGGCGCGTGGCGAGCCGCTGAGTGGCACGTTTTTGCGGTTGGACAAGGCCGGCAGGGAAATCTGGCTCGAAGCCAGTTACATGCCGGTGATGGGCCCCGATCGCCAGGTCAGGAGCGTGATCAAAGTCGCGACCGAGGTCACTGCCAGGGTCAACAAGGAACATGAAAACCAAAGCATGCTTGCAGCGATCGGACGCTCGATGGCGGTGATTGAGTTTACCCCTGAGGGCCGGGTGATCACCGCCAATGAAAACTTCCTGAAAACCATGCAGTACACGCTCAACGAAGTGGTGGGGCAACACCACAGTCTGTTTTGTCATCGTGCTGAAGCCGAGTCCCAGGGTTACAAGAATTTTTGGGCTTCGCTCAATCGCGGCGAATATCACTCCCATCGTTTCGAGCGCAAAAACAAGCAAGGTCAGACGATCTTTCTCGAAGCCTCCTACAACCCGTTGTTCGACGCGAAGGGCCGCCTGTACAAAGTCGTCAAGTTTGCCAGCGACATCACTCACCAGATGACAACCCTGCAAACCGCCGCTGAATCGGCCCACAGCACCTCCGTGCAAAACGATGTTTGTGCGCGCAAAGGGTCCGAGGTGGTGCAGCAAACGGTGCAGATCATCCAGGACATTTCCAAGGACTTGAACGAAGCGGCGGTGAGCATCGACGCTGTCAGCAAGCAGTCCGACATCATCGGCACCATTGTGCAGACGATCCGCGGCATTGCCGATCAGACCAACTTGCTGGCACTCAACGCAGCCATCGAAGCGGCTCGCGCCGGGGAGCATGGGCGAGGGTTTGCGGTGGTGGCCGACGAAGTGCGCAGTCTCGCAGCGCGCACCAGCCAGGCGACGCTGGAAATTGTCGAGGTGGTGCGCAAGAACCACGATTTGTCGTTGAGTGCGGTGTCGAGCATGCAGTCAAGTTTGAGTCGAACCGGGCTCGGTGTGGAGTTGGCGAACGAGGCGGGGGAGGTGATTCTGGAAATCCAGCAGGGCTCGCGCCATGTGGTGGATGCGATCAGCCAGTTCAACTCGACGTTGCAGCTGAACTAGCCGCAACGCTGAACCTGTGGCGAGGGAGCTTGCTCCCGTTGAACTGCGCAGCAGTTCCTTTTTGGGGGCCACTTCGCTGCCCAGCGGGAGCAAGCTCCCTCGCCACAGGGGGTTCGTTTCCGTTCACGGCAAGCCGTTGCAGCCGTATTTGAGGAATCCGGGGCGCTGCGCCAGGCGTTGGAAATACTCATCGACTGCCGGGTAATCAGGGCGGTCAATCGGCGTCATCAGCCAGCGATTAACCGACAAACCGATGACAATATCCGCCAGGGTGAATCGTGGGCCGTCCACATACGCCTTGGTGGTCGCGAGTTGATGTTCAAGGATTCCCATCTTCTGGTTCCAGCCACGCACGCTGACGTCGGTACGATGCGCGTCCTGGAATTCCGGGTCTTTGCGCACCAATGCCATGAACGCGTAACTCCATGACGCATTGAGCTCGATGGCTTGCCAGTCCATCCACTGTTCAACCCGGGCGCGTGCCGCCGGTTCGCCAGGCAGCAGCTCATGCTGGTGTTGGTATTTGCCGGCCAGGTAGCGGCAGATGGTATTGGATTCCCACAACACGCCAGCCTCATCGATGATCACCGGCACCTGTGCGTTGGGATTGAAGCGCAGGAACTCGGGGCTGTGGGTGGATGCAAAACCACTGCCCCAGTCCTCGCGTTCGTAGGCAATACCCAGTTCCTCACAGGTCCACAGCACTTTTCGGACGTTGATGGACGAGGCTTTGCCGAGAATCTTCAGTGCATGTTCCATTGGGCTACTCCATCGAGAATGGCGTATATGCAAGTGTAGGAGCTGCGACGGGGAAACTATGTGCTCTCGCGCACCATCAACTCAAACCCCATGTCCTGCACCGGTTTGGCCACGGTGTTGCCGGCCATCAGCGTCAGCATCTGCTCCGCCGCTCGACGACCAATGGCTTCGCGGGGGGTGTTGATGCTGCTGAGGCGCGGAACCATGTGTTCTGACATCGGCAAATCGTTGAAGCCCAGAATCGCCACCTGTTCCGGAATCTTGATCCCGCAGCGCATGGCTTCGAGCAAAGCTCCCTGGGCCAGGTCGTCGTTGCCGAAAAAGATCGCATCGACATCCGGATGACTGGCCAGCAGTTGCAGGAACAGCTCGCCGCCGAGGCCGACGGAGGAAGAGCGGGGCGTCAGCACTTCCAAATCCGGGTCGTACAGGCCGGCCTTTTTCAGTGCTTTGCGGAAACCTTCGCCGCGCAGCAACGTGCGTTGATCCAGCTGCGCGCCGATGTAAGCCAGGCGCTTGCGCCCGCGTGACAGTAAATGCTCGGCCGCCGTTTCACCGGCCGCCAACTGCGAGAAACCGACGCAATTGAGCCCGGCGGCGCTGTCCAGTTCCATCATGTACACACACGGAATGTTGCTGGCTTCGATCATCCGACGCGAACTTTCGGTGCGGTCGAAACCGGTCAGCAACAGGCCGCGCGGCTGATACGCCATGTAATTGCGCAGCAGGTTTTCTTCTTCATCGCGCGAGTAATGGAAGTTGCCGATCAGCACTTCGAAGCCCTTGGGGCGCAAAACCTGATGAATGGCTTCCAGGGTGTCGATGAACAACAGGTTGGACAACGACGGCACCAATACCACCACCGAATGGCTCTGGGCCGAGGCCAGGGCGCGGGCGGCAGGATTGACCACGTAATTGAGTTCCAGCGCGGCCTTCTGGACTTTTTCCACCAGTTCGGTGGCCACCGTGCTGACCCCGCGCAGGGCGCGGGAAGCGGTGATCGGGCTGACGCCAGCCAGTCGCGCCACTTCGTTCAGGGTAGGGCGGCCAGTGGTGCGGGTATTTTTATCGTTTTTAGTTGGGGTCATCGACGGCTTGCCAAACAAAATTCAAGGCACTAAGGTAGCGCTGTCTCGATGCAGCTGCAATGCGTGAGCGAGGGTTCGCCTGATCCTCGCTTTTTGGCGTCGGGACTTAACCAGCTGCAACCCACAAAATGACAAGAAAGGCGTCGGCAACTTCTGCTTTTGATCGAGTGTCATAACCGGCAAAGGTAGCGCTGTCTGCGCGCTGAGGTGTTACATGAATCATCCCATCACCGCCCTGGTCATCATGGGCGTTGCCGGTTGCGGCAAGACGTGCGTCAGCGAGGCCCTGTGCCATCTGAGCGGCGCCACTGCCATTGAAGGCGACTCCTTTCACCCTGCCGCCAACATCGAAAAGATGAGCGCGGGTATCCCCCTGAACGACGAAGACCGTGCCGGCTGGCTCGACAGCCTGTGCGATGAACTGCGTCGTATCGATGCCAGGGGCGAGCGCCCGGTGTTGACCTGTTCGGCCCTCAAACACATTTATCGCGAACGTCTGCGCAGTGCCTTGCCGGGCCTGGGTTTCGTGTTTCTTGAGTTGACCCCTGAAGTCGCTGCCGACCGCGTCTCCCATCGGCCGGGTCATTTCATGCCGTCGACCCTGATCGACAGCCAGTTCGCCACCCTCGAATCGCCTGTGGGCGAGCCGTTGACCCTGGCGCTGGATGCTTCGACCAACAGTGTCGGGCAACTGGCGGCGCAGGCTCATGCGTGGTGGCAGGCGAACGGCCTGAAACAGGCGGTATGACTGTGCTTGCAAAGACAGCGCTGTCCTCACCACTTCTGATTAACCCGCTTTAATAACAACAACAACCAGGAGACACCCCCAATGTTTGGCATGTCCCACGAGACGTTCCTGCTGCTCGATGCAGTGGTCACGGTGATCGGGCTTATCGTCCTGATCACCAAGTTCAAGTTGCACCCGTTCCTCGCACTGATCATCGCCGCTGCCTTCCTCGGCCTGACCTCCGGCATGCCGATCGGCACCATCATCAAGGCGTTCCAGGACGGCTTCGGTGGCGTGCTTGGTTTCGTCGGCATCATCCTGGCGCTGGGTACGATGCTCGGCAAAATGATGGCCGAATCAGGTGGTGCGGATCAGATTGCACAGACGTTGATCCGCGCCTTCGGCAAGGACAAGGTGCAGTGGGCAATGATGTTCGCCGCGTTCCTGGTCGGCATTCCGCTGTTCTTCGAAATCGGCTTTGTGTTGCTGATTCCTTTGGTGTTCATCGTGGCCCGCCGTACCGGCGTGTCGATCATCAAGATCGGTATCCCGCTGCTGGCCGGTCTGTCCGCCGTACATGGCCTGGTGCCGCCGCACCCGGGTCCGCTGCTGGCCATCGGCGTGTTCGGTGCCGACATCGGTAAAACCATTCTGTACGGCCTGATCGTAGCGCTGCCAACCGCCATCATTGCCGGCCCGATCTTCGGTACGTTCATCGCCAAGCACATTCCCGGTCACCCGAACCAGGAACTGGTGGATCAACTGGCGCGCGAAACCGATTCGGCTGAGCTGCCGAGCTTCGGCATCACCCTGGTGACCGTGCTGCTGCCGGTGTTCCTGATGCTGCTAAAAACCTTTGCCGACGTGGTGCTGCCGGACGGCAACATTTTCCGCGCCTTTATGGACCTGATCGGTCACCCGATTTCGGCGTTGCTGCTGGCATTGCTGCTGTCGCTGTATACCTTCGGCTACAAGCAGGGCATCGGTTCCAGCCAAATGATGAAATGGCTGGATGCGAGCCTCGCGCCGACCGCCGCGATCATCCTGATCATCGGTGCCGGTGGTGGCTTCAAACAGATGCTGGTGACCAGCGGTGTGGGCGACGTGATCGGCCACATGGCAGTGAACGCACAGATCTCGCCGATCCTGCTGGCCTGGCTGGTGGCGGCGGTGATCCGTATCGCCACCGGTTCGGCGACCGTGGCGACTATCACGGGTGCCGGCATCGTGGTGCCGGTGGTGGGGATGATTCCGGGTGTGAACCGTGAGCTATTGGTGCTGGCCACCGGTGCCGGTTCGTTGATCCTGTCGCACGTGAATGACGCCGGTTTCTGGCTGGTCAAGCAGTACTTCAACATGACCGTGGCCGAAACCTTCAAGACCTGGACCGCGATGGAAACCATCCTCTCCGTGGTTGGCCTGGGCTTTATTCTGTTGTTGTCGCTGTTCGTTTAAGCATTTCGACAGACACAAAAAAACCGCAGCGATGCGGTTTTTTTGTGTCTGATGCAAACCCCTGTAGGAGCCGGCTTGCTGGCGATCGCATCGACGCGGTTATACGTTAAACCGAGTCGCCTGCATCGCCAGCAAGCCGGCTCCTACAAGCCAGGTCAGGTGGTGGACTTGGTGGCCAGGCCATCTGCCCGGAACATCCCGCGAATCCCACGTACGGCCTGGCGGATCCGGTCCTGGTTTTCGATCAGGGCGAATCGCACGTGATCATCGCCATACTCACCAAACCCAACACCCGGTGAGACGCAAACCTTGGCCTCGGCCAGCAGTTTCTTGGCGAACTCCAGCGAGCCCAAATGCGCGTAAGCCTCGGGAATCTTGGCCCAGACGTACATCGATGCCTTCGGGTTTTCCACCATCCAGCCCAGCTCATGCAGGCCTTTGACCAGCACGTTGCGGCGTTGGCGATACTGCTCGGCGATGTCGCGCACGCATTGTTGATCGCCTTCCAGCGCCGCGATCGCCGCGACTTGCAGCGGGGTGAAGGTGCCGTAGTCGTGGTAGCTCTTGATCCGCGCCAGGGCGTTGACCAGTTCCGGGTTGCCGACCATGAAGCCGATGCGCCAGCCGGCCATGTTGTAGCTTTTGGACAGGGTGAAAAACTCCACCGCAATGTCTTTGGCGCCTGGCACCTGCATGATCGATGGGGCTTTCCAGCCGTCGTAGACGATGTCGGCGTAGGCCAGGTCGTGCACCACCAGCACGTCGTATTGCTTGGCGAGGGCGATGACACGCTCGAAGAAATCCAGCTCCACGCACTGTGCGGTCGGGTTGGACGGGAAACCGAGGATCATCATCTTCGGCTTCGGAATCGACCCGCGAATGGCTCGCTCCAGTTCCGCGAAGAAATCCACACCCGGCACCAGCGGCACCGACCGCACCTGGGCGCCGGCAATCACGGCACCGTAGATGTGAATCGGGTAGCTCGGGTTGGGCACCAGCACGGTGTCGCCCTGGTCGAGGGTGGCCAGCATCAAATGCGCCAGGCCTTCCTTGGAACCGATGGTGACAATGGCTTCGTTTTCCGGGTCGATGTCGACCTCGTAGCGTTCCTTGTACCAGTTGGAAATCGCCCGGCGCAGGCGCGGAATGCCCTTGGACGTGGAGTAACCGTGGGTGTCTTCGCGCTGAGCGACCTGCACAAGTTTTTCGACGATGTGCGGCGGCGTGGGGCCGTCGGGGTTGCCCATGCTCAAGTCGATGATGTCTTCGCCACGACGACGGGCGGCCATCTTCAGCTCGGCAGTGATGTTGAAAACGTAAGGGGGGAGTCGATCTATGCGCGCAAAGCGGCGCGGCGAACCTTGTTCGGCCATTGTTGCCTCGGATAACGTAAGCGCCCGGAACCGTCCGAGCGACGCTGGTCACTGCGGTGACCTGTGGCGGAATGTACGGTCAGCTGTGGCAGACTGTCCAGCCTCAAATCAAACAAATGTGTCCGAAGGATAGGGTTCGATGGAATTTACCAGTGGCTTCTTGTTGAGCCTGTCGCTGTGTCTGGACATTGGCGTGGCCAATATTGCGATGATCACGCTGGCCATGCAGCGCGGCTATTTTCAAGGCTTTGCGCTGGGGTTGGGGACTTGTGTGGGTGACCTGATCTACGCCGTGCTGGCGCTGGCCGGCATGACGGTGTTGCTGCAGTACGAAACCGTGCGTTGGGTGCTGTGGATCGGTGGTTCGGCGCTGCTGGTGTACTTCGCGGCGAAGATGATCTATTCGGCGATTCACCACGAGGCACTGCTCGCCCAGACGGCGGAGGTGGGAAACAACTCCCATCGCAAGGAGTTCTTGCGCGGTATTTTTCTCGCCATGTCCTCGCCCAGTGCGATTCTCTGGTTCGCGGCCGTTGGCGGCACCCTGATCGCCCGTTCCGGCGGTGGTGGCCCGCTCAGCTCGGCACTGTTTCTCGGCGGTTTCCTCTGCGCGGGTTTGCTCTGGTCAGCCGGCCTGTGCTTCGCCGCGAGCCACGGCGGCAAGTTGCTGGGCGATAAGTTGTTGCGTTATTCCTATATGGCATCGGCTGCGATCTTCTGCTATTTCGCGGTCTACGTGATCCTATCGGGCTACAACGAGTTTGTGGGGGCGGGCGCCGTCGAGCAGTTGCACGCCCTGTAATTGGGCGAATCGGGTTTGGCTTCTATACTCCCAGCCGAACCCATTTTTAGTTCCAGGAGTCGAGTCATGGATGAGCAAACACGCGTTGAGGTGTCCGAGCCACGGTTTGTACATGGACACTTCCTGCTGATTGCAGGGCTTGGCGGCAAATTTACCCAACAAACCGTAAAAGGCATTCCCGAGCTCTGGGAAAAGTTCGTGCCCCACATCGGCCATGTCCCGGGTCAAAAAGGCGAAGTGACCTACGGCGTCTGCTGCAATTTCGACGGCCAGGGCGGCTTTGATTACATCGCCGGGGTCGAGATCAGCAAACTCGACGATTTGCCGGAGACGTACCGCTGGGTCGAGATTCAGCCGCAGCAATACGTGGTGTTCGAGCACAAAGGCTCATTGGACACCTTGGCGCAAACCTTCCAATACATCCATGGCACATGGCTGCCGCAGTCCGGGCGTGAACTGCTCAACGCCCCGGAGTTTGAGCGTTACAGCGAAGACTTCAACCCAAAGCTCAATACCGGCAAGCTGGAAATCTGGCTGCCGCTCAAGGCTTGAGCCCCGCATCGAGAGACGGATCGCTCGATTCGTTTCTCGATGTCACACAGCGGCTGATTTATGATTCACGCCTTTCCCACGCTGACCCCGAGCTGCCATGAACACCGTCATCCGCCACGTCACGTCTGCTGATCTGGACCGTTGCTACGCCATCGAAACCGTTGCCTACGAAGGCGACGAAGCCGCCACCCGCGAGAAAATCGCCACCCGCATCGCCACCTGGCCCGAAGGCTTTATCGTGGCCGAAGTGGACGGCGTTGTAGCCGGTTTCATCAATTCCGGTGCGGCGTTTCAGGTGGAAATGTCGGACGAAGCGTTCAAGGAGCTTATCGGCCACGACCCGGCCGGGCCGAACGTGGTGATCATGTCGGTGGTGGTGCACCCGGATTACCAGGGGCAGGGTTTGGCCAAGCGTTTGATGGGTGAATTCATCGAGCGTATGCGCGGGATGAACAAGGCAACCATCCATTTGATGTGCAAGGAACGGCATATTCCGTTGTATGCCGGGTTTGGTTTTGCCTACATCAAACCGTCAGCATCCGACCATGGCGGCATGGCGTGGCATGAGATGGTTTTGACGCTGTAATCTCCTACGAAGGTTCATCGGCGCGCAATTAAAATAACAACCCCATCCGCCGCTCATAACCGATCCGGCCCTTGTACGCTTCGCCGCTGTCGACAAAACCATACTTGGCATACAGCGCAATCGCCGCAGCGTTATCCGCATCCACCGACAGCTCCAGCCCTTTGATTTCCGGCCAGGCCTGGCGCGCTACCTCGGGCAGTGCTTGCAGGCAGGCCTTGCCGAAGCCTTGGCCCTGAGCGCGTTGATCGACTTGCAGCGCATGCAGGGTCGCGCTGTGTTCATCGGCCCAGGCTGGCAGCACTGGCGGGCGCTTGAGCAGCAGGAACGCCACGGGAACGTCTTCGGCCAGCAAGGCGAACCCCTTGACCCCCGGGCCGGGTTTGGACAACAACGTGTGCAACGCACCGTGGATGTCGCCGGAGAATTTGATCTGTTCCGAATGCACTTCGATGGCCTCGACCTGTTGGCGCTGCAGCGTGTTCAGGCTTTCATAAGGCACGAGTCGGGCTGTCACTGGCGTGTCCTGTTTCCAACGGAAAATGAGTCTCGGATTCTAGCGAGTCTGGCGATATGGATTATTTTTATTTCTTCTGTCGACTCGCCGGATCGCCAGACGACTAAGGGTGTCTTCCAATAAAAACCACGGAGAACCACCATGAACTCGCACACCCAGATCCAGAACCTGATCGAAACCTATCGTCAGGCCATGATGGCCAAGGACGTCGATAAAATCATGACCCTGTATGCCGACGACATCGTCTCCTTCGACGCGGTCAAGGCGTTGCAATTCAAGGGCAAAGAGGCGTATCGCGCGCATTGGGAAGATTGCATGAAAATGTGCCCCGGCCCGCACATTTTCGAGTTCCAGGACATCCGCATCGAGGCGTCCCAGGAGATCGCCTTCGCCCATTGGCTGGCCCATTGCGGCGGCACCAACGACAAGGGCGAAACCCAGGCCTGCTGGATGCGCGGCAGTGCGTGCTATCGCCAGGAAGGCGGGTTGTGGCAGATCGTCCATGAGCACTGGTCGGCGCCGTTCGACATGATGAGCGGCACCGTCCTGTTCGATCTGAAACCCTGATCGATGTTATTTGTCGGGGCGCCGCGCCAAATGGCCAATCCACGCCCATAGTTGATCCGTTCGAATCAGGAGACGTTCATGAAGTATTTATGCCTGGTCTACAGCGATGAGCGCCTGCTGCATTCGCTGCCGGAAAGCCCGAAGGACGAGGAGTGCATGGCCTATGCCGAGTCGATCCAGGGCAGCGGCCGGATGGTCGCCGCCGAAGCGCTGGAGTCGGTGCAGACCGCTACCACGGTGCGTATGCGCAACGGCAAGATGTCGATCACCGATGGCCCATTCGCTGAAACCAAGGAGCAGTTGGCCGGTTTTTACCTGATCGATGCCAAGGACCTCAACGAAGCGATCCAGGTTGCCGGGAACATTCCGGCGGCCCGGGTCGGCAGTGTCGAAGTGCGCCCCGTTCGGCGGTTGAATCCTTAAGATGCCAGGGTTGCCGGTTCAGGCGCAGGTCGAGCGGGTCTACCGCGAAGAGTCGCGGCGCATTCTGGCGACCCTGATTCGTTTGCTGGGTGATTTCGACCTCGCGGAAGAGGCCTTGCACGAGGCGTTTTTCATCGCGGTCGAGCGCTGGCAGCGCGACGGCGTGCCGGCCAATCCCCGCGCCTGGCTGGTCTCCACCGGGCGCTTCAAGGTCATTGATGCCTTGCGCCGACGCGCACGCTTTACCGCGTCGCAACCGTTGCTGGTGGCGCAACTGGAAGCGCTGGAGCAGGCCGACTGGAGTGAAGAAGACGTGGAAGACGATCGCCTGCGTTTGATCTTCACCTGCTGTCACCCGGCCCTGGCCTCGGATGCGCAAGTGCCGCTGACGTTGCGGGAAGTCTGCGACCTGACGACAGAAGAAATCGCCCGGGCGTTTCTGTCGGCGCCGGCCACCATTGCCCAGCGCATCGTGCGCGCCAAGGCGAAGATCCGCGACGCGAAAATCCCTTATCAGGTCCCCAGCCTCGCCGAACTGCCCGAGCGCCTCGACAACGTGTTGCGGGTGATTTACCTGGTGTTCAACGAGGGGTATTCGGCGTCTGTCGGCGAGACGTTGATTCGCGAGGATCTGACCCGCGAAGCCATCCGTCTAGGCCGATTGTTGATGGAGTTGCTGCCGGAGCCTGAAGTGATGGGGTTGCTGGCGTTGATGCTACTGCACGAATCGCGGCGGCCGGCCAGAACCTCCGCCAGTGGCGAGCTGATTGTGCTGGACGAACAAGACCGATCGTTATGGAGCGCCGAACTGATTGCCGAAGGCTGCGCGCTGATCGAACGGGCGCTGACCCTTGGGCGTTTTGGGCCGTACTGTCTGCAGGCAGCGATTGCGGCAGTGCATGCCGAAGCATCGACGGCTGAGCAAACCGACTGGCCGCAGATCGTCGGTCTGTATGACGTGCTGCTGCGAGCGGTGCCGTCACCGGTCGTCGAGTTGAACCGGGCGGCGGCTTTGGCGCGGCGTGATGGGCCATTGGCGGGCCTGACGCTGGTCGAGCGGATTCTGGCTCGGGGAGATTTACAGGATTACCACCTGGCGCATTCGGCGCGGGCGGAGTTTTGTCGGCAACTGGGGCGTTTCGATGAGGCGCGGGCGGCGTGGGAGCGGGCGCTGGAGTTGACTCAGCAGGCACCCGAGCGGCGGTTTATCGAAGGGCGGCTCAAGACACTGGAGTGACCTGGCTCAAGCCGCCTCATCGCCGCTAGAGACTGAACCCTCCGTCCAGCGGAATGATGTTGCCAGTCATGTAGGCCCCCGCCGTGCTCGCCAGGCTAATTGCCAGCGCAGCCATTTCCTCCTCTCGACCCCAGCGCTTCATCGGAATCAGCGCCGTATCCTGCGCCAGCGCTTGCTCATCATCGCCGATGTGCTGGGTCATTTTGCTCGGAAAGCGCCCCGGGGCGATGACGTTGACGTTGATGTGCTGGCCGACCAGCTCCCGCGCCAGAATCCGCGACAGTTGATGCAGGGCAGCCTTGCTCGGGCCGTAGGCATAAGCCTGTTCGCCGAAGGATGAAATCCCGGCCACCGAGCCAATGTTGATGATCCGCGCCGGGTTGGCTTCGCAACCGGCCTTGCGCATCAATGGCAAGAACTGCTGGATGCAGTTGAACACCGACGTCACGTTGAGCTGCATGACCTTTTCCCAGCCCTTGATCGGGTAACTCTCCAGCGGCGCGCCCCACGTGGTGCCGGCGTTGTTCACCAGAATGTCGAGGTGGGTGATCTGTTCGCCTAAGCGCGTGGCCAACTGCTGCACGCCTTCTTCTGTCGCCAGGTTGGCCGCTATGGCGTGGCAGCGTCCGAGTGCACCGAGTTCATCGGCCGTTTGCTGACAGGCTTCGGCATCACGGGCACAGACGTACACGGTCGCGCCGGCTTCGACATAGGCCTTGGCGATCATTTTGCCGATACCACGAGTGCCGCCGGTCACCAGGGCGGTGCGGCCTTGCAGGGAAAAGTAGGGGTGCATGGCAAGTCCTGAGAGCTGATGGTTATTACACCCTAGCCGTCAGCCGACGGAAGCGGAGCCACTATTTTTGCGCGGAATGGGGATTCATACAGCCGCCCTTGTCGGCGCCGGCTTGCTGGCGATGGCGTTTTGAGAATTGCCATCGCCAGCAAGCCGGCTCCTACAAGGGATGGGCGATTACTGCGGGCGAACGCGCAGGGTCAGGCCCTTGAGGAAGTTGCGCAGCAACTGGTCGCCGCACGGGCGATAGTTGGTGTGGCCGAACTTGCGGAACAGCGCGCTCAGCTCAGGCTTGGACACCGGGAACTCGGCCGCCTTGAGGATTGCGTGCATGTCGTCTTCCTTCAGTTCGAAGGCGACGCGCAGCTTCTTCAGGATGATGTTGTTGGTCACCGGGACTTCGATCGGCTGCGGCGGACGGCTTTCGTCCTTGCCGCGCTTGAAGATCACCAGGCCGTCGAGGAAATGCGCCATGACTTCGTCCGGGCAACGTACGAAGCCTTCCTCGTCTTCCTCTTTCTTGTCGAGGTAGGTCAGCAGGTCCGGCAGGGTCACGTCCATGCCGCCTTGCTTGATGATCTCGATGACTTTTTTGTCGCTGATGTCGAGCATGTAGCGCACGCTGCGCAGTACGTCGTTATGAATCATGTGGGCAGTCCTGATATTCAGCTGTGGGCGTCGCGGCCAGGCACGGCGCCGAAATGTGTGGCGGCAAGAGCAGCCTTAGAACTTCTCTTTGCCGGACAGGTAGCGCCATTGTCCCAGCGGCACTTTGCCGATGGACACGCCGCCGATGCGAATGCGGCGGATACCGATGACCTTCAGGCCGACAGCCTGGCAGAGCAGGGCAATGATGCCCGGCTGCGGATTTTTCATGGCGAAGCGCAGACGGTTTTCGTTTTGCCAACTGGCTTTGACCGCCGGCAGCTCCTTGCCCTTGTAGGTCAGGCCGTGGTTCAAGCGGTTGAGGCCGTGAGCCACCATTTCGCCTTCGACTTCGACCACGTACTCCTGCTCGATCTTGTTCGAGTCGGCGGTGAGTTTGCGCAGGATTTTCCAGTCCTGGGTGAACACCAGCAAACCGCTGGCATTGGCCTGCAGGTCGGTGCTGGCGGTCAGGCGCAGGAAGTGGCCCTTGAGCGGACGTTTGCCGTAGCGGTGCTCTTCGCTGAGGGTCTCGGCGCTGATGCTGGCCATGGCGGTGTCTGCGTCCATGCCGGCAGGCACGTTGAGCAGCAGGGTCACCGGTTCCGGTGCAGTGGCCTTGGCCTCCGGGTCCAGTTCGACTTTCTGGTTGTCGACCTTGAACTGCGGTTCGTCGATGACCTCGCCGTCGACGGTGACCCAGCCGCCCTCAATGAACAGCTCCGCCTCCCGACGGGAACAGCCGACGAGTTCGATGAGGCGTTTGGAGAGACGAATCGGGTCAGTCATGTCAGGGCCGTAACAAAAAGGGGGTGGGCATTGTACCTGCCTGGCGCCGGTTAATCCCGGTTCCATTTACACCGTAGAGTTTTTAGTAGGAGCTGGCTTGCCAGCGAAAGCGGTGTGTCTGTGAAAACAATGCCGGATGTGCCGACGTCTTCGCTGGCAAGCCAGCTCCTACAGTTGTTCCGTGTTGTGTCAGCCATGTCGGGAGTGTTGCTGATTTTGGCGCATACGCATGTGCAACAACGGATACGGCTGGCCCATGCCATCGACTTCGGAGCGTCCGATCACTTCAAACCCTTGCTTGAAGTAAAAACCGAGGGCTTGGGGGTTCTGTTCGTTGACGTCCAGTTCATCGGCGTTGAGGTTTTCCAGGGCATAGCGCAACAAGCGCTTGCCAAGGCCCTGGCCGCGATACGCCGGGTCGATGAAGAGCATTTCGATCTTGCCCGCCGCAACCCCGGCAAACCCGGTGATGCGCTGGCTCGAATCTTTGGTGCAGATCAACATCACCGAATCGAGGTAACGGGTCAGCACCAGGTCTTTCAGCAGCTTGATGTAGCTGTCTGGCAGGAAGTCGTGGGTGGCGCGCACCGAAGCCTCCCAGACCCGGGTCAGTTCTTCGTAATCGCTTTGTTTCGGCGTGTGGATGACCGAATGCTGGCGCATGCCTGTCTGCCCTTTATGCGTGAGTGATGAGAGTCCTTTCCACCTCAAACGATAGCCGTAAAAAAGCCCCGCATCTCGTCAATAGAGCGGGGCTTTTCGTGTTTTTTGCGTTTAGATCTGTTCAGCCCACAGATCGTACTCGTCGGCGTCGGTCACCTTGCACCAGACTTTGTCGCCTGGCTTGAGGTTGCTGCCGTTGTCGATGAACACGTTACCGTCGATTTCGGGGGCATCGAAGAAGCAGCGGCCAACGGCGCCTTGCTCGTCGACTTCATCGACCAGCACTTCGATCTCACGGCCGATGCGCATTTGCAGGCGCGCCGAGCTGATGGCCTGCTGGTGCGCCATGAAACGGTCCCAACGGTCCTGCTTGACGTCGTCCGGGACGACTTCCAGGTCCAGATCATTGGCCGGAGCGCCTTCTACCGGCGAGTACTGGAAGCAGCCAACGCGGTCGAGTTGCGCTTCGGTCAGCCAGTTCAGCAGGTACTGGAAGTCTTCTTCGGTTTCGCCGGGGAAGCCGACGATGAAGGTCGAACGGATGATCAGGTCCGGGCAGATCTCGCGCCAGTTCTTGATGCGCGCCAGGGTCTTGTCTTCGAAGGCCGGGCGTTTCATCGACTTCAGCACTTTCGGGCTGGCGTGCTGGAACGGGATGTCCAGGTACGGCAGGATTTTGCCGGCGGCCATCAGCGGGATCAGCTCGTCAACGTGTGGGTACGGGTAAACGTAGTGCAGACGAACCCAGACGCCGAGGGTGCTCAAGGCTTCGCAGAGTTCGGTCATGCGGGTCTTCACCGGAGCACCGTTCCAGAAACCGGTGCGGTACTTCACGTCGACGCCGTAGGCGCTGGTGTCTTGCGAAATCACCAGCAACTCTTTGACGCCGGACTTGACCAGGCGCTGGGCCTCGTCGAGCACATCACCGACCGGACGGCTGACCAGTTTGCCGCGCATCGACGGGATGATGCAGAAGCTGCAGCTGTGGTTGCAGCCTTCGGAAATCTTCAGGTAGGCGTAGTGGCGCGGGGTCAGTTTGATCCCTTGTGGCGGCACCAGGTCGATCAACGGGTTGTGATCCTTACGCGGCGGCACGACTTCGTGCACGGCATTGACCACTTGCTCGTACTGCTGCGGACCGGTCACGGCCAGCACGCTCGGGTGTACGTTGCGAATGTTGCCTTCTTCGACGCCCATGCAGCCGGTCACGATGACCTTGCCGTTTTCCTTGATGGCTTCGCCGATCACTTCCAGGGACTCGGCCTTGGCCGAATCGATGAAACCGCAGGTGTTGACCACCACGACGTCGGCGTCCTGATAGGTGGACACCACGTCATAACCTTCCATGCGCAGCTGGGTCAGGATGCGCTCGGAGTCGACCAGTGCTTTGGGGCAACCCAGGGATACGAAGCCAACCTTTGGATTGGCCGGCGCAGGAGTGGTGGACATGTCTAACCTCGGTGTTTTGTGACGCCGCTGCCGCGTAGGGCAAACCGACGGACGGGCGCTTGAAGTGCGCCTCTGATCAAAAAGTGCGCAATTCTAGCGATGAGTCGTTCACTTGACCAGCTTTATGCAGGGAAATACGACGAGTGCTGCGCTATGCTTCGCGCCGTTGGCCTTTACTGATTTTTTACTGTCAACAAATCGTCTGTAACGTGAAGTAAAACAGCGCATGCTGCGCGTCAAAGCATAGTGCTTCTTTCAAAGAAGCCCGGGTCTGGGTAGTAGGGGGGGTGGATGGGTCAGGCAAGTAGTCAGGCGGCGGGGGCCGAGCATTCGGCGGCAAAACCGATCGGCATGCTGGTCGCTGCAGTCGGGGTGGTATATGGCGACATCGGCACCAGTCCGTTGTACACCCTCAAGGAAGTGTTTTCCGGCGCCTATGGCGTGCCGGTCAACCATGACGGCGTGTTGGGGATTCTGGCACTGATTTTCTGGTCGCTGATCTGGGTGGTGTCGATCAAGTACATGATGTTTGTGCTGCGTGCCGACAACCAGGGCGAAGGCGGGATCATGGCCTTGACCGCGCTGGCCCGGCGGGCGGCGGCGGGGCATGCCAAATTGCGCGGCTTTCTGGTGGTCTGCGGGCTGATCGGCGCGGCGCTGTTCTATGGCGACAGCATGATCACACCGGCGATTTCCGTACTCTCGGCGATTGAAGGCCTGGGGCTGGCATTCGACGGTATCGATCATTGGGTGGTGCCGCTGTCTTTGGTGGTGCTGGTCGCGCTGTTTCTGATCCAGCGTCACGGCACGGCGCGGATCGGCATTCTGTTCGGGCCGATCATGGTCACCTGGTTTCTGGTGCTGGGCGCACTGGGCGTCTACGGCATCATTCAGCATCCGGAAGTGTTGCAAGCGATGAACCCGGTGTGGGGCGTGCGCTTCTTCATCGTGCATCCTGGCATGGGCGTGGCGATTCTCGGTGCCGTGGTGCTGGCATTGACCGGTGCCGAAGCGCTGTACGCGGACATGGGCCACTTCGGCCGCAAACCGATTGCCCGTGCGTGGTTCATCCTCGTGCTGCCGGCGCTGGTGCTGAACTATTTCGGTCAGGGTGCCTTGCTGCTCGGTGATCCGGAAGCGGCCCGCAACCCGTTCTATTTGCTGGCGCCAAGCTGGGCGTTGATCCCGCTGGTGGGGCTGTCGACTCTGGCGACGGTCATTGCCTCGCAAGCCGTCATTTCCGGAGCGTTCTCCCTGACCCGTCAGGCGATCCAGCTCGGTTACATTCCGCGGATGCACATCCAGCACACCTCAAGCGCCGAACAGGGCCAGATCTACATCGGTGCGGTGAACTGGGCGCTGATGGTCGGCGTGGTCCTGCTGGTGCTGGGCTTTGAATCCTCTGGCGCCCTGGCTTCGGCTTATGGCGTAGCCGTGACCGGGACCATGCTGATGACCAGCATTCTGGTGTCGGCAGTGATTCTGCTGCTGTGGAAGTGGCCGCCAGTTCTGGTGGTGCCGGTTCTGTTGGGCTTCGTGTTGGTCGACGGTTTGTACTTCGCCGCCAACGTGCCGAAAATCGTTCAGGGCGGTGCGTTCCCGGTGATCGCCGGTCTCGCGCTGTTCGTACTGATGACCACCTGGAAGCGTGGCAAGCAGTTGCTGGTCGACCGGATTGATGAAGGTGGATTGCCGCTGCCGATCTTCATCAGCAGTATCGCCGTACAACCGCCACACCGTGTCCAGGGTACCGCCGTGTTCCTGACGGCGCGACCGGATGCCGTGCCCCATGCGCTGTTGCACAACCTGTTGCACAACCAGGTGCTGCACGAGCAAGTGGTGTTGCTGACGGTGGTGTACGAAGACATTCCGCGGGTGCCACCGACCCGGCGCTTCGAGGTCGATTCCTACGGTGAAGGCTTCTTCCGGGTCATCCTGCACTTCGGTTTCACCGACGAGCCGGACGTACCGAAAGCGCTGAAGCTGTGTCATCTCGATGAGCTGGACTTCAGCCCGATGCGCACCACGTATTTCCTCAGCCGCGAAACGGTCATCGCCTCCAAGCTCGAAGGCATGTCCCGCTGGCGCGAGGCGCTGTTTGCGTTCATGTTGCAAAACGCCAACGGCAACCTGCGCTTCTTCAATCTGCCGCTGAACCGGGTGATTGAGCTGGGGACGCAGGTGGAGATGTAAGCCCCAGCAAAAAGCCCCCGTTGCCATGAAGGCAGCGGGGGCTTTTTTGTGTTCAAAAGATCGCAGCCTTCGGCAGCTCCTGCGGGGCGTACGCCGCGTCATGTAGGAGCTGCCGAAGGCTGCTATCTTTTGGGAGGCTCTATCAGATCACTCTTGAGCGCTCGCTTCGGCTTCCTTCGCCTGACGCTTCACGATCACATCCACCAAACGCTGTGCCAGCGCGGGGTAGTTCTCGTCGAAGTGGTGACCGCCCGGCAACTTGATGACTTCGCCCACGACGCTCTTGTCGGTGCAGCCACTTTCGTCGACTTCTTCTTCACCGTAGATGCACACCACTTTATCGGCTGGCAGCTTGGCCATTTCCGGGCCGGTGGCGGCTTCTTTGCCAGCGTTGCCGAGCCAGCCTTCGACTTCGATTTCGAAGCTGCCGGTGCGGGCGAAGGCCAGCAGGATAATGGCATCGACGCGCTGTTGCTCGGAAGCTTCCAGACGGTTGTAGATCGCCGGCAGGACATCGGCGCCAAACGAATAGCCGGTCAGGATGAAGCGCTTGGTGCCCCATTTCTGGCGGTAGTGCTGCATCAGTTCGGCCAGGTCCAGGGCGCTTTGCTCAGGGCTCTTGTGCTGCCAGTAGTAGCGCAGGGTGTCGATGCCGACTACCGGATAGCCGATCTTCGCCATTTCTCCCGCCACGTCGCGGTCGAGGTCGCGCCAGCCGCCGTCACCGGACAGGAACAGGGTCACGGTGTCCTTGGCCTGGCCTGCCGGTACTTCGACCACCGGGATCTGCAGGCCGCCAGCGGCTTTGTCGCCGCCGACGAGGATCTTGCGCAGTTCGTTGTTCAGCACTTGCGGCAGGTTGATGTCGTAGTCGCTGATGCTGGTTTCGGCGTTGGGCTGGTCACGTACGAAGCCGGCACTGGTGTCGTCCGGGTTGTCGTTCCACGCCACCAGCCAATGGCCGTGGGCGGCGCTTTTCGGCAACAGGTGAGTGCATCCACCGGGTCTTTCCAGGGCCAGGTCTACCGAAATGGCCTGGGCCTTGTCGTTCTTCTGTTCCGACAACCAACGCCAGGCCAGCACGGCGCCCGGGCCGATACCGCTGACCAGCGTGGCGGGGCCTTTCAGTTCACGCAGGCCCGCTTGCAAGGCGCGACTTTGCAGCAAACATTCCTTGGGCAGGATCACCTGGACGATTTGCGCCGAAGCGCTGCGGCTCAGGGTGGTCAATTGCTTGTCACTGAGCTTCTGGTCGTCGTTGACCGCCACCAGTACCTGAGCCTTCGGCGTCGTGCCGGGGGTGACGCGGGTCATGGCGGCGCCATCGGCCGGTGTGAGCTGTTCCAGGGTCGGTTCCGGTGCCGGGCGTTTGAGGTACCAGAAACCGCCACCGAGAATCACGGCCAGCACAATCAGTACGGCCAGGATGTACTTCAGGGAGCGTTGAATCATCAGCGTTTCACCAATCCAGTCAAGCCGCCCGCGATCAGGGCGGCAGTATCGGCCAGGGCGACCAGCGGATCGAGTCCGGCGGGCACGGCCATATAACGGGGTTCCCAGTCAGGCTGGAACTTGTCTTTGAAGCGGCGCAAACCTTGGAAGTTGTACAGCTGCTCACCACGGCGGAATACCATCGAGCCCAGGCGCTGGGTCAACGGTGCACCGCGACGGGGTTGCAGCCCCGACAACGGCACCATGCCCAGGCTGAAGCGCGCGTATCCATGGTTTTTATAATGTTGAATCAGGCCGACCATCATGAATTCCATGGTCAGCTTCGGGGCCTCCGGGTGTGCGCGCATCAGGTCGAGGCTGGCCAGGTCGTGGCTGTAGGTCTCGAGCAGGTTGGCGAACGCCACCGGGCGTCCTTCGAAACGAATCACCGCGATGCGGAAATGCTTGAGGTAGTCATCGCTGAAGCGGCCCAGCGAAAAACCTTTTTCGCGGACATTCTTGCCGGTCAGCCAGGCATCGGAAATTACCCTGAGCTCTTCCATCGGCGCCTGGCCCGGTTCATGGATTTCCAGCGACAGGCCGTCACGGGTGCCGCGGTTCCAGGTGTAGCGCAGGTCCTTCATCTCTTTGCCCTTGGCTTCGAGATCAAAACGCTGGAGGTCGACCCGGGCTTCTTCGCCGAGCTTGATCGCGGTCAGGCCGATGTCCATGTAATACGGCAGGTTCTCTGCACGCACTTGATAGAACACAGGGCGGGCGTGGTGGAGATCGCACAGGTCGCGGAACTGCCAGATCATTTCGGCCCGTTGCTGACCCGGCCCGATCGGGTCATACAGCGCCACCAGGCTGCGGCCACGGCGGGCGTACATCAGGAACGCCTCGTCGTTAGGGTGAAACAGCAACGCCTTGTCACCGGTCAATGCGAGGCCACCATCCGGTTGCGCGGAGGCCATGAGGATCTTGCTCGCTCGCTCCAGCTCTTCAGGTGTCGGCAGATGGATCACCGGGCGCGCGGTACGCAGCAGCCAGGTCAGGGACACCACCACCAGCAGCACTGCCGCGCCGAGCAACGAGCGCAAGCCGCGCGGGGCATCGGCGTCGAGGGTGAACTGCCACCATAGCTGATGGCTGTAGGGGACGTCCTGGTAGGCAAACAACAGCAACCACATCGAGGCGCCGAGCACGCACAGGCTGGCCACCAGATACAACGGCGAGAAGGGCAGTTCGGTCAGGCGGCTCGGGCGATAGAACGAACGCCGGAAAACGCCCAGCAGGCTCGCCGTCAGCACCATCAGGCTGGCTTCCTCCCAGTCAAAACCTTTGAGCAGCGAGAGCAGGGCGCCTACCAGCAACAGAATGGTGGTCAGCATCCACGCAGCCGAGAGGCGACGGCGCAAGCCTTGGGCCAGCAGCAGGCACAGCACGCCGATCAGGCTGGCGCCAAAGTGCGAGGCATCGACCAGGCGATGAGGGATCAGAAAGCCGATGTGTTCCAGGCGCGTGTCGATTTCCGGGGTGGCCCCGGAGAACAGCAGTACCACGCCGGACAGGAACACCAGTACCGCCAGGATCGGTGCAGCCAGGCCAGAAGCTGCACGCAGGGTCTGGCGCGTCTGGAACAGGCGTTGGCCTTCGTTGATCAACAGCAGCAAGCAAGCCACCAGCAGCGGCAGCACGACATAGATCAAGCGATAGAGCAGCAGCGCCGCGGCCAGTGGTGCGGCGCCGAGGGTGTCGGAGAAAGCGGCCAGCAGGATCGCCTCGAACACGCCGACGCCACCCGGCACATGGCTGAGCACGCCGGCGGCCAGGGCCAGCAAGTACACCAGCAGGAAGGCGCCGAACGGTGGCGCTTCGGGCAACAAGAGATACAGCACGGTCGCAGCGGCGGCGACGTCCAGGGCGGTGATGATCAATTGCAGGAAGGTCAGGCGCCGCCCCGGCAGGCGCAACGTGCGGCGTCCGATCTTCACCAGCAGATTGTCCGGCACAGGCTGTTCCGGAAGGCGACGGCGGTAGATCCCGATCGCCAGGACCGAGAACAGCAGCAGAACGGCCACCGCAATGGCGCCCAGCAAGGTCGCGGAGAGTCCCAGGGCGGCAGAAGCCGCAGGCAGGTTGCTCAGGGTTGCCAGCGCGGCCAGCGGGGGCAGGGCGCAACCCAGCGAGAGGCTGGCAAACAATGTCATGCGGGCGACTTCGGCCGCTCCCACACCATCGCGGGCATATAAGCGGTAGCGAACCGAACCGCCCGACAGCATCGAAAGACCGATGGCGTTGCCGATGGCAAATGCCGTGAAGCCGCCCAGCGCCATGGTGCGCGGTGCCAGGCTCACGCCGGCATACCGACTGGCGGACCACTCGTAACCCAGCAGAATGATGAAACCTGCCACGGTTGCGGCCAAAGCGCCGAGCAAGGCCGGTTGCGGCACTTCGAGGATCGAGTCGTGCAGGGCGTCGAGGTCGAGTTCGCTCAACAGGTGGCGACAGGCAATCAGCGCGATCGTGAACAGCAACAACGTGACCGCCAGACCGATGGGTTGGCGGTATTTGCTGATCCGGTCAAGCAGGCGCAGGCGCTCGGCCTTGATCGGTTGTGTCGCTGTGACGGTGTCTTGTGGGTCAGACGAGTTGGCGAGCATCAATCACCTCTTGGATTGTGCGCGACAGGATGGAGGTATCCAGCCAAGTTACCAATCCCTGTAGAAAAAATAATCTCAAATACGGGCGTCCATCATCGGATGCCGGGGGGGTGATTCATTATCAGAAGTAGAGGTTTTCAGCCTGCGAGTGAGCATAGCCTGAACTCGGCGCGTTGGGCGACCCTAACGACTCGCTACACAGTGACAGATCATTGTTGCGAAAGGACTTTTTCAGCAGATACAAAAAAGGCCACTCTTTCGAGTAGCCTTCTTTGATGTTTGGTTGCGGGAGCCGGATTTGAACCGACGACCTTCGGGTTATGAGCCCGACGAGCTACCAGACTGCTCCATCCCGCGTCTGTGTGGCGGCATTCTATAGAGAAACGCCGGGGTGTCAACCGTTAATACCGAGTTGGGTCAAATAAACGTAAAACAGCGGTAAACGGTCGCAGGGTTGGCTTAAGTTTTGGAATCTGAAGGATTTCTCATTTCTGAATGGCCGGGGCGTCTGCCTTCATTTGTAGGAGCCCGGCTTGCCGGCGAAGGCGTTATTGAATGTCGCATCAACAGGAAGACTTGCTTCGCTGGCAAGCGAGCTCCTACAGGAAAGACGTCGGGAGTCTGGCGGTGGAGCAAAGGCCACCTTCGCTGGCGTCTAGCAGGAAATACGCGCGCACAAAAAAGGCCACTCTTTCGAGTAGCCTTTTTTGATGTTTGGTTGCGGGAGCCGGATTTGAACCGACGACCTTCGGGTTATGAGCCCGACGAGCTACCAGACTGCTCCATCCCGCGTCTGTGTGGCTCATTCTATAGAGATGCGCCCGGGTGTCAACCTTCAATTCTGATAAAACCTGTTCATCTTCAATCGCTTAGGTCGTTTTGTGGGTGATTGAAAGGGCTGAGAGTGAGGCAGGGCAAGGGCTGTGGCTCTATTGTGGTGAGCTTTCTGATTGAAAAAATAAATTCATCAGCGTGTTTTCCTACAAGGGGAAAAGAACATTCAGACTACTGGTGCTATATACAGGGGTCAGTGAGATACTGTTTATCCGACACACCATGACCCCTTTTTCTGCCATGAACACTGCTTCGACATGACCCAGCGAAAGATCATTCACGTCGATTGCGACTGCTTTTATGCCGCCATCGAAATGCGCGACGATCCACAGTTGGCGGGTAAGCCACTGGCGGTGGGCGGCTCGGCGGATCGCCGTGGGGTCATTGCCACCTGCAATTATGAAGCGCGAGCCTATGGTGTGCGTTCGGCCATGTCTTCAGGGCATGCCCTTAAACTGTGCCCGGACCTGACCATCGTCAAACCGCGCATGGAGGCCTATCGGGAAGCCTCGAAGGAAATTCACACGATCTTTCGCGATTACACCGACATCATCGAACCCCTTTCCCTTGATGAAGCGTATCTCGACGTGTCGGACAGCGCCTATTTCGCGGGTAGTGCGACACGTATCGCCCAGGACATCCGGCGCCGCGTTTCCAATCAGTTGCACATCACCGTGTCTGCCGGGGTGGCGCCGAACAAGTTTCTCGCCAAGATCGCCAGCGACTGGAAAAAGCCCAACGGTTTATTCGTGCTCACGCCGGATCAGGTCGAAGAATTTGTCAGTGGTTTGCCAGTGAGTAAGCTTCATGGTGTTGGCAAAGTCACGGCCGACAAGCTTGGCAAGCTCGGGATCGCCGATTGCTCGCAGTTGCGCGAGTGGGACAAATTGGCGCTGGTGCGCGAATTTGGCAGTTTTGGTGAGCGACTCTGGAGTCTGGCCCGCGGGATTGATGACCGGGTAGTGCATAACGACAGCCGTCGTCAGTCGGTCAGTGTCGAAAACACCTACGACGTGGATCTGCCGGATCTGAAAAGTTGCCTGGATAAATTGCCTGAGTTGCTGGACACCCTGGCAGGTCGCATGGCGCGAATCGACAGCAGCTACCGCCCGGGCAAGCCTTTCGTCAAAGTGAAATTCCACGACTTTACCCAGACCACGCTTGAACAGGCCGGGGCAGGGCGGGATCTGGGGAGTTATCAGTTGATGCTGACCCAGGCGTTCAATCGCGGCGGTAAACCGGTGCGGTTGTTGGGCGTTGGGGTGCGACTGGAGGATTTGCGGGGTGGGTTCGAGCAGATGGAGTTGTTTGAGCGTTAAGTCATGTAAAGCAAAAGATCGCCGCCTGCGGCAGCTCCTACAGGGAAATGCATTCCGATGTAGGAGCAGCCGAAGGCTGTGATCTTTTTTTGGCTTTAATTCGGTCGGGGTGTTGCCACCAGACGCTTGCCATCCTTGGCCAAGGACTTCAGGAACTCATCCTGCAACTCCGGATCATTGCGCGTCAGTTCGATCAGGCTCTGTTCCAGTTCACTGGCTTCTTCTTCAAGACCCAGTTCCGACAGCCGCTTGACCCGATGCACCCACTGGCTCACTTCGTCGCCTTCAAGGTCGTCATAAATCAACCCGTGGGCCTCAAACAGCTTGCTGCGCAAGGTGCTGCTGACGGCCAGGGACGAGTCGGTGTGCACGTCGTCCTGGGCATCTTCGACCTTGATCAGCAGTCGGCTCAGATGATTGATGTCATGTTCGGCGAATGGGCTGTCCAGCAAATTCAGGCGCAACACACCGTTCTTGTCGGTACTCAGCTCGAACGTTTGCTTGCCGGCCTTGACCTCGACCGGGCGTTCGCTCCAGGGCAGGCTTGAGTATTCCGTGCGCTTGTCGCGCTGAACCTCGTCGATGCCGGCCAGGTTTTGCTGCGCGCGGCCGTGAGACTGCACGTTCATGAACGGGTTGAGACCGGCGAAACCATAGCTGAGCCAGTCCTTGGTCACGCTGTCCGGCAGATTGCCGAGGGTGAACACATTGACCACGTTGGCACCGACACCCGCCACCACCGCCACCGCGCCCAGCGGGATTTCGTAAACCTCCCGCCAGGGTTGGTACGGCGTATAGCGATCGTAATGGCGCGTGACTTCGAACTCGGTGACTTCGAAGGTCTTCTGCTCGTGGATCTTCACCCGCCGTTGCGGCAGCTCAAGCACCTTGGGCTCACCAACATCGATCTGCAGGCTGTGATCGAGCAATTTGCGCTCGACACGTTCCTCGTGCTCGCTGCGTTGTGACATGTGGTTGGCACAGCCGCTGACCAGCAGGGCGCCGCACAAGGCGGCACCACCGAGGCCTAAGGTGTTTCGCTTGAACATGACGTCTCTATCTGGATTCAGCGGCGGATACGGGCCTGAAGGAAAGACAACACGTCTGCGACCGGCAGCGCTTGCGCCTCGGCCTCGGTGCGGCTCTTGTATTCCAGGTTGCCTTCGGCGAGGCCGCGGTCACTGACCACGATCCGGTGCGGAATGCCGATCAGTTCCATGTCTGCGAACTTGATGCCCGGGCTGGTTTTCTTGTCGCGGTCGTCCAGCAGCACTTCGAAGCCGGCTGCGGTCAGTTCCGCATAGAGCTTGTCGGTCGCTTCGCGAACTTGTTCGGTTTCGTAGCGCAATGGCACCAGGGCAATCTGGAAAGGTGCGAGGGTGTCGCTCCAGATGATCCCTTTTTCGTCGTTGTTCTGCTCAATGGCCGCAGCCACTACGCGGGACACGCCGATGCCGTAGCAACCCATTTCCAGGGTGACCGGCTTGCCGTTTTCGCCCAGAACTTCGCACTTCATCGCCTTGCTGTACTTGTTGCCCAGCTGGAAGATGTGTCCGACTTCGATACCGCGCTTGATTTCCAGGGTGCCTTTGCCATCCGGGCTTGGATCGCCGGCAACGACATTGCGCAGGTCAGCCACGGTTGGAACGGGCAGGTCGCGCTCCCAGTTCACGCCGAAGTAGTGCTTGTCGTCGATGTTGGCACCAATGCCGAAGTCGCTCATCAGCTCGACCGAACGGTCGATGATGATCGGCAGCGGCAGGTTCAGCGGGCCGAGGGAGCCGGCACCGGCGCCGATGGCGTCGCGAAGCTCGCTTTCGGAGGCCATGACCAGCGGGCTGGCAACGCCTGGCTGGTTGGCGGCCTTGATTTCGTTCAGCTCGTGGTCGCCACGGATGATCAGGGCAATCAACTTGCCTGGCTCTTCAGCGTGAACCACGAGGGTCTTGATGGTTTTCTCGATCGGCAGGTTGAAGCCTTCGACCAGTTGCGCGATGGTCTTGGCGTTCGGGGTGTCGATCAGGCGCAGCTCTTCGCTCGGCGCGGCGCGGGAGGTTTCGCGCGGTACAGCCTCGGCTTTCTCGATGTTCGCCGCGTAGTCGGAACCGTTGCTGAAGACGATGTCGTCTTCGCCGGATTCGGCCAGTACGTGGAACTCATGGGAGCCGGCGCCGCCGATGGAGCCGTTGTCGGCTTCTACCGGGCGGAACTTCAGGCCCAGGCGAGTAAATACGTTGCAGTAAGCCTGGTGCATGCGGTCGTAGGTGACCTGTAGCGACGGCTGGTCAGCATGGAACGAGTAGGCGTCCTTCATGATGAATTCGCGGCCGCGCATCAAACCGAAGCGAGGACGGATTTCGTCACGGAATTTGGTCTGGATCTGATACAGGTTGATTGGCAGCTGCTTGTAGCTGCTCAATTCGTTGCGCATCAGGTCGGTGATAACTTCTTCGTGGGTCGGGCCGGCGCAGAAGTCGCGGCCATGGCGATCCTTGAAGCGCAGCAATTCAGGGCCGTATTCTTCCCAGCGACCGGATTCCTGCCACAGCTCAGCCGGTTGAGTGCTCGGCATCAACACTTCGAGAGAGCCGGCGGCGTTCATTTCTTCACGAACGACAGCTTCGACCTTGCGCATTACCCGCAGGCCCATCGGCAGCCAGGTGTACAGGCCCGAAGCGAGTTTGCGGATCATGCCGGCGCGCAGCATCAGCTGGTGGCTGATCACGACCGCGTCGGAAGGCGTTTCTTTCTGTGTGGCGAGCAAAAATTGACTGGTGCGCATGGTTGGCCGTTATCGCTTGCTGATGACGAAATATGACGGAGCATTGTACGGGCGAGATCCGCTGGCGTACAGGCGTGCGGTCGGTGGTGTGGCGGCGGGCGGATTTCACGCCGCCCGCTGCAAAGGTTCCTGCAAAAAGCTTCTTACGATTCTTCCGCGACCTGGGTCGGCACCGGTTCCTGCCTTGGGGTCGGGCCTGCGTGACGGTTCTCCTGGAACCAGTGCAGGGCGATCAGCAGCAGTGTCGGGACGCCCAGCAGGGCGGTGATCAGGAAAAAATTGTGGTAACCGAATTTTTCCACCATGACGCCTGAATAACCGCCGATCAGCCGCGGCAGCAGCAGCATGATCGAACTGAGCAGGGCGTACTGGGTGGCGGAGAACTTGAGGTTGGTCAGGCTCGACAGATAGGCGACGAACGCCGAAGTGGCCAGGCCGGAACTGAAGTTGTCCAGGGAAATGGTCAGGATCAACATGTTCAGGTTGGCGCCCATGTCGGCGAGCATCAGGAACAGGATGTTGGTGCCCGCCGAGGCGACGCCGCCGATGAAAAGGATCGGCAGAATGCCGAATCGCACGATCAGCAGGCCACCCATGCCGGCGCCCACAAGGGTCATGATCAGGCCGAAAATTTTGCTGACACTGGCGATCTGGTCCTTGGTGAAGCCCTGGTCGATGTAAAACACGTTGGCCATCACGCCCATGACCGTGTCAGACATCCGATAGGTGGCGATCAGCCCGAGCAGCAGTAGCGCTTGCCAGCGGTAACGCAGGATGAAGTCGTTGACCGGCGTCAGCACCGGCGCCAGACCACGGCGTCCCATGGCTGACAGACACAGAGCGGTAAAGAGTGTGTAGAGGATCGCCCGCAGGAAGGCGCGGTCCTCGAGCAGCAGGTCGAGCACGCTCGCGCCTTCGAACAGCACGCTGGCGAAATCGGTGTTGTAGAGCTGGGTGAACATGGCGGGTACAGACACCAGCAGCACGATCAGGACAAACACCGAAGCCAGTTGATGCACAAAGCTGTAGCGCCCGGCCTGCAGTTGTGTGCGCAGCGGCACTGGTGGTTCGCGCATGAACAGCGAGGTCAGCAGGGCGGGAACCATCAAGGCGCCGAACAGCAGATACGTACCGGCCCATGCCGAATGCTTGTAATTGAAACCTGTGGAACCAAAACCTTCCGCGAAGAACAGGGCGCCGGCCGTGGCCAGCAGGGCGGCTATCCGATACCCGGACATGTAACTGGCGGCCAGGGCGGCCTGACGGCTGTCGTCGGCAATTTCCAGGCGATAGGCATCCACCGCGATGTCTTGCGTGGCCGAAGCAAAGGCCACCACAACAGCGATGGCGATCAGCCAGGACAGATGCTTTTGCGGGTCGCAGAAGCCCATCCCGACCAGGCCGAGGATCACCAGTGCCTGTGACAGCACCAGCCAGGATCGTCGTCGACCGAGTTTGCCCAGCAGTGGCAGGCGCCATTGGTCGAGCAGGGGGGACCAGACCCACTTGAAGGCGTAGGCCAGTCCGATCAGGCTTGCGTAGCCAATGGTTTCGCGAGCCACACCGGCTTCACGCAACCAGACCGAAAGCGTCGAAAACACCAGCATGTAGGGCAGGCCGGCGGCGAAACCAAGCAACAACAGCACAAGTGTCGATGGGCTGGCATAAGCGGCGAGCGCGGCGCGCCAGGTTTTACGGGGCATGGGCTGAAGTCTGCCTCAAGAAATACGGAAACAAAGCGCGCACTCTAACCGCTGTGCTCTACCGGACGCCAGCCATGGCGCTGAATATCAACACGATTATTCAGGACACTGATCCCTTCCATGCGCAGTCGGGCACGCTGTTCGTCTCCCGAAGGGCTTCCGGCCGGCAGGCTCAGGCGGCCACCTGCGCCCAGCACACGATGCCAGGGTAATTTGCTGTCGCCCGGCAATTGACTGAGGGTGCGCCCCACCCAGCGGGCAGCGCGACCCAGTCCCGCGAGCTCGGCCAATTGACCGTAGCTCACAACTTTACCTTCGGGCACTTGCGCGAGGGTCAGATACAGCGCCGTGCGTCGGATTTTCGCGGCGCTCTCGGGTTCGGGGGGGGATTCGGTCACGTCCAGAGTTCCTGAAAAATGCACAGTACCGTTTGTAGAGTAAATCCTGGATCGCCAATTGAGAAATGAACTCAATAGAAATCGTCGGGTCAGTCCTTGCTAGTGCACTATTCCTGCGGATAATGCCGACTTTTTTCGAATTCCAGAGCCTCTATCTGTTTATGTTGTCCAGAACCCTGCTGTGTCTCGCTGTCGTCAGTGCTTCTATGCCCTTGCTCGCTGATACCGTCTGGTTGAAGAACGGTGACAAGTTGAGTGGCAAGATCATTCTGTTCGATGGCGGAAAGTTGTTGGTCCAGACCGAGTACGCCGGTGCGGTACCGATCGACTGGAGCAAGGTGAAAACCCTTGAGAGTGACCAGCACTTGTTGGTCAAACAGGATGCCTACACCGGGGAGGTGACCAAGTCGCTGCACGCCGCGGAGGATGGCAAGGTGACCCTGGTCAATGGTGATGCGCCCAAGACGGTCGAGCTCGCGAGCATCCAGCAGATGCTCAAGCCCAAGCCAGTGGTCGAAGATCTGGTCTGGAAGGGCAGCATTGACGCTGCTCTGGATTACCAGCGCGCCGACAATGACACCGACGATTACGATATCGACTTCAGGACTTCTGCGCGCCATGGTCGCTGGCGGCACATCGCCGAAGGCGAGTACAACCGGGAGTTCCAGGATGACGTGGTCACGACAGACAACTGGCGCGGCGAATATTCCCTTGACCGTTTCCTCACTGACAAGTGGTTCTGGCAAGGTCGCCTGGTCTACAAGCGTGACAAGGTTGAAGATCTTTCCCGCCAGCGCACGGCCGGTACCGGTCCTGGTTATCAGTTCTGGGACAATGAGCTGGGCGCGTTCTCTCTCGGTTCGTTGGTCAACCGCACGGACTATGAGTTCGCCGACGGCAGCAAGGAGAACTTCTATTCCGTGGCCATGAAGTGGGATTACAACCGTTACCTGGTGGGCAAGAAAGTGGAGTTCTTCACTAACGGCGAGGTGGGCAAGCCGCTGACAGATGTGGCCAATTACGCGCTGGATACAGAGATAGGCCTGCGCTACAAGGTGACCGACTGGGCATCGCTCAATCTGAAGGCGGAACGCAATATCATCGACGGCACCGACGATGCCGATCTGGACAAGACCCGCTACACAGCCGGGTTTGGCGTGACCTGGTAAACGCCAGAAGCTCAAAAGATCGCAGCCTTCGGCTGCTCCTACGGATGACTTTGTAGGCGCTGCCGAAGGCTACGATCTTTTTTTGCGCGGGTAAAAACATTCGCCCACAAAAAAGCCCCGCTTTTAAGGGCGGGGCTTTTTACTAAAGCAAGTACAAGTTAGATAACTTGAACTTCTTCAGCTTGCATGCCTTTCTGACCGCGGGTAGCGATGAAAGAAACCTGTTGGCCTTCTTTCAGGCTTTTGAAGCCGTCGGATTGGATAGCTTTGAAGTGAACGAACAGGTCGTCACCGGATTGTGGAGTGATGAAGCCGAAGCCTTTTTCATCGTTGAACCACTTAACGGTACCGGTTTGGCGATTAGACATGGTGTAACTCCTTGAACAAAGATAACTGCGACTCAGGAAGAACCCTGGCCGAGACTGAGTGCAAAGAGCAGGAAAAATTCTTGTAGATGGTTGGATCGAAATTCAACATATCGTGTAGAGATTCTCAGTGACACAAGCAGCACAGTGGCGCCACCTTAACCCTTTTTCCGGAACGTGCCAATGCTTCTTGCGAAGGTTTCTCTGTTTTAGTGACTGACGGTGCAGTGTTTTGCTGCGAAGGGCCCTAAAACCGGCCGGATCGTCGAGAATTGCGAGCGGCGCTTTGAACCCGGCGGCGCGCCCCGGTAAGATGCCGGACAGATTTTCTCCACCTCGCTATTCAGGACACCGCCATGAGCATCAAATCGGACAAGTGGATTCGCCGCATGGCGCAAGAGCACGGCATGATCGAACCTTTCGTCGAGCGCCAGGTGCGCGGCAGCGACGATAGCCGTGTGATCTCCTACGGCGTGTCGAGCTATGGCTACGATGTGCGTTGCACCAATCATTTCAAGGTGTTCACCAACATCAACTCGGCCATCGTCGATCCGAAGAACTTCGATGCCGGCAGCTTCGTCGACATCCATAGCGACGTGTGCATCATTCCGCCGAACTCCTTCGCCCTGGCCAGCACCGTCGAATACTTCCGTATTCCGCGCAATGTATTGACCATTTGCCTGGGTAAAAGCACTTACGCGCGGTGCGGCATCATCGTCAACGTCACGCCGCTTGAACCTGAGTGGGAAGGTCACGTAACCCTGGAATTCTCCAACACCACCAACCTGCCGGCGAAGATCTACGCCAACGAAGGCGTGGCGCAGATGCTGTTCCTCGAGTCTGACGAAGAATGTGAAGTGTCCTACAAGGACCGTGGCGGCAAGTACCAGGGCCAGCGTGGCGTGACCCTGCCGCGGACCTGAGTCAGCCGTCTGACAAACCGTGGGAATTCTTGAGCGAGCGTACACTCTATGGGGTGTACTGCTCCGATCCGCGCAAGGCGGACCGGGCCATCGCTCAGGAGTGCGTTATGAAGATCGACCCGCGAATCAGTGCCGAACTGGCAAGGCTTGAGCCCAATCAGGTTGGCGTGCTGGCCTGGTCCTTGTTGGCACACCCGCCCATCAGCATGGCCGGTGGCATTCCGGGCCAGCCTGATCCCGATACCCCGAACGAACAGCCTAACGAACCGGGCGAGCCAACGCTGCCGGATGAGCCGCCGCCTGCGCCTGTGGCCTGAGGCTGTCTGAAGTGAATCCGAACCTGAGCTGCCTCAGGCTGCGATCTTTTGATCTTGATGTTTTTTTAACCATTGAAGATCAAAAGATCGCTGCCTCGTAGCTCCTGCAGGACGTCACCGGCTGTTTTACTTCAGGTTGCCGCTGAGGAACTGCTTCAAACGCTCGCTCTTTGGATTGCCCAGCACGTCTTCCGGCGCGCCTTCTTCCTCCACCAGCCCCTGATGCAGAAACAGCACCTGGCTCGATACTTTGCGGGCGAAGCTCATTTCGTGGGTCACCATGATCATGGTCCGGCCTTCCTCGGCCAGGCCTTGGATCACCTTGAGCACTTCACCCACCAACTCCGGGTCCAGTGCCGAGGTCGGTTCGTCAAACAGCATGACCTCCGGCTCCATGGCCAGTGCGCGCGCAATCGCTACCCGCTGTTGCTGACCACCGGACAGGAATGCCGGGTACTGGTCCGCCACCCGGGACGCCAGGCCCACCTTGTCGAGATAGCGTCGGGCGCGGTCTTCGGCTTCTTTTTTGTCGCAGCCCAGCACCCGGCGCGGGGCCATGGTGATGTTTTCCAGCACCGTCATGTGGCTCCACAGGTTGAAATGCTGAAACACCATGGCCAGCCGGGTGCGGATCCGTTGCAGTTCATCGGCGTCAGCCACGTGCATGCCTTGACGATCCTTGATCATGCGGATGTTCTGGCCGTCCAGGCTCATGGCACCGTCATTGGGCTGTTCGAGAAAGTTGATGCAGCGCAAAAAGGTACTTTTACCCGAGCCGCTGGCGCCGATCAGGCTGATGACGTCGCCGGTCTTGGCCTTTAGCGAAACACCTTTGAGGACTTCATGATCGCCGTAGCTTTTATGCAGGCCTTCGATGGTCAATTTGTACATGGGGCATGCATCCTCAAGGCGAAAGTAGGTAGCCGCTGCGATAGGCTTCGGCGCCCGCGACATGGGCGATCACCATGCCGGCGGTGGCCATGCGGCGCAGCGAGCGGGCGTACATCAGCCCGGCGGCGGAGCAATGAACAGGGGTGACGCGATCGATGATCGGGTCAATGATTTCGGCGATCAATTGCCCGGCTTCCAGGTATTCCCCCGGCAGCGCGGCGAACACCAGCAGTCCGCCCACGGGAGTGGTCACCGGCTCGACACCGGCCAGCGGCGTCGCCGGGTAAGGCAGGTCGGGCAGGGGCGCAGGTTCACCGGCAATCGCGCCGTAATGGATCAAATAATCGATCAGCGCCTGGCAATCGATGCTGGCCAGCGGGTGATTGACGTCGCCCTGGCCGCGCAGTTCGACGGTTACCGAAAAACTGCCCGGCGGAATGTCGAAGTGCTCGCCGAAGCGTTCCTTCAACTGCCACCAGAGCAGGGTGAAGCATTCGTCGAACGACTGGCCGCCGGAATCGGTGGCCAACAGGCTGGCCTCGGCCCCGATGTACCGGGCCAGCGGCTCAACCTGCGGCCAGGCTTCAGGCGTGGTGTACAGGTGCGCGACCGCTTCGAAATCGCAATGCAGGTCCAGCACCATATCCGCATCGCAGGCCAGTCGTTGCAGGATCAGGCGCTGGGATTGCAGTTGGGTGTCGGCGCTCTGTCGGGCCAGCGCATCGCGCAGGCAGCTGCGAATCAGTTGCAGGTTGTGCTGCGGATCGTCGCCGAGCTTGCCCTCGATCTCGTTACCGACTTCTTCACTGAGGTCGACAAACCAGCGGTTGAAGTTCTGGCCGCTTTCCAACTCGTAACGGCCGAGCGGCACATCCATCAACACCTGTTCCAGCCCGACCGGGTTGGCGATGGGCACCAGCACGATTTCGCTGTGCAGGCGACCGGCGGCCTCCAGTTCTGTCAGGCGTTGCTTGAGGTGCCAGGCGACCAGCATGCCGGGCATCTCGTCGGCGTGAAGGGAGGCCTGGATGTAGATCTTGCGGTGGCTCGGCTGTGGGCCGAAGTGAAAGCTGTGGATCTGTCGTGCGGTCCCCGGCAGCGGGGCCAGCAGATCGTGAATCTGGTGGCGCATTTGCAAGTTGTCCTAGTGGGTCGGCCCGAGAAAGGCCAGCCAGCGGCGTTCGGCGAGACGGAACAGGCCGACCAGCGCAAAGGTGACGGTCAGGTAGATCAGCGCGGCGATACCGAACGACTGGAAGGTCAGGAATGTCGCCGAGTTGGCGTCCCGAGCGACTTTGAGCACGTCAGGGATGGTCGCGGTGAAGGCCACGGTGGTCGAGTGCAGCATCAGAATCACTTCGTTGCTGTAGTAAGGCAACGAACGACGCAGGGCTGACGGCATGATCACGTAGGCATACAGCTTCCAGCCGGTCAGACCATACGCCTTGGCGGCTTCGACTTCGCCATGGTTCATGCTGCGAATCGCCCCGGCGAAAATCTCCGTGGTGTAGGCGCAGGTATTCAAGGCGAAGGCCAGGATCGTGCAATTCATCGCATCGCGAAAAAATGCATCGAGTACCGGTTGGGCGCGAATGGCGGCCAGGCTGTAGATCCCCGTGTAGCAGATCAACAGCTGGATATACAGCGGCGTACCACGGAACAGGTAAGTGTAGAACTGCACCGGCCAGCGGATGTGGCGGTGCGGCGACACTCGTGCGATAGACAGCGGAATCGACACCAGAAAGCCAATGAAAATCGAAGCACTCAGCAGCCACATCGTCATGGCAAGGCCGGTGATGTTGTTGCCGTCGCTGTAAAGAAAGGGGCGCCAGTATTCCTGAAGAAGCTCGATCATCGTACGGCCTCCCGGGTTCCGGCGGAGTAGCGACGTTCGAGCCAGCGCAGGACGAAGTTCGAGGCGCTGGTGATCAGCAGATAGATCACTGCGGCAAGCACCAGGAAATAAAACAGCTGGTAAGTGCTTTTACCGGCGTCCTGGGCGGCTTTGACCAGATCGGCCAGGCCGATGATCGAGACCAGCGCCGTGGCCTTGAGCATCACCATCCAGTTATTGCCGATGCCCGGCAGGGCGAAACGCATCATTTGCGGAAACACCACGATCCAGAAACGCTGGCCGCGCTTGAGACCGTAGGCCGTGGCAGCTTCGACCTGGCCCCGCGGGACGGCGAGGATCGCGCCGCGGAACGTTTCGGTGAAGTAGGCGCCGTAGATAAAGCCCAGGGTGATGACCCCGGCACTGAACGGGTTGATTTCGATGTATTCCCATTCCATGTAGTCAGTGAACGACGTCAGCCAGGTTTGCAGGCTGTAGAAGATCAGCAGCATCAGCACCAGATCGGGCACGCCGCGAATCAGCGTGGTGTAGCACTGGGCAACCAGGCGCAGCAGTTTGACTTTTGACAGTTTGGCACTGGCGCCGAGCAGGCCGAGCAATACGGCCACCAGCAGCGACATCGCCGATAATTTGATCGTCATCCAGGTGCCTTCCAGCAACAGCGGACCGAAGCCCTTGAGGCTGAAGGCGGAGAGCCCCAGATTTTGTAAGAGGTTTTCGAACATAAATCAGCAACCTGATCGGATAAAAAAAGCGCCCATCGCGAGATGGGCGCCGGGCATTACTTGCCGCTGTACAGATTCAGATCGCCAAAGTGTTTCTTCTGAATGGTGGCGTAGGTGCCGTCATCGTGTAACGCTTTGATACCTTTATCCAAAAGTGCTTTCAGCTCGGTGTTACCTTTCTTAATACCGATCGCAGTTTTGGCTGGCAGCAGTTCGCTGTCGACAGGCTCGCTGATATCGTAACCGGCGCCATTTGGCGACTTCAGGAAGCCCAGTTCAGCTTGCAGCATGTCCTGGATCCCGGCGTCGAGACGGCCGGAAGTCAGGTCGGAATACACCTGGTCCTGGTTCTGATAGGCCTGGGTTTTCACGCCCGCCTTGTCGAGCACGGCTTTGGCGTAGGCTTCCTGGATGGTGCCTTGTTCGTAGCCAACGGTTTTACCCTTGAGCGACGCGACGTCGGCGGTGATGCCGGAGCCTTTCTTGGACACGTAAGCGGTTGGACCGGAGAACAGCTCGCTGGAGAAGTCGATGACTTTTTCGCGGGCCGGGGTCACGGTCATCGACGAGATAACGCCGTCGAATTTATTGGCTTTGAGGCCTGGAATCATGCCGTCGAAATCGCTTTCGACCCATTTGCACTTGACCTTCAGCTCGGCGCAGATTGCGTTCCCCAGATCGATGTCGAAGCCCACCAGGTTGCCGTCGGCCGCTTTCGACTCGAACGGTGCGTAGGAAGGGTCAACGCCGAAACGCAATTCTTTGTACTCCTTCGCCATGGCGGAGCCACCAGCCACGCACAACGCCAGTGCAGAAAGGGTCAGCAATGCTTTTTTCATTATTCAATCCCTAAAACCAATATGAGCGCTTGTGGCGCAGAATTATTGTTACTGGAACGCGTAAGACCTTAAGAAAGTAGCAATTTCCGAACCAGAGTGGCGAACGAGCGTTTTAAAAGGTGCGCGACGAACGGCCGGAGCACGATTTATGCACGAAAACGGGCGCAAGGAAATGGCCGCACCGGATTGGCACGAAAAGAATCGAATCCGAAGTGGGCCAAAGGCTTATCCGAGCAGATCCTGCAGGTCGAACCCGCTGTAACCCTCTACCAGCGGTGAAACCGGGTGATCACCGAGCGTTCGACCGGTCGCCGCGGGTCGATGTAGAAATCCCCGATGGGGCAGTACACATCTTCGGGACCCATCACCGTCCCCTGTAGGAGCGAGCAGGCTCGCTCCCACTAAGGGCGGAGTTTATTTCCCGGGGGTAAGGGTCAACCGCGACTTGCCATAGGCATTGTCGAAGTTTTGCGGCTGCATCGGCAGGCTCATGTACTGGCCCTTGAGCCACGGATCGACGCTGTTGAGGTAGTTCGGGCTGACCGGATTGCCAGACTGGCCGGTGCCGTTCTGGGCCATCAGCGGTTCGGACTGGCTGAAGTCGACGATCAGGCGCATGGCCGGCGCCAGCGTGGTATTGAAGTCCTGGCCCCAGGCGAACGCGGCGGTGTTGAGGGTGGTGTGATCGCCGCCCGCCGGAACAGGGCCACGCACGGTCTGGCCGCCGGCGTTCTTCCATTCATAGCGATGCAGTTTGCCCCACTGCCAGGCCTTGTGATTACCGCCCAACTGGCTGTCGCCCGCGCTGATCGCTGCCGCAAGGCTGCGCGCGAGGATCGCCGGTTTGTCTTCTTTCTGCGCGGTGCGTGCGTCATCCCAGAACGGGCTGTCTTCGCGGCCCAGCAGGTGATCCGCTTGCGCCGCGTAGGACAACTTGCCATCTGCGACAAAGGCTTTCCACGCCGGGCTGCTTTCCGGGCCCAGTTCATCGAGGAAAATCTGCCGGGTGCTTTCTTGCAGGAACAGCTGGTAGATCGCCGCGTCGGTGGACGCCGGGCCCAGTTTGCCGTCGAAGGCCATCAAGCGGCTGAAGGCTTCGTTTGCCTTGGCGCGATCGGCCACCGGCAGTGCGTCGATGGCTTGTTTGAGTGGCTGGGACATGCCCGGCGCCTCGAACATTTTCTTCAGTTTGGCGGCGAAGGTGGTGGTCTGGTCATACTGCATGGCGATCATGCTGCGGCTGTCGTGTTTGCCTGCGCCGGCCAGTTCAGCCAAGCGCTCGCCACGTTCCGGTGCCGACCATGAGTTGGACAGTTGCATGCCGTAACCATGGGGGATAACCCGCTGGTTGGCGGTGCCGAGCCAGCCTTGGGCCGGGTCCTGGTCGTAGGGGTGCAGCATCGGGTCGGCATAACCGTCCCAGTCGTAACGACCTTCCCAACCCGGCGAGGGCAGCAGGCCTTCGCCTTCGCGCCGGTTCGGGTAGCGGCCGGTGACTTGCCAGCCAATGTTGCTGGCATCGGCAAACACCAGATTCAACGCGATGGCGCGGATTTCGCGACTGGCGTCCGAGGCTTTCTCGACGCTCTGGGCGCGGGTCAGGTCGAAGAACGCATCCAGGGTTTTGTCATCGGTGAAGCTTGGCGTCTGCAAGGCCAGGCCGAAACCATTGGCCAGCGTGGTGCCTTGGGCGCTGTTGAGCAGCGGACCATGGCGGGTTTCGTAGACCGCTTCGCGAATCGGTCGCTGGCCTTTGACGAAATAGGTCTCGTTGCGCACGATCACTGGTTGCCACTTGCCGGCGTTTTCGTAGGTGATGGCGTTGCCCTGGCGTTTGACTTTCTCCAGGAACAGATCCTGGTTGTCACCCATGACGGACGTCATGCTCCACGCCACTTTGCCGTTGAAACCACCCAGTACCATCGGCAAGCCGGCGATGGTCACACCGGATGCCTGATACTTCGGCGCGCGGATCTGCACGTAACTGAACAATGACGGGACGCCCAGCGGGCCGTGGCTGTCGCTGGCCAGCAGGCTTTTACCGCTGCGGCTGCGTTGTGGGGCGATGGCCCAGTTGTTCGACGAAGTGGCGCCCAGCAGGTTCAGGTCAGACAGTTGTGCGGTGGCCTTGCTGATTTGCGCCAGCCCCGGGATTTGTCCGTTGAGCTTGAGGCCTTGCAGCTTTTCGCTTTCGGCCGCAGGCAGTTTTTCGTCGGGCGCGGACGGCGACAGCCACGCGAGTTTGTCGGTGGTCACCGTTTGCGCCAGCACCAACGAGGAGATTTCTTCCGGCAAGTTGGCCGACTGACTGAAGTTCAGCAGGCAGAAAATCAGCGCCGAGTCTTCCGGCTGCCAGTATTCAGGCTTGTAACCGGTGGCGGCAAGGTCTGCCGGCAACTTGTCGCGGTAGCGGAACAGGTAAGCATTGACCCCGCGCGCATAGACTTCAAAGAAGCGCTTGAGCCGCGGCGAAGACGCTTTGTACAACTCACCGGCATTTTTCTTCAGGTTGACGGCGCGCATGTAGCGGTCGGCATCCAGCAGTTCCGCGCCGTGCATTTCGGAGAGGCGGCCCTGAGCAAGCAGGCGCAGGGTGGCCATTTGCGTGATGCGGTCGCTGGCGTGCACATAACCGAGGGCGAACAGTGCGTCGTGGAAACTGTTGCTTTCGATCAGCGGCATGCCCATGGCATTGCGTCGCACGGAAACGTTTTGCGCCAGACCCTTGAGCGGCTGCATGCCTGAGGTCGGCGGGAGGGTGTCCTGGGCGTTGAAAGTCTGACAACCGGTCAGGCTCAAAACGCCGGCCACTGCTGCGGCAACGCCGAACCGGGGTAGAAAATGAGTAAGGGCTGGCGAGGCCATGGCAAAGCTCCTGCGGGGGTGGTGGCGCAATAAAGCCGCTACGTTAGTGAGCAGGCGATGGCCGCGCAAGCGGGGCAAGAGGTTATTTCTGGATTTGTCAAAGATCGCAGCCTTCGGCAGTGATACGCCGATCTCGCGTAGGCGCTGCCGAAGGCTGCGATCTTTTGATTCTCAAGTGACTTGCCAGCCTGTAACCGGTGATGCTGAAGTGCAGCAGGCACAATATCCTGGAGAACAGTCGGCATGGAGCTCAAGACAAACGCAGCACTGATCATCATCGATCAACAGAAAGGCATCCTTCACCCCAGACTCGGTCGCAGGAATAATCCCCAGGCTGAAGAGCGCATGCTGGAGTTGCTGAGCCATTGGCGACGCACCGGTCGGCCGGTGATCCATGTGCAACACCTGTCCCGGTCAGAGGATTCGGTGTTCTGGCCGCAGCAATCGGGAGTGGAGTTTCAGGAGCGTTTTCAGCCGGGTGCAGGTGAGCGAATGATCCAGAAACAGGTGCCGGATGCGTTTTGTTCAACTGAGCTGGCGTCAGGGTTGCGCGAAGCGGGGATCGGGCAATTGGTGATCGTCGGCGTCGCGACGCACAACTCGGTGGAGTCCACGGCACGCTCGGCTGGAAATCTGGGGTTTGATGCGTGGGTGGTGGAGGATGCGTGCTTTACCTTCGACAAGGCTGACTTCTATGGCCATGCCCATTCAGCCGAGGAGGTGCATGCGATGTCGCTTGGCAATCTGCATGGCGAATACGCAACGGTTGCAAGCAGCGCGCAGATCCTGTCAGCCGACTAAGCACTTGTAGGAGCGAGCAAGCTCGCTCCTACAGGGACGGCATCAAGCGCCGTGGCACTTCTTGAATTTCTTGCCGTTGCCGCATGGGCAAGGGTCGTTGCGGCCGACGTCTTTCAGGGCGTTGCGCACCGGCTCCTGGTGGGCATGGCCGCAGTTCGGACCGTGGACATGGCCATGGTCGTGATCATGATCATGATCATGCTGGTGATGGTCATGATCGTGGTTGCAGTCAGGGCCATGGACGTGGGGTTGCTGGGTCATCGGGGTTACTCCGGAATTAAATCGGCGGGGATTATCACGCCATTACGCGTCAGGTGCACGTAGTGGGCGATGAATAAACCGGTTTCCATTTCACCTTCCAGACGATAGGGGATGCCTTGCTTGGGGTTTTTGAGTTGTTTGACCAGATCCTTGACCCTGGGCCACAGGTTGGTGCGGATTGGCACCTTGAAGTAGACGCTGTGTTTGGGGCGGACCGTAAACCACTGTTCATGCTCGCCTTCGGCCAGCAAGATGTCCGCCAGGTGAATGCGATATTCCAGGCCGCGCACCGTCAGGTCGCTGTCGTTGGGGTTGTCGACGCGAAAGTGCAGGATGAACTTCTGATCAAGCAGCCTGGCCCGCACGACTTCGACTTTTACCAGGTGGACCTCGGGATCCGGCTCGTCGCTGCTGAACCAGGACGCACAGCCCCCGAGCCCGAGGAACAAAAACAGCGTGAAGGTCTGCAAGAAACGTCTGTGACTGGTCATGTCGAGGTTCTCCCTTAATGCCAGTCTAGTCCCTTCATCTCATGCGCCGAAGTAACCTGCACAGCACTTCTTGAACTTCTGTCCGCTGTCACATGGACAGGCATCATTGCGCCCGGTTTTGAGCGGCACAGTGGGGTCGATGAAATACCAGCGCCCGGTGTTCTGCACGAACGAGGAGCGCTCGCGGTGGCTGTGCTCGCCATGACTGTCATGCCAGCGCGCGGTGAACGTCACGAAGGCATGTTCGGGCTGGCCGCCCAGGACTTCCGAACTTTCCACTTCAAGCCCCAGCCAGGTGCTTTGGGCGCTCCAGTCACTGATTGCCTGACGATCAAGGCCTGCCTGTTGCGCCGGCAAGGTCGTGGCCACCAGATAATCGATCAAGCCCAGCACATAGGCGCTGTAACGCGAACGCATCAAGGCTTCGGCGCCGGGGGCAGGGTGACCGGTATGATAATGACCGCAACAGGCGTCGAGCAGGGTGCCGCTGCCGCAGGGACAAATGGATGTACTCATTGCATTACCACCAGTATTTCCCGAAGTTTTCCGGATTGGCCCAAAAGCGTGAATTGAGCCAGTCGGGCACTTGTTTGTATTCAAGCAGATCGTAGGTGAACAGGGTCAATACCTGTTCGTCACGGGCAAAGCGCTCGCTGGCTTGCAGCGCCAGGGAGAAAAAGTCCGTTTCCTGCCAGCCGCAGGCCGTCAGGTCCGCCAATACCGCGATGCGACTGGCGTTGAGGTTGCGGATGCCGCCCAACAGGTTCAGACCCTCGCGCTTGGGCAGATGCTCCAGGCAATCGACCACCAGGGCCAGGTCAAAACGCCGTGCCGCCAGCTCGGCAGGCAATGGCCCCGGTGCGGCGAACGCGACGCAGCTGTCCGGGTGGGCCGCTTTGAACGCTGCCAGCGCCGGGAACTCGCTGGCGCCGATCAGCAACAGGCGCGCGGGGGCATATCGGTCAAGTAGAGCGGCCAGTGCCTGCTGGGGCGTGCGTGAAGAAATACCTGCAATCATCGAAGTTCCTCAATCAGATCCGTCAAGACTAGCCTGCTCGAACGTTCGGGCCTAGAGCGGCTTGACGACAAATGCGCCAACCTCTCGTTAATACAAGAATAAACAGCGTGGTCCATTGCTGGCGGAGTTTAAAACTCGGGTCTTTACTAGCTGAATCGGTTCTAAGCCGATCCTTCAGGAGAAAACTCGATGAGCATAGTTCGGACAGCATTACCCTTGGTCCTGCTAACCAGTCTGTTGACTGGTTGCGCAGGTTTGCAGAAAACCGACTGGCCGACCTGTGCGGCAGTTGGTGGTGTCGTGGGCGCCGGTCTCGGTGCGACCGAAAGTTCGGCATGGGCAGGGTATGGTGCTCTGCTTGTCGGCGGTACGGCAGCGGCTTATTGCTGGGTTCACGGTGATGGCGACGAAGACGGCGACGGTGTGCCGGATAGCCGCGACAAGTGCCCGGGCACGCCTAAAGGCGTACAGGTCGACGCTGACGGTTGCCCACCTGCACCAGTGGTTGAAGAAGTGGTTGTAGTCAAGGAAGAAACCATCGTCATTCGCGATGTTCACTTCCAGTTTGATAAGGCCACACTGACCGAGTCTGACAAAGCGGTACTCGACAAGATAGCCACTCGCCTGAAAGCCGAAGCTCCGACTGCTCAATTGACTGTCACCGGCCATACGGACAGCGTGGGCAGCGACACCTACAACGAGAAACTGTCGGATAAACGCGCTCACTCGGTGGTTGAATACCTCATCGAGCAAGGCGTACCTCGCAGCAACTTCGTGTCGGTTGTCGGTGCCGGTGAAAGCCAGCCGGTAGCGGACAACTCAACCGATGACGGTCGTGCACAGAACCGTCGCACGGAAATCAAAATCCAGCGTTAATCCCTTCGCATCCGCGCCTTGTGCAGTCGCGGATGCGGGTCTTTACTCCTGTGTAACCGGTATTGGCCGGTGACACAGGAGCTTTCAACATGATCTTTCTCACAAGGACCGTATTGCCGGTTCTGCTACTTGGCAGCCTGTTGACGGGCTGCGCCACTCACAGTGATGGCACTGCCCCCCTCAATCAACGAACCTGGCCGATCTGCAGTCTTATTGGCGGGCTGGTCGGTGGAGGCCTTGGTGCAATCGAAAGTGCCGGCTGGGCCGGTGGTGGAGCTGCGCTGGGCATCTTGGCCGGTGGCTTGATCTGCTATGCACAGGATGGCGACGAAGACAGCGATGGCGTTTTCGATCGACGTGACCGCTGTGCCGATACTCCTGCCAATACCACGGTCGATCATCGTGGTTGTCCGTTGCCGCAGAACGCAGTTAGCGAGACTCCCGCCCCCACTCCTGCGCAATCTGAAGTCATCACCCTGAGCGATGCCGGCGAAGTGTTGTTTGCGTTCAACCAGGCCGATCTGACCCCTACGGCAAAGAGCCAGCTGGATGCAATCATGGGCAAGCTGGAAGACGCCAGCGTGGTGAGCGTGAAAGTGGTTGGCCACACCGACAGCGTGGGTGCGGATGCCTATAACCAGGCCTTGTCGGAGCGACGTGCCACTAGCGTGGCGGAATACCTGTTGAGCCAGGGTGTGGCGCCGAACAAAGTTACCAGCGAAGGCAAAGGTGAGAGCGAGCCGATTGCCGATAACGAAACCGAGGAGGGGCGCGCGAAGAACCGTCGCGTAGAACTTCACGTCAACCGCTGAGCCTTGAAATAGAGCCGTCGGACGATATTTTTGAGCGTCGCGACGGCCATTTGGCGGCCTTCATGAAGAATTTTCTATTGCCCTCTGGCTTATCCTGCGTGGAAGCCGTTACTGTGCGTGCAAATAATAATTCTCATCGGGGGGCGTATGAAGGCGTTATGGGGGCTGGGGAAGTTACTGACCCTGATGTTCTGGCTGGTGGTGCTGTTCAATCTGCTCATGCCGTTTGTATTTCCGCTGCACCATCTGGTCAATCTGGCCGGTGGCCTCCTGGCATTCTTTCATCTGCTTGAAGTGCTGCTGTGCAATCGCAGCCTCAAAGGACGCGCCCACCCTTGGCGCGATCGCCTGAAGATTGTCATTTTCGGCGTTTTCCATCTGCAAACCATTCCTGCCCCCACCGCACCGAAGGCTTCCCATGCGTAAACTCTGTCTGCTCGCCGTATTCATCAGTCCATTGGCCTGCGCACAGGTGGTGAGCGTCGAAACCAACTCGCTGATGCGATTGCCCAACACCGCCAGCACCCTGCAACTCGAACGCCTGGACGTCGCCGATTACGGCACTTTGCTGATCCCCTCGAACGTGACCGAAGTCTCCGTGGGCGAACTGCGTTTGGGGCGTGACGCACGCATTGCGATTGTGCCCGGCGAACAGACGTTGGCGTTGAAGGTCCATCGGGCTGATTTGTCCGAGGGTAGCCAGATCACGGCGCGCGGTGCGCCGGGGACGTATCAGAAGGCTGCCCGTTCCGGACGAAACCTGGATTTACAGATCAAGACCCTGAATGCACCGCAACTTCAGGTGGACGCTCGCGGTGGCGCAGGAGCGCCGGGGTTTGTGGGCCTCGACGGGGCCAACGGTCAGGATCCGGGCTGCACTTGGGGCCAGGCCGGTCGTGGTGCCGATGGCAGCGACGGCAGTAATGGTCAGGCCGGCGCGCCGGGGGCACTGGTCAAACTGACATTGCCGCGCGACTACCCGGCCGATCGGATCAAGGTTCAGGTGGCCGGTGGTGCTGGTGGCCTGGCCGGCCCTGGCGGCAAACCGGGGGCGGGTGGCAAAGCCAAGGGTTGCCTCGTTTACGAGGCCGACGGCGGCAAGGGCGGCAAACCTGGAGCGGATGGTCAGCCAGGACCGGAAGGCGCGGCGGGCTCGGTGACTGTGCAGCGGTTGTAAATCCAGCCAGGACTCTGTGGCGAGGGAGCTTGCTCCCGCTGGGGCGCGAAGCGGCCCCGAATCCGGATAATGTATTTTTTTCAGGATGAGCGCGTTCACCGGTTTACGGCTGCTTCGCAGCCGAGCGGGAGCAAGCTCCCTCGCCACAAACGTTCGATAGATTCAAAACATCGGCCGTGCCGCACCAATCGCCACCACGACCAACCCCACCAGCAGATTGATCCCCACCAGCTTGCGGATCCGCCCCAGCACCGCTGCACCCGCGGGCCAATCCTGCTCGGCCACGGCCGTGCGCAGTTCCGGCAGCATCAGCGCCTGAATCCGGATAAACAACGCCGTCATCACCACATACAAACCCATCATCACCTGCACATAACGTGGCGCAGTCTCAAAGCCACCGAAGTGCATGTGCAGCATGCCCACGCCGCTGACCGGCAACAGCACGACCGCCACCCAGACCCAACGGAAAAAACCTTGAAACACTTCTACCCACAGCTTTAGCCGGGCAGGGCCTTCCAGTGCCGTCACCGCTGCGGGGCGCAGGACCATCCAGGCGAAAAACATGCCGCCGACCCACACCAGTGAGGCAAGGACATGCAGGCTATAAATGAGGCTAAAAGGTGTCATTGAGGTACTCCGTTCTGCGCGGGATTCATTAGCGGGGTATGATAGCCGCCGAACCGAACCACTGAAAATTTATCCAGCGTTTTTTGCGCCCGACAATCCATGATCAGCACTGAACTCAAAACCACGATCCAGGGCGCCTACTCGCGTTTTCTCGAAGCCAAGAGCCTCAAGCCGCGCTACGGCCAACGCCTGATGATCGCCGAAGTCGCCAAAGTCCTCGGTGATATCGACACCGACGACGAAGGCCGGCGCAGTGGCGACCCCGCGATTGTCGCGGTGGAAGCCGGCACCGGTACCGGCAAGACCGTGGCCTACAGCCTGGCGGCGATTCCGACGGCGAAGGCTGCCGGCAAGCGCCTGGTGATCGCCACGGCGACCGTCGCGTTGCAAGAGCAGATCGTCTACAAGGACCTGCCTGACCTGATGCGCAACAGCGGGCTGAATTTCAGCTTCGCCCTGGCGAAGGGGCGTGGGCGCTACATGTGCCTGTCCAAGCTCGACATGTTGCTCCAGGAAGGTCACGCGCAAACCGCCACCGCTCAGCTGTTCGAAGAAGAAGGCTTCAAGATCGAAGTCGACGAAGCCAGTCAGAAGCTGTTCACCAGCATGATCGAGAAGCTCGCCGGCAATAAGTGGGACGGCGACCGCGACAGTTGGTCCACCGCGCTGGAAGACGCCGATTGGGCGCGCCTGACCACCGACCACAGCCAGTGCACCAACCGTCATTGCCCGAATTTCGGCCAGTGCGCCTTTTACAAGGCCCGCGAAGGCATGGGCAAGGTCGACGTGATCGTCACCAACCACGACATGGTCCTGGCCGACCTGGCCCTGGGCGGCGGCGCGGTGCTGCCGGACCCGCGCGACACCATTTATGTATTCGACGAAGGTCATCACCTGCCGGACAAGGCCATCGGCCATTTCGCCCATTACACCCGCCTGCGCTCCACGGCCGACTGGCTGGAAACCACCGCGAAGAACCTCACCAAGTTGCTGGCCCAGCATCCCTTGCCGGGCGACTTGGGCAAGTTGCTCGAGCAGGTGCCGGAGCTGGCGCGAGAGATCAAGACCCAGCAGCAATTCATGTTCACGGCCTGCGAGCAGATCGCCGATTTCAAACCCGGCGAAGACGTCGAAGGTCGCGAGCGGCCACGTCACCGGTTTGTCGGCGGGGTGATTCCCGATCACATGCGTGAAATGGGCATCGAGCTGAAGAAAGGCTTCGCGCGCCTGACCGACCTGTTCACGCGCCTCACCGAATTGCTCAAGGAAGGCATGGACGGCGAGGTCAACATCGGCATCGCCAGCAATCAGGCCGAAGAATGGTATCCACTGTTCGGCAGCCTGTTGTCCCGCTCTTCGGGCAACTGGGAATTGTGGACCGCCTTCACCGTTGAAGACCCGGAGGACAACCCGCCCATGGCCCGTTGGCTGACCCTGGCCGAAAGCGGTTCGCTGTTCGACATTGAGGTCAACGCCAGCCCGATCCTCGCGGCGGAAATGCTCCGGCGCAATTTGTGGAACGTGGCCTATGGCTGTCTCGTCACGTCGGCGACCCTGACTGCACTCGGCACTTTCGACCGCTTCCGCATGCGCGCCGGGCTGCCGAAAAAAGCCGTGACCGCCGTGGTCCCGAGCCCGTTCCACCATGCCGATGCCGGCGTGCTGCGGGTGCCGAACCTGAACGCCGACCCCCGTGACGCAGCGGCGCACACCGCCGCAATCATTCGCGACCTGCCGGAACTGGTCGAAGGCTCGCGGGGCACGTTGGTGCTGTTCTCCTCGCGCAAACAGATGCAGGACGTGTTCGACGGACTCGACCGCGACTGGCGCAAGCAAGTGTTCATTCAAGGCAACCTGTCGAAACAGGAAACCCTGAACAAGCACAAAGCGCGGGTCGATGGCGGGGATTCGAGCGTGCTGTTCGGCCTGGCGAGTTTCGCCGAAGGGGTCGACTTGCCCGGCGCCTATTGCGAGCACGTGGTCATCGCCAAGATTCCGTTCTCGGTACCGGATGACCCGGTCGAAGCCGCGCTGGCCGAATGGATCGAAGCCCGTGGTGGTAATCCGTTCATGGAAATCTCCGTACCGGACGCCTCGCTGAAACTGGTTCAAGCCTGCGGACGCTTGCTGCGTACCGAAGAAGACCGCGGCACCATCACCTTGCTCGATCGACGCCTGGTCACCCAGCGTTATGGCAAGGCGATCCTCAATGCATTGCCTCCTTTCCGCCGCGAAATTTCCTGAGACTCCGGTGGGCGGTTTCGCCCACTGCGTTGTCTATCTTTCAGCCATCGCTTTTCCACAGGCCCATTGAAGGTCGTTAGGGAGAATTTCGTTCTCATGATTCGCCGTTCGTTGCCCGCTGTTTTTGCCCTGTTGTTCGCAACACCTTTGCTGGCCGCTCCCGCCGGTCAGCAAACGCTGTTCAACTTTGTGCGCCCCGCCGACGTGGTTCAGGTGGCGACTCAGGACGCCAGCCTGCCGCAATCCAACGCCGAGCAAACCCCCGAGGGCGAAGTGCTGCGCCGGGTAACGTTCAACCCGGTCGCGCGACCGACCTTGCGCCTGAGTCCGCAGAGCGGTGCCTGGGACTGGTCGCAATCGGGTTTCATGAGCTTGCGGGTCCAGAGTGCGATGGACTGGGCCCTGACCCTGTACGTGACGATCCAGAGCAATGACGGCAAGACGCTGGTCAGCCGCGTCGACCTGCCGGCCGGCCCCGCGCAAACGCTGTTGGTGCCATTGCAACCGACTTCACCGCTGAGCCTGGGCATGAAGGCCGGCCCGCCAATGCCGATGACGATCGACGGCCAGCGTGTGTTGTTGGCCAGCAGTGCTGGTGCGCTGGACCGTGGCCAAGTGGTGTCGGTGAGTGTGTCGATGGATCAGCCGAACGTCGCGCAAAGTATTTTGCTGGAACGCTTTGGGGTGCAGGACGGCGAGTCGGTGACCCAAACCGTGTATGGCGGATTGGTCGATGCTTACGGTCAATCGACGCGGGCCAAGTGGCCGGAAAAAATCAGCACTGACGAGCAGCTGAAAAGCGCCGCCGCCAAGGAACAGCAACAACTGAAAACCTGGCTCGCCGAGCGCGAAAAGTCGCCTTTGGACAAATTTGGCGGCTTGAACAAAGGTCAATCGTTCAAGGCCAGCGGCTTTTTCCGCACCGAGAAGCGCGACGGTCGCTGGTATCTGGTGACGCCGGAGGGCCATCCGTTCTATTCGCTGGGCGTCAACACCGTCACCCCGGACGTCAACCAGACCTACGTGGCCGGTCGCGAGTGGATGTTCGAATCCCTGCCCAAGGCTGACGAAAACCTGGCCAGCCACTTTGGCGAAGGCGACAACCGGGGCGGCAACGGTGCTGACTTGGGACGCGGCTACAACGCCGGGCGCTGGTACGATTTTTACGGGGCCAACTTGCAGCGTTTGTATGGCGACCCTTGCGCACTGGGCAGTGACACCAAGGCGGGCGTCGCTGCTGCGGCCAAGGCTGATGCAGTTGAGGCCACGGCAGAGAAAGCCGTTGAACCAGCGGTTGTGCCGCCGAGCCCTGAAGCCGGTGTCGCTGAAGCTGCCCAAACTGAAGCGAAAGCGCCAGCGCCAATTGCTGTCGAGCCTTGCAAGGCGGTTTTTGACGAGCAGCGCTGGGCCCGCCACACACTCGATCGCCTGCAAGCCTGGGGCTTCAACACGATCGGCAACTGGAGTGCGCCGGCGCTGGGTAATGCCGATCGCGTGCCGTACACCTTGCCGTTATCGATCGTCGGTGATTACGCCAGCATCAGCACTGGCAGCGATTGGTGGGGGGGCATGCCTGATCCGTTCGACCCGCGCTTCGCCATGGCCACGGAACGCGCCGTGGCCATTGCCGCTCGCGATCACCGCGACGACCCATGGCTGATCGGTTATTACGCCGACAATGAACTGGCCTGGGCCGGTCCTGGCGATGATCCGAAAGACCGTTATGCCTTGGCCTACGGCACCTTGAAAATGACCACCGACGTCCCGGCCAAGCGTGCGTTCCTCAAGCAATTGCGCGATAAGTACCGCAACCAGGCAGGCCTGTCGAAAGCGTGGGGCATCGATTTGCCCGCGTGGGAATTGATGGAAGACCCGGGTTTCGTGCCACCGATGCCAAGCGCCGAATATCCGGAAATCGAAGCCGACTTCAAATACTTCCAGAAGGTCTTCGCCGACGCTTACTTCAAGACCATTTCCGATTCGCTCAAGTGGCACGCGCCGAACCAGTTGTTGCTCGGCGGCCGTTTTGCCATCACCACGCCGGAAGCGGTCGAATCCTGCGCCCAGTATTGCGATGTGTTGAGTTTCAACATGTACACGCTGCAACCCCAGGATGGTTATGACTTCGCCAAATTGCGCAGCCTCGACAAACCGGTGCTGATTACCGAGTTCAATTTCGGTTCGGCTGATCGTGGTCCGTTCTGGGGTGGTGTCACGCAACTGGCGAAAGAAGAGGACCGTGGCCCGGCCTATGCGAACTTCCTCAAGCAAGCGATGAGCGAGCCGTCGATTGTCGGCGTGCATTGGTTCCAGTACCTCGACCAACCGGTGACCGGTCGCCTGCTTGATGGCGAAAACGGCCACTTCGGTCTGGTGGGGATCACCGACCTGCCGTTCCAGGGCTTCGTCGACAGTGTGCGCAAAAGCAATCTGGCGACGGTCGATAAAATGGGTAAAGAAGCCGAGAAAGCGGCGACCGAGGCCGACAAAGCCAGCCACGATGCCGAGGGCGGGCGTAAAGCCGATGCCGGCAAAGGACCGGGGAAGGGCGCGGGTGGACATTCCGGCAAAGGCCATTGATCCCGTTTGCAGCCTGCGGCAGCACCTGGAGGAGCTGCCGCAAGCTGCGATCTTTCGATCTTGGCCCTCAATTGACCATCCAGCCCAACCCTGTTCCCAAAACCCTCAAGGGCTGGAACAATGCCCGCCACTTTGTAGAGCGTTAATCCGGGGAGTTACGGGTGCAGATTCAGGGTCATTACGAGCTTAAGTTCGAACCGGTGCGTGAGGCGTTCGCGGCGCTGTTCGACGATCCTCAGGAGCGTGGCGCGGCGTTGTGCATCCAGGTCGGCGGCGAAACCGTCCTCGACCTCTGGTCCGGCACCGCTGACAAGGACGGCGCCGAAGCCTGGCACAGCGATACCATCGCCAACCTGTTCTCCTGCACCAAAACCTTTACCGCCGTTACCGCGTTGCAACTGGTGGCTGAAGGCAAGCTGCAACTGGATGCGCCGGTTGCGCGCTACTGGCCGGAATTCGCCGCTGCCGGCAAAGAATCCGTCACCCTGCGCCAACTGCTTTGCCACCAGGCCGGATTGCCCGCGCTGCGCGAGTTGCTGGCCCCTGAAGCGCTTTACGATTGGCAAACCATGGTCGATGCGCTGGCCGCCGAAGCACCGTGGTGGACGCCGGGTGAAGGCCACGGCTATGCGGCCATCACTTACGGCTGGTTGATCGGCGAGTTGTTGCGACGTGCTGATGGTCGTGGGCCGGGAGAGTCCATTGTGGCCAGGGTTGCCAAACCGTTGGGTCTGGATTTTCACGTTGGTCTGGCTGACGAGGAGTTCCATCGCGTGGCACACATCGCTCGCGGCAAAGGCAACGTCGGCGATGCGGCGGCCCAGCGCCTGCTGCAAGTGACCATGCGTGAGCCGACGGCCATGACCACCCGAGCTTTCACCAATCCGCCGTCGATCATGACCAGCACCAACAAACCGGAATGGCGACGCATGCAGCAGCCGGCCGCCAATGGTCATGGCAATGCCCGTAGCCTTGCCGGCTTCTACGCCGGACTGCTCGACGGCAGCCTGCTGGAAAGCGAGATGCTCGACGAGCTGACCCGCGAACACAGCCTCGGCGAAGACAAGACTTTACTGACCCGGACCCGTTTCGGCCTGGGTTGCATGCTCGATCAACCTGACGTGCCTAATGCAACGTTCGGTCTGGGTCCTCGGGCCTTTGGTCACCCGGGTGCCGGTGGCTCCATCGGTTTTGCCGACCCCGAGCACGATGTGGCCTTCGGTTTTGTGACAAATACCCTGGGACCGTACGTCTTGATGGACCCGCGTGCGCAAAAGCTGGTGCGGGTTCTGGCCACCTGTCTGTAAGAATCGCTCAAGGGTTCCAGGATTGGAACCCGAACGTCTTTTCAGTTTCAAACCTCCGTTTAGCGGGCCGCTGTGGCCTGATGTTTTTTGACTTCATTTTTGTGGATATCCAATGTCATCCAATAAAACCCTCGCCTTGGCCCTGTGCTTCGCTATTACCGGCTGCGCACAGACTCCACAAAAAGATTCCGATGGCGGTAGCTGGTGGTCGTTCGGCTCCTCCGACAAAGTCGCAGCAAAAGAATCGGCCCCGGCGCCGTTGAAACCAGCGGTAACCGCACCGGTGGCCAAGGCTGACACCAGCAGCCCGTGGTACTGGCCGTTCGGTTCCGACCAGCCGGCAACCAAAGCCGAAGTGAAACCCGAAGCTAAGCCCGTCACCGTGGCCAAGACCGGAGCCGATACCGGCAGCCAGTGGTGGTGGCCGTTCGGTGGTAGCGAGCAAAGCACCGCTAAAGCCGTGCCGATGCCTGATCCGAAAGTTACCCAGGCCTGGTTGGACGACTACGAACCGCGTCTGCGCGAAGCGATCAAGGGCAGCAACCTGCAACTCGAACGCCGCGAAAACGTGCTGGTCGTGACGGCGCCGGTCGAAGGCTCGTTCAATCCGGATCGCCCGGCCATGTTGCTGCCGGTCACCCTCGGCCCGTTCACCCGCGTCGCCAAAATCCTCGAAGTCGATCCGAAAACTGCGGTGTTGATCCTCGGTCACAGCGACACGTCCGGTTCAGCGCCGGCCAACATCAAGCTCAGCCAGGACCGTGCCCGGTCTATCGCCGCGATTTTCCGTCTCAGTGGCCTGCAACGTGACCGTCTGATGTTGCGTGGCATGGGCAGCGATGCGCCGCGCGCCGCCAACGACAGCGCGGAAGGGCGTGCGCTGAACCGCCGTGTGGAACTGTTGGTGACGCCGCAAAACACCATGGTTGCGTTGCTGAGCAAGTACAACATGCCAGCACCGAGCCCCGTCACGCTGGTCGCTGCGCAGGACATCAAACCCGTCGCCAAGCCTGTGACACCGGCACCTGCCGCTAAAAAAGCCAGCGTCCCAGCGGCGAAAAAAGCCCCGGCACAAAAGGCACCGGCCAAGAAAACCCCTGCCAAAACTGCTACCCCGGCGAAAAAGACCAGCCCGGCCAAGGCCTCCGCGGCTGACAAGAAAGTCGCCACCACCGATACTGCAAAGAAGTGATTCGTTAACCAAAAGGAATGCGCCATGACCCAGGGCCTGGCTGATATGCGTCGTGACTACACCCGTGATGGCCTGACCGAGGCGCAAGCCCCGGCCGAGCCGTTTGCGCTGTTCCACCAGTGGTTCGCCGACGCGGTGAAAACCGAACAGGCACCGGTGGAAGCCAACGCCATGACCCTGGCCACGGTTGACCCCGACGGTCGACCGCACTGTCGCATTCTGCTGCTCAAAGGCCTGGACGAGCAGGGCTTCACCTTCTTTACCAATTACGACAGCGCCAAGGGCAAGCACCTGTTTGCGAACCCGTTCGCGGCCATGACCTTTTTCTGGCCGGCCCTGGAACGCCAGGTGCGCATCGAAGGACGGGTGGTGAAGGTCACGCCGCAGGAGTCCGACGCGTATTATCAGGTTCGCCCGCTGGGCAGCCGTCTGGGCGCCTGGGCTTCACCGCAAAGTCGTGTCATCGCTGATCGTGCCGAGCTGGAAGCATTGCTCAAGGACACCGAGCAACGCTTCAGCGATGCCCAGCCCCATTGCCCGGAACACTGGGGCGGCTACCGCCTGTTACCCGAGCGCATCGAGTTCTGGCAGGGGCGCCCGAGCCGCTTGCACGACCGCCTCAACTACCGTCTACAAGGCTCCAACTGGACTCTTGAACGTCTGGCACCCTAAGCAGTCTACCGATCGGGATAACCTGCCGCAGCGGCCTCAAGCCACTTCGACAGGTCTCGACGCTTGATCTTCTGCGCCTGAGCGCTTGCCAACTTTTCGAGCATGAAGACTTTTTTTTGCTCGTCTTTACCCGCCAACGACAATGCCAGGTCGCGGTCCATCCAGCGTTTGATCCGCACGTACAACCACCAATGGAAGTACAAACCGGCGGCGGTTGTGGCGACAATGATAAAGTAGTCCATATGAATCCTTGGGCCAGTGGCGCAGTTTTTCGATTTTGCCGCACTGTGCGGTGAGTTCGTGAAGGCGACTTAACACAGCCTGAATCAAAACAACTTTATCCGGGCCGTGCCGTGACAGGCGTCAAGCTGCGGAGTTTAATGAATACCTGTCCTTTGGAGTTGATGCTATGCGTAAGTCTGTTCTGCTGGTTGCTGCCTTTTCCACGATGGCGATGTTGCTCACCGGTTGCCAATCAAGCCTGACCGGTGACTCCTATTCCCGTGACGAAGCACGTCGCGTGCAGACCATTCGCATGGGCACCATCGAAGCCCTGCGTCCTGTCAAAATCGAAGGCACCAAGACCCCGATTGGCGGTGCAGCAGGCGCAGTGGTCGGCGGCGTTGGTGGCAGCACCATCGGCGGCGGCAGTGGCAGCATCGTCGCCGCGGTCATCGGCGCAGTCGCCGGTGGCCTGATCGGCTCGGCCGCAGAAGAAGGCCTGACCCGTACCCAGGGCGTGGAAATCACCGTGCGCGAAGACGACGGCAGCATGCGCGCCTACGTGCAACAGGTTCAGGAAAACGAAGTGTTCCGCGTTGGCGAGCGTGTACGCATCTCCACTGTTGACGGGACCAGCCGCGTTTCGCACTAAGCGGAAGGTAGGGTGAAAAACAAAACCCCGATCAGGTGACTGGTCGGGGTTTTTATCTTGAGTTATTCGGAGGCGTTCCGGGTGCCTATGAAGTATTCCAAGTCTTCTGGAAAATCGACATTGAGCAGCTTGGCAGCTTGCCTGACCTGACCTTTTGTCATTTCTAACTCTCCGGGCTCTATTTCCTCAAGTGTCTTCGATTCCGTGAGTTGTGCCAGAGCTTGATTTAATTCGTAGTTTTTTATAGTTAGCTCGAATTGCAATGAGTGATCCTGTTTCTCATCTGGGTAAAAGCCCGTGATGGATAGGTAGCGCATTTTTGATCTATTTCTGTGGTCACTTTGGTGTCGTTCTGCCGGGCTTCGCTTTTTTAGTTTGCTCACCGGTTATGTGATTGATCTCACCTAGGTGAATACCTGATTGTCGTAAAGCTCAACAGCGCCGCTTTTTGAGTCTGGGGCGAGTTTATAGAATGCATTTTAATCTCCCGGCTACCATGGTTTTCGATAACGAAATGCTACTTGGTAGTCATGGGTGGAAATATCGATTCGATGCTTGAATAGACACTGAAGTGCCACCACCCAACCCGCCGAAACATCAAATCCGCCATCATAGATTTCCTTTTCATCCAGCAGACCTAAAGTTTGGATAATTGAAAAATCGTCGCCAAGGTCCGCAGAGTATTCCTGCCCTTCTGCTATTTCTGTGTCCCTGTTATACCAATCCAATCTGACTTTCAGTCCCATTGCTGCCTCACAAATACTTTTTGATGTTGCGTTCTTTCTTGGGTGGATCGATTTGCTTACCTGTTAAGTGATCGAAAGAGCCTAGGTGACTTCCATCACTCGCACGATAGGCTTCCAGTTCTCCATGTTGTGAGTCCCACTCGTAGATTTTTCGACCTTTGGCATCAGACCAGCGCTCTCGGAGACCCGCACCTCCTTGCTTGGGAGTTTTGTTTTTCACCTTTTTCAGACTTGAAAAACCTGTAATTTCTTCTGTTTCCGGAGCTGGGTGATATCCATGTTCTGGATTAGGGAGTTTTCTGCCAGAAACACTCACCACAACATAAACCGGCCGAACCCCCGACCCCACCGGAAACACAAGAATGAAATCCTTGTAGTCAGGCGGATACACCGGGTTGACGATGATGTCGTCCGCCGCTTTGGTCGGTGGGAAGACCCAGATGTGCGGGGCTTGTGGGGCGGCTTGCAGGGCGGGGATGCCGAGTGTGTTGGTGCCGTCTTCGGCCGGGGTCCAGATCAGTTCGATGCCTTCGCCGAGGTCGGCGATGAATTGGCTGCCCCGGGCGGTGATCTGCACGACATCGACCATTTCCCAGTCGCGGTTCCTGCCGGTGTAGAAGCCGTAACCCTTGAGGCTGCCGTCTGCTTGTTGCTCGATCTGAAGGCGCACGCGGGTGCGGGCTTGTTTGAGGTTGCGCAGTTGGTCTTCGGTGTAGAGGGCGCTGTCGCCCAGGCTCGGGGCCCAGAACAGGGCGACCAACCCGGTCAAGGTAGCGCTCGCCGTAGCTCCAATGGCACCCATGACCGGCGCGGCGAGACTCGGGGCATTCAGGGCCAGACGCCCGACGCCAAGCGCGACAGTGCTGCCGCTGATGGTTTCCAGATTCAGCAGGCCGTCGTCGTCGACATTACGCCCGCCGAGCCAGGCGATGTCGCCGTAATCCTTGAGACTGTCGGTCGGCACCATTCCTGAAGGGTTGGTGTAGTCGATGATGGCGTCAGGCAGGTTGCAGGACTTGGCGAACACGCAACCTGCGCGTGTCGGTTCTTCCTTTTTTGCGGCTACCGTGAGGCTGTCTTCGAACGCCTGCTGCCGGGCGAGCATTGCCTCGTAGGCGTTTTGCCGGGCGTCCCGTGCTGCGAGTTCGCTGGCCGTCATCTGGCGATAGGTGACGTGATGCCCATCGCCCTGAGGCGGGTTTCTGATGAGGGGAATGTTCTTGTTGCCAGCCACTGATCATCCTTGGTTACGTCCATCGACAGCCCCGCGAAGGGGCTGCACGACGTTAACCAAGGTGCTTGATCGTGACTGTAGGACGCGTCCTGGATGACGCTAGGAACTGTCGCTGTTTATCGGGCAGCCACGACGGTGCTTTTGCGGCTCGCCATCGCCGTCACGGCATAACCGATCAACGCCGCCAGAATCGAACCGGTCAAAATCCCCATGCGGTCCATGCCGGCGTAGTCGCTGACGCCTGGTTCGAAGGCCAGGGAGCCGACAAACAGACTCATGGTAAAGCCGATGCCACAGAGGATCGCCACGCCCAGGATCTGGCCCCAATTGGCGCCTTGAGGGAGGGTGGCGATACCGATTTTGACGGCGAACCACGTCAGCGCAAACACCCCGACGGTTTTGCCGAGGAGCAGACCAACCGCAATGCCCATCGGTACGTCGTGGGTGAAGCTTTCGACGGTCACGCCACTCAGGGACAGGCCGGCGTTGGCGAACGCAAACAGCGGCAGAATGCCGTAGGCCACCCAGGGGTGCAGCGCATGTTCAAGGTTGAGCAGAGGGGACGGCTCAGCGTTTTTCGTGCGCAAAGGAATGCAGAACGCCAAAGTGACGCCAGCCAGCGTGGCATGGACACCGCTCTTGAGTACGCAAACCCAGAGGATCAAGCCAACCAGCATGTAGGGGCCGAGCTTCACCACGCCGAGTCGGTTCATCGCGATCAATGTCGCGATACAGGCTGCGGCCAACGTCAGGGACAGGGTCGACAGCGAGCCGGAATAGAAGATCGCGATGATGATGATTGCGCCAAGGTCGTCAATGATCGCCAGGGTCATCAGGAACAGTTTCAGCGAGACCGGAACACGTTTACCCAACAGCGCGAGAACGCCCAGGGCAAAAGCGATATCGGTAGCGGTCGGGATTGCCCAGCCACTCAGGGCGGTTGGATTATCGCGGTTGAGGAACCAATAGATCAGCGCGGGCACCACCATGCCGCCAATTGCCGCGGTACCGGGCAATACGATCTGCGACGGTTTGGACAGTTGGCCATCGAGGACTTCGCGTTTCACTTCCAGGCCGATCAGCAGGAAGAACAACGCCATCAGGCCGTCGTTGATCCACAGTAGCGCCGGCTTGGCGATTTTCAGGGCGCCGATCTGGGCCACGACGGGGGTGTCCAGCAGCCCGGTGTAGAGCCACGACAGTGGCGAATTGTTGATGACTAGAGCCAGAACGGCAGCCGCGATCAATAAGAGACCGCTGGCAGCTTCCAACTGAAAGAAACGCGTGAAAGTGCTACGCAGAGGCAAGGTCGCTCTCCATCCGTGAATTCAAAAGGTGTTACACCCTAACAAGTACTGTTAGTTGTTAAAACAAAAGTTATATTCTTTTTTGTTATATGCCGTTACAGAACGTCCAGATGGCTCGGGCATGAGCCTAGCAGTTGTCTGGCGTATTGGACCTCAGCTGTATCTGTGCCGGCTGCAGGATTTTTCCTAAGCTTGTTGATTGAGCCCTTTAACAACGCCGATTTTTGCTTGATTCAACGAGAACCCCATCATGAGCGACAACCGACAGTGGTCCCGCGAGGCGATCCGGATTATCGAAGCCGATTTCCAGCGCAGCGCCGACACCCACCTGATCCCCTTGCCGCTGCCGGGTTTTCCGGGCATCGAGTTGTATTTCAAGGATGAGTCCAGCCACCCCACGGGCAGCCTGAAGCATCGCCTTGCGCGATCGCTGTTCCTGTATGCGCTGTGTAACGGCTGGCTCAAACCCGGTGCGCCGGTCATCGAAGCGTCGAGTGGCTCGACCGCCATTTCCGAGGCTTACTTTGCACGCATGCTGGGTTTGCCGTTCATTGCGGTGATGCCTGCCACCACCTCCAAAGAGAAGATCGCGCAGATCGCGTTCTACGGTGGCCAAAGCCATTTGGTCGACGACCCGACCCAGATCTACGCCGAATCCGAGCGCCTGGCGCGTGAGCACGACGGGCATTTCATCGACCAGTTCACCTATGCCGAGCGCGCCACCGACTGGCGGGCCAACAACAATATCGCCGAGTCCATCTTCCATCAGATGCGATTCGAGCAGCATCCCGAGCCGAGCTGGCTGATTTCCAGCCCCGGCACCGGCGGCACCACGGCCACACTGGGCCGATACGTGCGTTATCGCCAGCACGACACCCGTGTGCTGTGTGCCGATGCCGAGCGCTCGGTGTTCTTCGATTACTACCAGACCGGCGATGCCAGCCTGCGCCTTGATCACGGTTCGCGGATCGAGGGCATTGGACGGCCGCGGGTGGAAGCCTCGTTCCTGCCCAAGGTGATCGATGCGATGGTCAAGGTGCCTGATGCGTTGTCACTGGCAGCCATGCATTACCTGGCGGAGCGCTTGGGACGGCATGTCGGTGGGTCGAGCGGGACCAACCTGATCGGCGCATTGATGGCGGCTCAGCACATGAAGGCGGCAGGAGAGGCGGGGTCGATGGTGGCGATTCTGTGTGACAGCGGCGAGCGCTATGCCACGACCTATTACGATCAGGCCTGGCTCAAGGCTCAGGGGTATGAACTGAGTGGATTGATTGCCACGGTGGCTGCGGCGGTGGAGCGGGGTGAGCCGTTGCCGGCGAGCGTGCTGCGCGCCAATATCTGACACCCATTACCTGTAGGAGCTGGCTTGCCGGCGAGACGGGTTCGGATTCAGCATGAATGTTGGCTGATCCACCGCTATCGCTGGCAAGCCAGCTCCTACAGGGTTCCGGTCAGGCCTCGAGACCGAGGATGTCGCGGGCAACGGCTTCTGCAATGCGAATCCCGTCAACACCTGCCGACAGAATCCCGCCCGCATAACCCGCGCCTTCACCGGCCGGGAACAGGCCTTTCACGTTCAGGCTCTGCATCGATTCGTTGCGGGTAATGCGCAGCGGCGACGATGTGCGGGTTTCGATGCCGGTCAGCACCGCGTCGTGCAACGAGTAACCACGAATCTGCTTCTCGAACGCCGGCAAGGCTTCGCGAATCGCTTCGATGGCGAAGTCCGGCAAGGCCAGGGCCAGATCGCCCAGAGCGACGCCCGGTTTGTAGGAAGGCTCGACACTGCCCAGTTCGGTGGACGGTTTGCCCGCGATGAAATCGCCGACCAACTGCGCCGGTGCTTCGTAGTTGCTGCCACCCAGCACAAAGGCGTGGGACTCAAGACGCTCCTGCAACTCGATACCGGCCAGCGGGCCGCCCGGAAAATCGACTTCCGGGGTGATGCCGACAACGATCCCGGAGTTGGCATTGCGCTCGTTACGCGAGTACTGGCTCATGCCGTTGGTGACCACGCGATTTGGCTCGGAGGTCGCCGCCACCACGGTGCCGCCCGGGCACATGCAGAAGCTGTAGACCGAACGGCCATTCTTGGCGTGGTGCACCAGTTTGTAGTCGGCGGCGCCCAGTTTCGGGTGGCCCGCGTACTTGCCCAGGCGCGCGCGGTCGATCAGTGATTGCGGGTGCTCGATGCGGAAACCCACCGAGAACGGCTTGGCTTCCATGAACACGCCACGGCCGTGAAGCATGCGGAACGTGTCGCGGGCGCTGTGACCGAGGGCCAGGATCACGTGTTTGGAATGGATCTGCTCGCCGCCGTTGAGTTCGACGCCGACCAGTTGGCCGTCTTCGATCAACACATCGGTGACACGCTGCTGGAAGCGCACTTCGCCGCCCATGGCGCGAATCTGCTCACGCATGTTTTCCACCACGCCGGTCAGACGGAATGTACCGATATGCGGCTTGCTGACGTAGAGGATTTCTTCCGGGGCACCGGCCTTGACGAATTCGTGCAGCACTTTGCGGCCGAGGAATTTCGGGTCCTTGATCTGGCTGTAGAGCTTGCCGTCAGAGAACGTCCCTGCGCCGCCTTCGCCGAACTGCACGTTGGATTCCGGGTTGAGCACGCTTTTGCGCCACAGGCCCCAGGTGTCCTTGGTGCGCTGGCGTACTTCGGTGCCGCGTTCGAGGATGATCGGTTTGAAGCCCATTTGTGCGAGCAACAATCCGGCGAAAATCCCGCACGGGCCGAAACCGACAACGATCGGGCGTGCACTCAGGTCGGCCGGCGCCTGGCCGACTTCTTTGTAGCTGACATCCGGCGCCACGTTGACGTTACGGTCATCGGCGAACGTGTGCAGCACCGCCGCCTCATCGCGAACGTTGAGGTCGATGGTGTAGATGAAGCACAGTTCGGAGGACTTTTTTCGCGCATCGTAGCTGCGCTTGAACAAGGTGAAGTCGAGCAGGTCATCACTGGCGATGCCTAGGCGCTGCACGATGGCAGGGCGCAGGTCTTCTTCGGGATGGTCGATCGGCAACTTGAGTTCGGTGATTCGTAACATGGCGGGATCCGGTTCGCGGGGCGCACAACTGCGCCAGGGCGTTTGAAGCCGGCGATTATAAGCCCCAATGGCACCGTCCAGTGAGGCAAAAACCGCCTCTCGTCGAATCAGTCGTCCCGTGCACCGCCGAAGGATGCGCAACCGCGCTGCACTTTTCCGTCGACTCGAAGTTCCGCGCTCATGTGCTGGATGCTGCCGGTGCTGCTGTCGACGCAGCGTTGTGGTGCAACCCACAGTTCGATGTGCTGGTTATTGGCATCGGTGCTGAGGTTGAAACGGCCATCGCCCAGTTGCTCTTCAACATAGGGCACGGCCAATGGCGGCTGACCGGCACGCTCGAGGATCAGGCCTTTGCCGCTGACTTTCATCGTCCATTCCGGGTTGTGGCCCGCTGCACGCAAAATCGACAGTTTGAAGTTTGGATCGTCACATGCCGTGCCCGAGCGCTCGATGCGGTACAGCGTTTCCAGGTCAAGTTGGCCGTCGGCACCGTTACCGGAGACAACCTTGCCACGCACATCGGCAAACAGTTTGCCCTTGCCATCGGCCAGGGATGCAGCCTGTTGCAGGATGCTGGTACCGCCCGTGTCGTTGACCACGTAACGATTTGGCTGATTGCACGGCTGGAACAGCAGTTTTCCATCCGCCGCCGTCAACTGCCCTTGCAGGCGGGTTTGACCGACATTCGCGGCGTTTTCACGCGGGCTGTCGAACAATTGGCAGGCGGCGAACAGAGGAAGCAGGGCAACGACGGCTAAGGAACGGGCAACACGCATCTTTGGCTCTCCAGACAAGTGCCGCCACGTTACTCAGCATGACCGTTCATCACAACCCCATCAATTGTTGTCGATCAACCGGAAGGAGCCGGCTTGCTGGCGATAGCGATCGGAGGGCGCCATCGCCAGCAAGCCGGCTCCTACGGTTTTCTGGGTGAATTAACCCACTTGAAAAGTCTGACCCGTCTGTAAGCCTTCCACACTTTTGGCGTAGGCCAACGCCACATCCGCCGCAGGAACCGGTTTGAACCCACGGAAGTACGGCGCGTATTTGCCCATGGCTTCCACCAGGACGTTCGGGCTGATCGAGTTCACGCGCAAGCCGCGGGGCAATTCGATGGCGGCGGCGCGGACAAAGCTGTCCAGTGCACCGTTGACCAGTGCCGCCGATGCGCCGCTGTAGATCGGATCGTGGCTGAGCACGCCGGTGGTGAAGGTGAACGATGCACCGTCATTGGCGAATTCGCGGCCGATCAACAGCAGGTTGACCTGGCCCATGAGCTTGTCTTTCAGACCGAGGGCAAAACTGTCTTCGGTCATTTCATTCAGCGGCGCGAAGGTCACGTTGCCGGCGGCGCAGATCAACGCATCGAACTTGCCGGTCTGCTCGAACAGTTTGCGAATCGAAGCACTGTCACTGATATCTACCTGGAAATCACCGCTGGTGCGGCCGATGCGGATGATTTCGTGGCGTTGGGACAGTTCCTTGTCGACAGCCGAACCAATGGTGCCGCCTGCGCCGATCAAAAGAATTTTCATGGGGGCTGATCCTCAAGTGGGTGTGAACGAGGCCTCAGTTTAGAGTGGTTTTTTCTGCTGATAAGCGCGCTAATAGGCAACCTTTGGTTTTCAATTGGAAACAATCCATGAGCGAAATGGATGATCTGGCGGCGTTCGCGGTGTTGATCGAAGCGGGGAGTTTTACCCTGGCGGCGCAGCAATTGGGGTGCAGCAAGGGCCAATTGTCCAAGCGCATCAGTCAGCTGGAAGCACAGTTTTCCGTGATTCTGCTGCAGCGCACCACGCGGCGCTTGAGCCTGACGGCGGCGGGCGCGGCGTTGCTGCCCCAAGCCCAGGCATTGGTCGTGCAGGTTGAACGTGCGCGTCAGGCATTGGCGCGATTGAAGGACGACATGGCGGGTCCGATTCGTATGACGGTTCCGGTTTCGCTGGGAGAAACCTTCTTCGATGGCCTGTTGCTGGAGTTTTCCGCCCAGTATTCCGAGGTGCAGATCGAGCTGGATCTCAACAACAGCTACCGTGACTTGTCCCGCGACGGTTTCGACCTGGCGATCCGCTCGGACGTAGCGATAGACCAGCGACTGGTGGCGCGTCCGTTGTTGGCGTGGCACGAAATGACCTGCGCCAGCCCGGCCTATCTGGAGCAGTACGGCGAACCGCAAACGCCCCAGGCGCTGGCCGAGCATCGTTGTTTGCTCAACAGTCACTACAGCGGTCGTGAAGAATGGCTGTATCACCAGCAGCATGAATTGCTGAAGGTGCGGGTGTCGGGACCGTTCGCCAGCAACCATTACAACTTGCTGAAAAAAGCCGCACTGGCCGGCGCCGGGATTGCGCGCCTGCCGTCTTATTGTTTGTCGGCGGAATTGGCTGACGGACGTTTGCGCTGGCTCCTGCGCGATTATCAGACCCGGAGCATGCCGATGTACCTGGTGCATGCGTATCAAGGTGGGTTGCCCAAGCGTACGCAGGTGCTGGCGGATTACTTGATTGGGTGGTTCAAGCGCAGTGGTGAGGCGCTGGACAAGCTATAGGCCCTTGTAGGAGCCGGCTTGCTGGCGATGGCGTTGTAACATTCAAAAGAGAAGGTGACTGATACACCGCGATCGCCAGCAAGCCGGCTCCTACAGGGGTTATTCATTGTTTTCGGAATTGTGTGTGGGTACAAAAAAACGGCCCGAAGGCCGTTTTTTTGTTTACCGCAAAGGCTTAACCGCCGAGGTACGCTTCGCGCACTTTCGGGTCGGTCAGCAGGGCTTCACCGGTGCCTTGCATCACCACCCGGCCGTTCTCCAGAACGTAGGCGCGGTCAGCGATTTTCAGCGCCTGGTTGGCGTTCTGCTCGACCAGGAACACCGTCACACCGTCCTTGCGCAGCTGTTCGATGATGTCGAAGATCTGCTGGATGATGATCGGTGCCAGGCCCAACGATGGCTCGTCGAGCAGCAACAGCTTGGGCTTGCTCATCAGCGCACGGCCGATGGCGAGCATTTGCTGTTCGCCGCCGGACATGGTGCCGCCGCGTTGGCTGAAGCGTTCTTTCAGGCGTGGGAAAAGTCCGAGGACCTTGTCCATCTGTTCCTGATAGTCGCCCTTGGCGGTGAAGAAACCGCCCATGGACAGGTTCTCCTCCACGGTCAGGCGGGAAAACACCCGACGACCTTCCGGCACCACCGCAATGCTCTTGCGCATGATATGCGAAGAGTCCTGGCCGACCAGTTCCTCACCCATGTAGCGGATGCTGCCGCTGTGGGCCCGCGGCGAACCGCAAAGCGTCATCAGCAGCGTGGACTTGCCGGCACCGTTGGCGCCGATCAGGGTCACGATCTCGCCCTGGCGGACTTCGACGTTGACGCTGTGCAGGGCCTGGATCTTGCCGTAGAAGGTGGAAACGTTTTCGAACTGCAGCATTTACGCTTCCCCCAGGTAGGCTTTGATCACTTCAGGATTGTCGCGGATCTGTTCCGGCGTGCCATCGGCCAGGGGGGTGCCCTGGTTGATCACGACGATGTGGTCGGAAATGCTCATGACCAGTTTCATGTCGTGTTCGATCAGCAGCACCGTCACGTTGTGCTCTTCGCGCAACATGCTGATCAGCGCCTTGAGGTCTTCGGTTTCCTTCGGGTTCAGGCCGGCGGCCGGTTCGTCGAGCATGAGGATCCGCGGACGGGTCATCATGCAGCGGGCAATTTCCAGGCGACGTTGCTGACCGTAAGCCAAAGTACCGGCCGGGCGGTTGGCGAATTCGCGCAGGTTGACCTTGTCCAGCCAGAACTCGGCGAAATCCATGGCCTCGCGTTCGCTTTTGCGAAACGCCGGGGTCTTGAACAGGCCGGACAGGAAGTTGGTGTTCAGGTGACGGTGCTGAGCGATCAAGAGGTTCTCGACCGCGGTCATGTCCTTGAACAACCGCACGTTCTGGAAGGTGCGCACCACGCCTTTGAGGGCGATCTTGTGGCCCGGCAGGCCTTCGATCGGCTCGCCGTCGAGCAGGATGCTGCCGCCGCTCGGCTTGTAGAAACCGGTCAGGCAGTTGAACACGGTGGTCTTGCCGGCGCCGTTGGGGCCGATCAGGGCAACCACTTGTTTCTCTTTCACGCTCAAGGCTACGCCGTTGACCGCCAGCAAGCCGCCGAAGCGCATGCTCAGGTTTTCTACTTTAAGGATCTCGCGGCTCATTTGCGCAGCTCCATGTGAGGACGTTGCATGGGCAGCAGACCCTGAGGGCGCCAGATCATCATCAGTACCATCAAGGCACCGAACATCAACATGCGGTACTCACTGAACTCACGCATCATTTCCGGCAGCAGGATCATCACCACGGCAGCGAGGATCACGCCCAGCTGCGAGCCCATGCCACCCAGCACCACGATGGCGAGAATGATCGCCGACTCGATGAAGGTGAAGGACTCCGGTGTCACCAGACCCTGACGGGCGGCGAAGAAGCTACCGGCGAAACCGGCGAAGCTTGCACCCAGGGTGAAGGCAGACAATTTGATGAGGGTCGGGTTCAGGCCCAGCGCGCGGCAGGCGATTTCGTCTTCACGCAACGCTTCCCACGCACGGCCCAGCGGCATGCGCAGCAAACGGTTGATGACGAACAGTGCAGCCAGTGCCAGGAACAGCGCAACGAGGTAAAGGAAGATCACCTTGTTGATCGAGTTGTATTGCAGGCCGAAGTACTCGTGGAAGGTTTGCATGCCTTCCGCGGCTTTACGTTCGAAGGTCAGGCCGAAGAACGTTGGCTTCTCGATGTTGCTGATGCCGTTCGGACCGCCGGTGATGTCTGTCAGGTTACGCAGGAACAGACGGATGATTTCACCGAAGCCCAGGGTCACGATCGCCAGGTAGTCGCCACGCAGACGCAGCACCGGGAAACCGAGCAGGAAGCCGAAGGTGGCCGCCATCAGGCCCGCGATAGGCAGGCAGATCCAGAAGCTCAAGCCGAAGTAGTGCGACAGCAGCGCGTAGCTGTAGGCGCCGACGGCATAGAAACCGACGTAACCGAGGTCAAGCAGACCGGCCAGACCGACCACGATGTTCAGGCCGAGGCCGAGCATCACGTAGATCAACACCAGCGTGGCGATATCCACCGCACCGCGGGAGCCGAAGAACGGCCAGACCAGGGCACCGGCGATCAACGCGATGATGATCCAGCGCTGGGTGGTCGGCAGGGTCAGGAAGTTGCTGGCCTTGGCCGGAATCAGCGGCATGCCTGGCGACGAGCGCCAGGCCGAGCTGATCCGTTGATCGAACAGCACCCGCAGGAACATCAACACCGAGCACACCGCGATGGTGATCAGGGTGGCGTTGCTGGTGCCATGAACTTCGAGGTTGATGCCGACGATGGTCAGCTTCAGACCCAGTACCGGGTAGGCCACGGCCCACACCAGCAAGGCACTGAACAGTGCCTGTTTAAGATTCCTAGTCATACCTTCTCAACCTCCGGACGGCCCAACAGGCCGGTTGGCCGGAACAACAACACCAGAACCAGAAGACCGAAGGCCACGACGTCCTTGTATTGGTCGCCGAAGATATCGGCACCAAAGGCTTCCGCCACACCCAGTACCAGCCCGCCGAGCATGGCGCCCGGAATGCTGCCGATGCCGCCCAGTACTGCGGCGGTGAAGGCCTTGAGGCCGACGAGGAAACCGGCGTTCGGGTTGATCACGCCGTATTGCATGCTCAGCAGCACGGCCGCGATGGCCGCCAGCGCAGCACCGATGACGAAGGTCAGGGCGATGATGTTGTTGGTGTTGATACCCAGCAGGTTGGCCATCTTGATGTCTTCGGCGCAGGCGCGGCAGGCGCGGCCCAGGCGAGAGCGGGAGATGAACAGGGTCAGGCCGAGCATGGCGATCAGGGTCACCACGAACACCACGATTTGCATGTAGGAAATCAGCACTTCATGTGCGCCACCTGGCCCAAAGGCAAAGTTGCCCGGAATCAGGTTGGGGATGGATTTGTCCTTGGAGTCTTGCGCCAGCAGAACGGTGTTCTGCAGGAAGATCGACATGCCGATGGCGGAGATCAGCGGGATCAGACGGTTGCTGCCGCGCAAGGGGCGGTAGGCGATCCGTTCGATGCTGTAGCCGTAGGCACTTGTTACAACGATGGTGGCGAGGAAAGCGGCGGTCATCAACAGCGGAACACTGTCGAGTCCCAGCATGGCCAGCCCGGCGATGGCGATGAACGCCACGTAGGAACCGATCATGTACACCTCGCCGTGGGCGAAGTTGATCATTCCAATGATGCCGTAAACCATCGTATAGCCGATGGCGATCAGGGCATACGTGCTGCCAATGGTCAGGCCATTAACCAGCTGTTGGAAGAAGTGATAGATGTCAGGCATTACAGCGCTCCTAAAAACCCGATACGCATTTCACTGGTGGAGTCATTTTCCCGCCCGAGCCCCGTGGATCTGCATCCACTTCGAATTCGGGGTTTGCCAGCGAACCGCTGATGACGGTTTTGAGATTTTCAGGTGGGGAGACTGGCGGATCACGCCAGCGCGGCCCAAATACGTTCGTAAAACAAAGCCCACGGCACGCCGTGGGCTTTGTTGGCAGTCAGTCAGGCAATGCCTTACTGAGGTTTGGCTTCAGTTTTTGGTTTGCCGAAGTGCCACTCGTAAACCACGAATTTGAAGTCTTTCAGGTCGCCCTTCTCGTCGAAGCTCAGGTCGCCGGTAGGGGTCTTGAAGGTGCCGGCGTGGATGGCTTCAGCCACTTTGGCAGTGTCTTCGGACTTGGCAGCCTTGATGCCGTCGGCGATCACGGTCACAGCCGAGTAGGCCGGGAACACGAACGGACCGCTTGGATCTTCTTTCTTGGCTTTGAACGCATCAGCCAGGGCGACGTTGGCCGGATCCTGGTCGAAGGATTTCGGCAGGGTCACCAGCAGGCCTTCGGAAGCGTCCTTGGCGATCTGCGAAATGGAGTCGTTACCCACGCCTTCCGGACCCATGAACTTGGCTTTCAGGCCTTTTTCCGCAGATTGACGCAGGATCAGGCCCAGCTCCGGGTGGTAGCCGCCGTAGTAGACGAAGTCGACGTTGGCTTGCTTGAGCTTGGAGATCATCGACGAGAAGTCTTTGTCGCCGGCGTTGACGCCTTCGAACACGGCGACTTTCACGCCTTTGCCTTCCAGGGTTTTCTTCACGGCAGTGGCGATGCCTTCACCGTATTGCTGTTTGTCGTGCAGAACAGCAACGATCTTCGGTTTCACGAAGTCGGCGATGTAGTTACCGGCGGCAGGGCCCTGGGCACTGTCCAGACCGATGGTGCGGAACACCAATTTGTAACCACGGGCGGTGATGTCCGGGCTGGTGGCAGCCGGGGTGATCATGATCACGCCTTCGTCTTCGTAGATGTCAGAAGCCGGTTGAGTGGAGCTGGAGCACAGGTGACCCACCACGAACTTGACGCCGTCGTTGACGACTTTGTTCGCGACCGCGACCGCTTGTTTTGGATCACACGCGTCATCGTATTCAACGGCTTCGAGTTTCTTGCCGTCTACGCCGCCTTTGGCGTTGATTTGTTCGATGGCCATTTTGGCGCCACTGAACTGCATGTCGCCGTATTGGGCTACAGGGCCGGTTTTAGGGCCGGCGATGCCGATCTTGATGGTGTCAGCTGCGAACGAATGGCTGGCAACCCCGGCCAGAACCATAGCGGCAAACAGTTTGGAAATCTGCTTAGTAGCCTTAGTCATAGTGCTCCACTCTTACTGTTGTAGTTTTTATAGTCCTGGCGCCTTGGGGCGGCAGAACCGGGTCAGATATCGACGACATCCCCGGAAAAGCCCCTCGGCAACTGTACCGGTACAGTGTAGAGCGCCGATTGTCAGCCTGGGAAGCTGGCGCCGGGGGACAAAATCTGCGGGTGTCGCTTATTTGAAAGAAAAAGTCAGAATTGCGGCGGGGGTTTGACGGGCATATAACCTGATTCCGTGCATTCCTTGGCATTCCTGCGCTTTTCATTCAGTGATGCAAATTGCTTCAGGGTTTTTCTGCCAGAGCACCGACGTTATCATTGCGTCGATTTCTTTTCCGGACCGGACCCATGACTGAAGAACCTAGCACCCTCTATGCCAAGCTGCTTGGTGAAACCGCATCTATTACCTGGAAGGAGTTGGAGCCGTTCTTCGCCAAGGGTGCCCTATTGTGGGTCGACCCCGAGCTGGATTTGATCGCCGCTGCCGAAGCCATGGCGACCGATGATGGCGATAAAGTGGCTGCCTGGCTGGCCGCCGACCAGCTCGCCAAGCTGTCTGAAACACGGGCGCTGGACCTTTTCGAACGTGATCCGCCGCTGTGGGCCGTCGTGGTTTCGCCGTGGATTATGATTCAGGAAAGGGCGCAGGATTGAGTCGATGCACTCTCTTGGTGCGCCTCGTGTCGAGCTGAAAGTGTGTAGCCGAGTAGCGTGATGGCACGTTGCCGTGGAGAAAGGCCACAGCCTCACGGTGACGTAAACGTAACGGGAACAGTTGAGAGAGCGGCCTAAGGGCTGCTTAATTGTTTCCGGGTGTTGGAATGGCTGAAATCTTCAGTGAATTTCAGGGCCTCATCGCTGGCAAGCCAGCTCCCACAATGTCCGGAGCGTTCACAATTAATGTGTACGCCACGAACCTGTGGGAGCTGGCTTGCCGGCGATTGGGGCCACTCGGTTCTGGATCAGGCCGAGAACGTCTTGCCCGTATGGTTATTCAGCGAAATAACCTTGGTCTTGCCAATCCGGTGACGGTAGATCTCGCGCAGGTACTTGATCGCCTTCTTCACACAATCCCGGGACAGGCGGATGTCGTTGATCGAAACGAACTTGTCCTTGTCGTTGATCAGCTCGCGGTACTTCTTCTCGTACATCGGCTTGATCGCGTACCAGTTGGTGTCGAGGATCTTCGCCGGGTTCTCGAATTCGTTGAGCAAATCGTCGATCAGGTCCTCGTCGAAATCTTCGTTGATGATGAAGTCGAGGATCGAGTTGTCGAGGGTGTCATCGAAACGGTACGGATTCTTCGCGAAGCAACGCTTGATGAACGCCACGATCAGCGTCAGGAAGTCGTCCGACAGGCACGGGCTCTTGGCGATCAGGGTGGTCAGCGACAGGTTGGCCGAGGCACCGATCACCAACGCATAACGCTTGAGCGTGGTGTTGGGAAACAGGCTGTTGAGGTGGGTCTTCAACCGGTTCAGGTCCATGTAGGACAGCTTGTAGTCCTTCGGCAACGAAACGATCGACACCACCGACGAGCAATTCTTGAAGAAGTGCAGGTCGTGCAGCGCCGCAGCGTCATAGCCGGAGTTCTTGTACTGCTCCAGCGACGCACGATAGCGCTTGGACTCGATCGGCAGCAGGCTGATGCCTTCAATGGCCTGGGTGACTTTATTGAAGTGCGGCAGGTCGATCGAGCGGAAGAACAGGTCGTCGATGTTCAGGCGCTGCGGTTCTTTCTCGAAGACTTTGAACTTGTCGTTGCTCGGCTGCGGCGTTTCCGGCACCACGGATTCGGCGTAGGCAATTGCCACCGGACCGGCCAGGCTCATGAACAGGTCGTTGGCGTCCAGGCGAATGGTTTCGCCGATGTCGATGCCGGCGCGACGGAAGTAGTTCTGGTCGTAGTCAGTCGTGACCGCCTGCGCCGTCAGAATGTTGAAGATCTGCTGCGAGATGTACTGGTTGGCGTGCTTTTCCATGGCATTGACGTCAATGTTCTGGATGTTGCCGTCATCGTTCTCTTCGGCGTAACGCATGATGTCGTTGGAGATCAGCATCATTGCGTTCCATGGGCGGATACGGCCCATGACGCTGGCTTCGCTGCTGTCTTCGTTGGCGAAGTTGTATGAGAAGTCCCACTCTTCTGACAGGTATTTGCACAACAGTCGACCGGCGTTGATGTGCAGGGCTTCGGACATTTCGCTGCGGTGGTCGGAAATGTTCGGCAGCACGCAGATACCGCTGGTGAAGATCGGCTCGAACACGAACGAATGGCCGCTCTTGCCGTCATGTTCGTCCATCGGCTTGGTGTCGAACGTCTTGTTCATGTACGAATGCTGCTGGGCCAGGCCGAATTCCGAGGCCATGCCCGAACCCGTACCGCCGCCGGCACTGAAAATCGAGAAATACAGGCGCGATTGGTTGGCCTTGATGCCGCAGCTGTCGATCAGGTACGAGTGAATCATCTTCCAGTCCGGGCTGGAGAAACGCTGGGTGTCCTTGTTCAGGATGATCTTGGCCAGGTACTGACCGAGGATCGGCGCGTTACCGGCGCCACCGGCGTGGACTTCCGACAAGTCCATGATTTTCATTTTGCTGTAGTCGCGCAGGAAGCCGCTTTTTTCGCCCTTGCGCGAGAAGCGGATACGCCCGGCGATGTCCTTGTCCAGGTCACCGAGCATCACCAGCGGCTCGACCAGAAACACCGGTTTGGTGGCCTTGTTCGGCCCCAGGCGCAGGTTGTTGCGAATCCATTGGGCCGGGCTGTAGCCCTTTTCGGCAAAACGCTTGTCCGGCGACAGGCGATCTTCGTTGTTGAATTCGTTGAGGTAGAACTTGCGCGCGTTGTACACCAGCTCCGCGACATCCAGCGCAATGTTCGAGCCGCAGCGGCCCAGGCCGATCAGGCACACCGACGGGAATTCCTGGTCGCTGTGGTGTTCGCTGTCGCTTTCCAGGTGCGGTGGACGCGGGAACACCATGTCGCGCAGGCCGTCGAGGTTATCGAGAATGCGGTCGGTGTTGGTTTCGGTGAAATACAGATACTGCTGGGTCGACAATGGACGAGCAGGGATCAATGGCTTCAGTGACGACGGGCTGTTGGCCGCGGGGCTCAAGGTCAGATCGGATAGCGCAGTGGCCGGGTTGTTTTTGGAAGTCATTGTTCGCCATCTACCTGGGCTGGTGGGTTGGCCGACTCACTGTCGTCAAACCTTCACGGAATAGAATCGCGTCTTTTTTCAGCGCGTATTGAGCCCAAGCCTGGGTTTTTACCTGAGCAGGGCTCGGGGAATCCTTTCCCAAGTCATGATGAATCGGCCAATATTCTGCGATCTTTAATCAAAAGGAGGCTAAATGATGTCAATGCTACCTTCGCTTGGGTTTGCCGGTATCGGCCTGATGGGGTTGCCGATGTGCCAGCGTTTGCTGGCGGCGGGCTATCCGCTGACGGTGTGGAATCGCAATCCGGCCAAGTGCGAGCCTCTGGTGGAGGCTGGCGCACGACAGGTCGCCACCGCGGCCGAGTTGTGCCAGCACGCTGACGTGGTGATGCTGTGCCTGGCCGACACGGCGGTGGTGCGCGAAGTGGTCTTTGGCCCGACGGGTGTGGCCGAAGGGGCGAAAAGCGGTCAGTTGCTGGTGGATTTTTCCAGCCTTGAGCCCAGTGCCACGCGGGAAATGGCCAATGAGCTGATGAACGCGTCCGGCATGGGCTGGCTGGACACCCCGGTGTCCGGTGGGGTGGTCGGCGCCGAAGCGGGAACGCTGGCGATCATGGTCGGTGGCGAGGCCCGGGACCTTGAGCGAGTCCGGTCCGTATTGTTGAGCCTGGGGCAGCGCGTAACGCACATGGGTGGCGTTGGAGCAGGGCAGGTGACCAAGGCATGCAATCAGATGATCGTCGCCTGTAATGCGTTGGTGATTGCCGAAGTGGTGGCGCTGGCTGAAAGTTCCGGCGTTGATGCCAGCCTGATCGCCGAAGCGCTGGCCGGCGGTTTTGCCGATTCGAAACCGTTGCAGATTCTGGCCCCGCAAATGGCCGGAAGCCGTTTTGAACCGGTCAAATGGCACGTTCGGACCTTGCTCAAGGACCTCGACACGGCCGTGAAGTTTTCTCGTGAACAGGGTTCGGCGACACCGATTACCGGTCTGGCTGCGCAGTTGATGCGACTGCACGGGAGCCAGGGTTTTCTCGAGAAAGACCCTTCTACATTAGTGCAGATGTACCGTGAACCAGACTCAACGTCGTAGCGCTGTAGGAGTGTTTGCGCTGGTTGATTTCATTCAGCACTGGAATCAGGTCGGTCAGCGGTACGGGCCGACTGAGTAGATAACCTTGAACGAAGTCACAGCCGTGGTCTTCGAGGAATTGGTACTGCTCGAAGGTTTCGACCCCTTCGGTGACCACCTGCAGGTGCAGGGTGTGGGCCATGACGATAATGGCCTGGACAATTTCCATGTCCTGGGTGGCCTTGGGGATGTCCTGAATGAACGAGCGGTCGATTTTCAGGGTGTTGAGCGGCAGGCGTTTGAGGTAGGCGAGGGATGAATAGCCAGTGCCGAAGTCATCGATCGACAGCGACACACCGAGGGCGCGTATCTGACGCAACAACACCAGCGTGTTGGCGATATTGCCCATCAAGGCATTTTCGGTGACTTCCAGTTCCAGTCGATGGGGCTCTACCCCGGAAGTGCGCAGTGCAAGTTCGATTTCATCGGCCAGTTCTTCACGCGCCAGGTTCAGGGGCGAGCAGTTCACGGCGATCTTGAGTTCTTCGCAACCCTGGCGTGACAGCTCGCCCAGATCCTCGCAAGCTTTGCGCAGCACCCAGTTGTCCAGTTCGGCAATCAGGCCGTTCGCCTCGGCGATGGCGATGAAGCGGTCGGGCACGAGAAATCCGTGGACCGGGTGTTGCCATCGGATCAACGCTTCAAGCTTGCTGACCTGACCGGTTTTAAGGTCATAGATCGGTTGGTAGTACAGCATCAGCCCGGTGTCTTCGCGCAGGGCGTGGCGCAATTCTTCTTCCAGTTGCAGCTCCAGCGTAGCCCGGGCTTTGAGGTTGGCGCTGAAGAAATTCAAGCCGTTTCGACCACTGCCCTTGGATTGATACAGCGCCAGGTCGGCGTTTTTCAGCAGCTCCTCGCAAGTCTTGCCGTCTTCCGGAAACAGGCTGATGCCGATGCTGGTGGTCATGACCATGCGCCGTCCGGCCAGCTCGACCGGTTCTTTCATTTTCAACATGATGCGTTGAGCCATCTGCCGCGCCTCTTCACGATCACGCAGGTCGATGAGCAGGCAGAACTCGTCGCCACCGAAGCGCGCTACCACGTCTTCGTGACTGCGGACCGAACTCTTGATATGGCTGGCCAGCACCTTGAGCAGTTCGTCGCCGGCGTCATGACCGAGGCTGTCATTGATCCGCTTGAAATGGTCAATGTCCAGGAACAGGACCGCCAGCATCCCGCCTTCGTTGGTCTTCTCGATGACTTTTTCGGCGAAGATCTGATTGAAACCCCGACGATTGAGCAGGTTGGTCAGGGCATCGTAGTGCGCCACCTGCTGCAACGACATGCGAGCCTGGTCGAGTTGGCTGAGCAAGGAGTTGACCCGCTGCAGGTCATCGTCCTTGTGCTGGAGTTTTTTGTCGGCGAGTGCTGCGCTGATGCTGCTGCCGATGATCAGCAGTGTCATCACCGCCACCGTCAGCGCCAGTTGTACGTGACTGTGGTCACTCGCCGGCGTCAGGGGGCTGTCGATAGGCAGCACCAGTTTGAAGGCGGCCATCGCCGTGAAATGCATGCTGAGGATGCCCGCCCCGAGTATCAGGCTGGCGCCGTATTTGGAGAGTTGGTGGAGCATGCCGGCACCGTTGCGCAAGTGCCTGGCCAACAGCAATGTCGCCAAGGCAGCGGCAATGGCGATCAGGATGGAAAGGGCGAATAAAACGGGTTGGTAATACCCCGTGGCATGTGAATGCATAGCCGTCATGCCCACGTAATGCATGGTGGCGATGCCCAGACCGATGCCGATCGATGACGTGCAGCATTGTTGCAAACTCAGCTTCGGAAGGCTCAGCGTCTGCATCGCCAACCATGACGCGATCAATGCGATGACCAGAGAGAGCAGCGTGACGGGCAGTTGGTAGTGAATCTCGATGGGCGCGCGGAACGCCAGCATCCCGATGAAATGCATGGCCCAGATCCCGCCGGCCAGGCAGCCTGTACCTACCCAGCGCCAGCGCCGCTGAGAGGCTGACTGTTCCGAATGGTTCACCCGCTCGGCCATGTCCAGCGTGGCAAAGCAGCCGACACAGGCGACCAGGTACCCCAGCAACACCAGAAAAGGGTCATGTACACCGTTAAGTATGACCTGCCCGTTTTCTGGCTGCGCGGTCATGAAATGCAGACCCGGCCACTCCATAGCATGCCCCATCATGGTCACTTTGCCAGCGCCAAGAGAGCGCTGGTGAATGCCAAGGAGTATAGAGTCCGTGGGTGGAGAGCAAGCGATAGTGGCACATTGGTGCTAATAATTTTGGCATTAGCCCAATAGCGATTGGTGCTAAGCGTCAGGCGATTTTCTTCTCGGGCGTCTCGAACACAGGTTCCAGGGCCGGTAAACCGAACGCTGCCCGGGCTGCATCGCAATCAGGGTTAGCGACGCCGTCGACCCAGGACGCATCAAATTCCCGGCAGGTGCTCGAGCGTTTGTCGTAGATCGAGCATTGCACCTCACTGCCCACATCACCCGCCAGGCTGATGCAGCGTACGGGTTTGCAACCGGTGCCGAGCATCGCTACCCGGCTGGGACTGATCTGATCGACAAGCTCATCGGGCACTGTTCCCCCTGCCGAGGTGCATTCACCCCAGAAGAACGACACGCGAAAATGAGAACAGCAGGCACCGCAATTCAGACACGGACTGGCTTCGGACATGGGCGATTATCTAAAAGGAGTGGGGACGCAGGGGGGGCAAACAAGGCCGCTATTCTAGGCTTCGCCAGCGGCTTGGGAAGGGGGTGTGACAGGTATTTTTTCAGGGTGCCGGCAGGCTGAAAATGCACGTCCCGCGAACGCTCCCACAGGTCATGCGTCATGGCCTGATATCAGCCTTGCGAATAATGACAGACAGCTCAGGCAGGCCTGTCTAGATTGCAGACTCCGGGGACAGTGACGCCCCCATAACAATAAAAGAGACGGACCCATGCAGAGCTCGACCCAAGCGGCGAATGCCTGGCGCATTCTGTTCCTGTTGTTCCTGGCCAACCTGTTCAACTTTTTCGACCGCACCATCCCGGCGATCATCATCGAACCGATCCGCATGGAATGGCACCTCAGTGACTTTCAACTGGGAATCATCGGTACGGCATTCACCATCGTCTACGCGATCGCCGGCCTGCCTCTGGGGCGCATGGCCGACACCGGTTCGCGCAGCAAGCTGATGGGCTGGGGCCTGGCAGTGTGGAGCGGTCTGACGGCGGTCAACGGTATGGTCGGCAGTTTCTGGAGTTTCCTGATCGTGCGCATGGGCGTCGGTATCGGTGAAGCCAGTTACGCGCCAGCGGCCAACTCGCTGATCGGCGACTTGTTCCCTGCTCACCGTCGTGCGCGAGCCATGGGCATCTTCATGCTCGGCTTGCCTTTGGGGCTTTTGCTGGCGTTCTTCACCATTGGCTGGATGGTCAAGGCCTTCGACAGCTGGCGTGCGCCGTTCTTTATCGCGGCGGTGCCGGGGCTGATCCTCGCGATTTTCATGTTCTTCATCAAGGAGCCCAAGCGCGGTGCCGCGGAGAGTGTGCAGGTTTCTCAGGAACGTATAGACCGGCCGATCCGCCGAGTGCTGGCGGTACCGACCTTCCTGTGGCTGGTCATGGCCGGCCTGTGTTTCAACTTCGCCACCTATGCCTGTAACTCGTTCCTGGTGCCGATGCTGCAGCGCTATTTCCTGATGCCGTTGCAGGAAGCGGCGGTGGCCACCGGTGTGATTGTCGGTGTCACCGGGTTGTTCGGCTTGACCCTTGGTGGCTGGATCGCAGACAAGATTCACCAGCGAGTGGCCAACGGTCGGCTGCTGTTTGCCGCATTCAGTCTGATCGTGTCCACCGTCTGCACCGCTTGGGCGCTGCACGCCGGTCGCATCGAGATCGGCGTTTTTGTAGCCGTGTTCAGCCTGGGTTGGCTGTTTGCCTACAACTTCTACACCTGCGTTTACACAGCGATTCAGGACGTGGTCGAGCCGCGCCTGCGGGCGACGGCGATGGCGCTGTTCTTTGCCGGGTTGTACCTGCTGGGTGGTGGTCTGGGGCCGGTGGTGGTGGGCGGTTTGTCCGATCACTTTGCCCACACGGCGATGCTGGCAGCCGGTGCCGAACAGATGACCGAGGCTTTCAAGGCTGTCGGCCTGCATGACGCCATGTACCTGATTCCGGTGGCGCTGTTTTTCACCATGGTGTTTCTGGTCTTGGCTTCGCGGTGTTTTGTGCGCGATGCCAAGCGGATGAAGGAGGGGTTGGTCGCCGTGGTTGAGCCAGAGGTTGCAGCGGCGACTGCATAATTGCTATCGCTAGCAGGCTAGCTCCCACATTGGATCTCCAGTGTGAATACGTCCCCTGTGGGAGCTAGCCTGCTAGCGATGAGGCCACCGGCATAACCACAAAAGTCAGATAAAAAAAGGCCCGCATCGCTGCGGGCCTTCTTTTTTGCAGGGTGGAGCAGGGGGACTTAACCCGCTACCAACACCCGGATCGCTTCCAGTCGCAGCGCCGCCTTGTCGAGCATGGCCAGGCCTTGCTCGCGTTGTTTGCGCAGGGCAACCAGTTCGCTGTCGCGCACGGTCGGGTTGACTGCTTGCAACGCGGTCAGACGCGCCAGTTCTTCGTCGGTATCGGCGGCCAGGCGACGTTGCGCTTCGGCGACACGCTCGGCGTGGCGCGGGAAGATTTTCGCTTCGCCGGCATTGATCCGTGGCGTCAGTTGATCGCGCTGAGCCTGGATGAACTTGTTGGCGCTGGCACGCGGTACGCTTTCCAGCTGATCGTTCAAGGTTTCGAACGACACGCGGGCCGACAGGTCGTTGCCGTTGGTGTCGAGCAGGCAGCGCAGGGCGGCCGGCGGCAGGTAACGGCCCAGTTGCAGCGAGCGCGGGGCAACCACTTCGCTGACATACAGCAGTTCCAGCAACACGGTGCCAGGTTTCAGCGCCTTGTTCTTGATCAGCGCCACGGCGGTGTTGCCCATGGAACCGGACAGCACCAGATCCATGCCGCCCTGAACCATCGGATGCTCCCAGGTGATGAACTGCATGTCCTCGCGGGACAGCGCCTGGTTACGGTCGTAGGTGATGGTCACGCCTTCGTCGTCGCCCAGCGGGAAGCTGGCGTCGAGCATTTTTTCGCTCGGCTTGAGGATCAGCGCGTTTTCCGAATGGTCTTCACTGTCGATGCCGAACGCGTCGAACAGGGTTTCCATGTAGATCGGCAGGGCGAACTGATCGTCTTGCTCAAGGATGTCTTCAACCAGTGCATCACCTTCGCCAGCACCACCGGAGTTGAGCTCCAGCAAACGGTCGCGGCCGGTGTGCAGCTCGGCTTCCAGGCGCTCACGTTCGGTGCGGGCTTCGTCGATCAACGCTTGCCACTCGCCATCGTCGGCTTCTTCGAGCAGCGGCAGCAGGCGTGGGCCGAACTGATGCTGCAAGGCGTTGCCGGTCGGGCAGGTGTTGAGGAAGGCGTTCAGCGCTTCGTGGTACCACTGGAACAGGCGCTCTTGCGGGCTGGTTTCCAGGTACGGCACGTGCAGTTCGATGATGTGCTTTTGGCCGATCCGGTCCAGACGCCCGATACGTTGTTCCAGCAGGTCCGGGTGGGACGGCAGGTCGAACAGCACCAGGTGATGGGAGAACTGGAAGTTGCGGCCTTCACTGCCGATTTCTGAGCAGATCAGCACTTGCGCGCCGAACTCTTCATCGGCGAAGTAGGCAGCGGCGCGGTCACGTTCGAGGATGTTCATGCCCTCATGGAACACCGTGGCCGGGATACCGGAGCGCACGCGCAGAGCGTCTTCCAGGTCCATGGCGGTTTCGGCGTGGGCGCAGATCACCAGCACTTTGGTGCGTTTGAGCATTTTCAGTTGGTCGATCAGCCATTCGACACGCGGGTCGAACTTCCACCAACGTTCTTCTTCATTGGCGTCCGGCTGGGCCTGGAAGCTGACTTCCGGGTACAGCTCGGCGTGATCGCCCAGCGGCAGTTCGAGGTATTCGTCGGGGCACGGCAGCGGGTACGGGTGCAGTTTGCGTTCCGGGAAACCCTGCACGGCGGCGCGGGTGTTACGGAACAGCACGCGGCCGGTGCCATGGCGGTCGAGCAGTTCGCGCACGAGGCGGGCGCTGGCTTCGGTGTCGCCATCGTTGACCGCGGTCAGCAGGGCTTCACCTTCGTTGCCGAGGAAACCGTGGATGGTCTTGTGTGCTTCAGGGGACAGGCGTCCCTTGTCGAGCAGTTCCTGAACGGCTTCGGCCACCGGGCGATAGTTTTCGCTCTCGGCGCGGAAGGCTTGCAGGTCGTGGAAACGGTTCGGGTCGAGCAGGCGCAGACGAGCGAAGTGGCTGTCCTGGCCCAGTTGTTCCGGGGTGGCGGTCAACAGCAGTACGCCGGGAATGGTTTCGGCGAGTTGTTCGACCAGCGAATATTGAGGGCTGACCTGATCTTCATGCCAGACCAAGTGGTGAGCCTCGTCGACCACCAGCAAGTCCCAACCCGCCGCGAACAGGGCGTCCTGGGCTTTCTCGTCGTCCACCAGCCATTCAAGTGCAACCAGCGCAAGCTGGGTGTCTTCGAACGGATTGGAGGCATCGCTTTCGATGAAGCGTTCTTCGTCGAACAGCGCGACTTGCAGGTTAAAGCGGCGGCGCATCTCGACCAGCCACTGGTGCTGGAGGTTTTCCGGTACCAGGATCAGTACGCGGTTGGCGCGGCCCGAGAGCAGTTGGCGATGGATCACCAGACCGGCTTCGATGGTTTTGCCCAGGCCCACTTCGTCGGCCAGCAGAACCCGTGGCGCGATACGGTCAGCCACTTCGCGGGCAATGTGCAGCTGGTGCGCGATCGGTTGCGCACGCACGCCGCCCAGGCCCCACAGCGAGGACTGCAACTGGCGGCTGGTGTGTTCCAGGGTGTGGTAACGCAGGGAGAACCAGGCCAGCGGATCGATCTGGCCGGCGAACAGTCGGTCGCTCGCCAAACGGAACTGGATGAAGTTCGACAGTTGGGTTTCCGGCAGGGTGACCACTTCGTTCTGCGCGTTGAGGCCGTGATAGACCAACAGGCCATCGACGTCGTCGACTTCGCGGACGGTCAGTTTCCAGCCTTCGAAGTGAGTGATGGAGTCACCCGGCGAAAACCGCACACGGGTGAGGGGCGCATTCCTTAGCGCGTACTGGCGAGTGTCGCCAGTGGCCGGGTAGAGCACGGTCAACAAGCGGCCGTCCTGTGCCAGAACGGTGCCTAAACCCAGCTCGGCTTCGCTGTCACTGATCCAGCGTTGCCCCGGTTGATACTGCTGCGCCATGCTGCCTGACTCCCACCTTGAAAAAGCGGGCTATCTTAACGGAATCGGACCTCCAGACCAAAAGGTTTACGGCACATGAGCTGCCGAAGGCTGCGATCTTTTGATCTCGGGGAACGCGTGAGTTCTACGTTGTCCGATAAAGATCGTAGTCGTCGGCAGCGCCTGCAAGTGCCAATTGAGTCACAGTTTGCGACCGATGGCTCAAGTCGCCATCCCCGCAGCCGACAGCCTGCTGACAGGAGACTGAAAATTATGCTGCCACCGATGCTCCCCTTGAGTGCCGTGCCGATCACTTCGCAACATGACCCGATCCGCCAGCGTCCGGAGATTCCACCGGTGGTGCCGGTGCAGGAAAGTTCGAAGGACAGCACCATCGACCTGCAGAACCGCGACCCGGAAGCGACCGCATTGCTGCTGCGTGAAGAGCAGCGCCGTAAACAGGAGCAGGAGCGCCGTCGCCGCGAAGCCGATGAGGACCCTGAGGCCTATCTGGCCATTCCGGGGGATGAGCTCAATACCGACAATACGGTTCCCGTTGCACCGCTGATGGAAGATCAGCCACGCCAAGGGTTGTGGGTCGATATCGAGATTTGAGCGCACGACTGGTCAGCGCTGGCGTCAGGCCGCATTATTGGCACAATCCTGCCCAACTTGCGGCGACTGAAACCTCATATCAAGCGATGCACTGAACGCCATGAGCCAAGACGACAAACTGATCGACCTCAATGCAGAACGCGCCAAGCGTGTTCATGACCTCAATGACAAGCGACTTAATGAAGTGCGCCAGGCATTCGAGCAGGCAATGCCATTGGGCAAAGCCAAGAAAAAGTCGAAGAGCAAACCGAAGAAACGCTGATACCTCCCCCGCATTGATTGATGCGGGTCAATCTTTTCCCTTCCGCTTGCCCAGTCTTGGGCGACATTGATCCCGGTCAATATTTTCTCCTGCCCGTTTGGTTAACTTAGCTCCATCGCAACACGGCAAGTACAGGAGACGCGTCATGTTTTTCGACAACGTGGTGATCGCCGGAGTGCTGACTGTCAGCCTCATGTTTGTATTTTTTGCAGGGTTCGGACTTTTTATCTGGAAGGATTCGCAAAAGCGCAAATAACCGTAGTTCCTTCCGGATGTAATGAGCACGCAAGGCATTTTAGGCAACTTCGGTTGCCTTTTTTTTTGCCTGTAAGAATGTAAATGCCAATAGAGAACACTGCGGGAGCGGTGTTTGCTGGATTTTAGAGGCATAAAAAAGGCGCGGTCCTTGCGGAGCGCGCCTTTTTCGTTGGGCTGCGTATCAGCTGCCCAGTGCCTTCGAGGCCAGCCAGAACAAACCGGCCGACAAGGCCACGGTCGCTGGCAGGGTCAGTACCCAAGCCAGCAGGATCGTTTTGACGGTGCCGCCCTGCAAGCCGCTTTTGTTAGCGACCATGGTCCCTGCCACGCCCGAGGACAGGACGTGGGTGGTGGACACTGGCAGGCTGAAGATGTTGGCCAGGCCGATCAGGCTGGCGGTGGTGATCTGGGCCGACATGCCCTGGGAATAGGTCATGCCCTGCTTGCCGATCTTCTCACCGATGGTCAGTACCACACGCTTCCAGCCCACCATGGTGCCAAGGCCCAGGGCCAGTGCGACCGCCAGAATCACCCAGAACGGCGCGTATTCGGTGGTGGTGGTCAGGTCTTTGCGCAGCTTGTCCAGGTCAGCCTTTTCACGCGGTGCCAGGCTTGGCAATTTGCTGACTTTCTTCGCGGTGTCATCCAGGCAAAGCAGGTAGCGACGCACTTCGATGCGGCTGTCCGACGACAACGAATGGTAGTCGGCTACGCCCTTGAGGGTGCCCAGCAGCGCGGTGATCGTCGGTTCGGTCTGTTGCGGGTTGCAACGGAACTTCTCCGGCAGGTCGCCTTCAACACTTTTGCCCAAGGCCAGGAACTCACCCAGGGTTTCAGAGTTGCGCTGGTAGAACTGACTCAGGTGCAAAGTGGCGTCGCGGGTCCGCTCGATCTGATAGGTGGTGCTGTTCAGGTCGAGTACGAACTGCGCCGGCACGATACCGATCAGTACCAGCATGATCAGGCCGATACCTTTCTGACCGTCGTTGGAACCGTGCACGAAGCTCACAGCCATGGCTGAAATCACCAGAACCAGACGGTTCCAGAACGGCGGGTGCTTCTTGTCGTCGATCTTGCGGCGCTCTTCCGGTGTCTTGTGCATCTTCGACAGAGGACGCCACCATTTAAGACCGATCAGGATCAGTGCAGCGATCAGGAAGCCTGCCATTGGCGAGAACACAAGCGACATGCCGATATCGATCGCTTTCTGCCAGTTCACGCCATCCGCCAACGGGATTTCGTTGATCAGGGCGTTCGCCAGGCCCACGCCGAGGATCGAACCGATCAGCGTATGGGAACTGGAGGCGGGGATACCGAAGTACCAGGTGCCCAGGTTCCAGGTGATGGCGGCGGCGAGCAACGAGAACACCATGGCCAGGCCGTGACCGGTGTTCACATTGATCAGCAGTTCTACCGGTAGCAGGTGGACGATGGCATACGCCACGCCGACACCGCCCAGCAACACGCCGAGGAAGTTGAACACACCGGAAAAGAACACTGCCAGGTGAGGCGGCATGGCTTTGGTATAGATAACGGTAGCCACCGCGTTAGCGGTGTCATGAAAGCCGTTGATGAACTCGAAGGCGAGGACAAAGGCCAGGGCGAGCAAGAGGCTCACAAGCACCCAAGCATCCAGTCCGCTGAATAAATCGATCATGAAGGTTTTCTGACCCGGTCATAAGGGGGCGGGATTATGCCAGAAAAGACTGACAATCAATGCATTCGCTGCTAATCGGTAACATTCTTCAACGATTTTTTTTTGAGCAGGACCCTAAGTCCCAGGGTTTTACTGTGATTTTTAAGTCATTGATATTGCTACAAAAAACCTAAATCGCAAGGGTTTGGCGCCTGACAGCGAAGGGCTTGAGCGCTTGTGTGAAATATCTGAGAAGACGGTCAGATATGGGCATTTTGGTGTGCCCATTGATCGAGATGGCCGCCGCCCGCTCGTAGCGGGCGCGGAAGGCAGCATCAATACATCCCGCTTTTAACAGGTGTAGAGGCAGGCCCTTGAAGGATCAGGCCGAAGCGGTCATGGCTCTTCGGCTTTGAGTTCCTTTTCCATTTTCTGAATTTCTTGCTGAAAAACCTGATCCTGAACGGTGGCGCGTTTACGCCAGGGTTTGCGCTCCGGTTCCGGTTGAGCGGCGTAAGTGGTGACTTCTCCGCCGTAAACTTCCTTGTAACGTTGTTCCTGGCGCTCAAGTTCCGCGCGCAGTTCGTCTTTCGTCACAGTGATACCTGATTGAGTTGAGATTATTTCTGGTGAAACGCGCTGCATCAAATCGACTGACCGCACTCGTCGAATGGACAACGCCTTTAAAGGCATCGTGCTGACAACAGTGTGATCAATGCTTCCATGTCGCAGGCGGCCACGGCACCAGAGTTGAACGGCTGACGTAGCATCAATTTCCTTTCTCACAGAGCGCACTGACGAAATCCTTGCAATGGAAGTCAGGCGATTGCTGTGGTCGGCAACGATGGAGCTCGACATTGCCGGGTAGCAGGAACGGCAAATAAAAACCCGCCCGCTACTGAATTGTATTATAGCGGCCGATTTGAAGAACACTATCTCTGAAGAGTTAAAAGTGAAGCCGGGTGTGTGATCTTTGTGCTCGAAAATTTAATGCCAAGTAAACGCATTGGCCGATATCGATGTGCGGTGATGCGTTTCTGACGTCATTAAGTCAATCAAGTTGCAGTAACTTGAACGGCCATTAGATCTGGGGCCGAGACCATGTAAATTCAAGTTGGCGAGGTGGGCATGAAAACTTGGCCGCGCTCGTTCAGGCAGGCAAACGACGGATTGCGATTATCGGTCGAGCGTTCGATAATCGCCCGATGTTGACGGCTCGGGGTTGTGCGACAAGCGCCAGCCCCTTGTAATAGCCGCTGATCCGTGCGGGAAAAGGACCTTATATGAACGATCAATTGCGCAATTCTTTCGCTTCCGTCGCCCCGCCCATCGTCGCGTCCCCGGCCAAGCGGATCCAGGCATTGACCGGTGACCCGGACTTCATGACCTCACTGGCCCGTGGCCTGGCCGTGGTGCAAGCGTTTCAGGAGCGCAAACGGCACCTGACCATCGCCCAGATCAGCCACCGCACGGAAATTCCCCGTGCCGCCGTGCGCCGTTGCCTGCACACCTTGATCAAACTCGGCTATGCCACCACCGACGGCCGCACTTATTCGTTGTTGCCCAAGGTGCTGACCCTCGGTCATGCCTATGTGTCCTCGACACCGCTGGCGGTTTCTGCCCAGCCTTATCTGGACCGCATGAGCGAGCAACTCCACGAGGCGTGCAACATGGCCACGCTGGAGGGCGAGGACATTCTGTACATCGCCCGGTCCGCAACCACTCAGCGCCTGATTTCGGTTGATCTGTCGGTGGGCGGGCGTTTACCGGCCTATTGCACGTCGATGGGCAGGATCCTGCTGGCCGCGCTGGATGACACGTCTTTGGGTGAGTACCTCGACCATGCCGAGTTGCAAGCCAAGACCAGCCGCACTATCCATACTCCCGAGGCGTTGCTCGAATGCCTGCAAGAAGTGCGGCAACAAGGGTGGTGCATCGTCGATCAGGAGCTCGAACAGGGCCTGCGTTCGATCGCCGTTCCGGTGTACGACGCTTCCGGTCAGGTGGTCGCCGCGCTCAATGTCAGCACCCATGCTGGCCGAGTCAGCCGCAACGAACTGGAGCAACGTTTCCTGCCCGGCCTGTTGAGTGCCAGCCGCGATCTCAGCGCTCAGCTGTTTGCCTAAGATGTTCGATAAACGCACAGAGTCGCGTTTATCGAATTGACGCTCTTTCCTCTGGCTCATTACTGTCGCGGCTTCGTCAGCGTCTGCTGACACTGTTCGCCTGCGATTCGTGGAATAAAAATAATGAACCAGCCTCAGTCTGCTGTAGGAAACTGCCTCGACGTGCAGTCCTTCATCAATGCCCAACCCATTTCGCGCTACCAGTGGCGCGTAGTGATCCTGTGTTTCCTGATTGTCTTCCTCGATGGCCTCGATACGGCGGCCATGGGGTTCATTGCGCCTGCGCTTTCTCAAGACTGGGGCATCGATCGCGCCAGTCTCGGCCCGGTGATGAGTGCAGCGTTGATCGGCATGGTCTTCGGCGCCCTGGGCTCCGGACCGCTGGCTGACCGCTTCGGGCGAAAAGTCGTACTGGTCGGCGCGGTGCTGTTGTTCGGCGCCTTCAGCCTGGCCTCTGCGTACAGCACCAATGTCGAGCAGTTGTTGGTGCTGCGCTTCCTGACCGGTCTGGGTCTGGGCGCCGGCATGCCGAACGCCACCACGCTGCTGTCGGAATACACCCCCGAGCGCAAAAAGTCCCTGCTGGTGACCAGCATGTTCTGCGGCTTCAACCTCGGCATGGCCGGTGGCGGATTCATTTCGGCCAAGCTGATTCCTGCGTTCGGCTGGCACAGCCTGTTGCTGATCGGCGGGGTCCTGCCGTTGATTCTCTCGGTGGTTTTGCTGTTCTGGTTGCCGGAGTCGGCGCGCTATCTCGTGGTTCGCAACCGCGGTACCGACAAGGTGCGCAAAGCGCTGGCACCGATTGACCCAAGCGTGGTCGCGCAGGCCTCCAGCTTCAGCGTGCCCGAACAGAAAACCGTGAAGGCGCGCAATGTGTTCGCGGTGATTTTCTCCGGCACCTACAGCGTCGGTACCTTGTTGCTGTGGCTGACCTACTTCATGGGCCTGGTCATTGTTTATCTGCTGACCAGTTGGTTGCCGACCCTGATGCGCGACAGCGGCGCGAGCATGGAGCAGGCAGCGTTCATCGGCGCGCTGTTCCAGTTTGGCGGCGTGCTCAGCGCAGTGGGCGTGGGCTGGGCGATGGATCGGTTCAATCCGCACAAGGTCATCGGCACTTTCTACCTGTTGGCAGGGGTGTTTGCCTATGCGGTGGGGCAGAGCCTGGGCAACATCACCCTCCTGGCGACGCTGGTGCTGGTGGCCGGGATGTGCGTCAACGGTGCGCAATCGGCGATGCCATCGCTGGCGGCGCGGTTCTATCCGACGCAGGGGCGTGCGACCGGTGTGTCGTGGATGCTCGGCATCGGTCGTTTCGGCGCCATCCTCGGTGCCTGGATGGGCGCCACGCTGTTGGGCCTCGGCTGGAACTTCGAGCAAGTGCTGACGGCGCTGGTGATTCCGGCCGCGCTGGCGACCGTGGCGGTGGTGATCAAGGGCATGGTCAGTCATGCGGATGCGACCTGATTCCGGTTTGAAATAGTGGTGTAGCAGTAAAAGATCGCAGCCTGCGGCAGCTCCTACAGGGGAATGTATAAATCTGTAGGAGCTGCCGCAGGCTGCGATCTTTTGGGGGCAGCGCATAAAGATAGCCAGGCAACAATGTGTTCGATAAACGAACGCTCAGTCGATTATCGGATTGTTTGGCGTTTTGCACGGGCTTAATCTTCAGTCATTCCGGCGCTGCGCATCGGCGCCTTCTTCCACTGTCGGTTAACAATAAACGGGAGCCTGCCCCAATGGCTGAAATCCTTTCGCTGCACGACGCGGTGAAGCAATTCGTAAACGACGGCGATACCGTTGCGCTCGAAGGCTTCACTCACTTGATCCCTACGGCGGCGGGTCACGAAATCATTCGCCAGGGCAAGAAAGACCTGACGCTGGTGCGGATGACCCCTGACCTGATCTACGACCAGTTGATCGGTGCCGGTTGTGCTCGCAAGCTGATTTTCTCCTGGGGCGGTAACCCGGGTGTTGGTTCGCTGCACCGTCTGCGTGACGCCGTCGAGAAGCAGTGGCCCCACGCGCTGGAAATCGAAGAACACAGCCACGCCGACCTGGCCAATGCCTACGTCGCCGGTGCTTCCGGCCTGCCATTCGCAGTGCTGCGTGCCTACGCCGGTTCTGACCTGCCGAAGGTCAACCCGCTGATCAAATCCGTGACCTGCCCGTTCACCGGTGAAGTGTTGGCCGCCGTGCCTTCTGTGCGTCCGGACATCACCGTGATTCACGCGCAGAAAGCCGACCGCAAGGGCAACGTGCTGCTCTGGGGCATCCTCGGCGTGCAAAAAGAAGCCGCACTGGCGGCCAAGCGCTGCATCGTCACCGTTGAAGAAATCGTCGACGACCTCAATGCACCGATGAACTCCTGTGTCTTGCCGACTTGGGCCTTGAGCGCGGTTTGCCACGTACCTGGCGGTGCGCATCCTTCTTACGCCCACGGTTACAACGAGCGCGACAACCGCTTCTATCAAGCCTGGGACCCGATTGCCCGCGACCGTGAAACCTTTACCGCGTGGATCAACGAGTACATCCATGGCAGCGCTGACTTCAGCGAGTTCCAGGCCAAACTGGCCGCCGCTTCGGAGGCGAAGTAATGACTTACACCACCAATGAAATGATGACCGTCGCCGCTGCCCGTCGCTTGAAGAACGGTTCGGTGTGCTTCGTCGGTATCGGCCTGCCGTCGAAAGCGGCCAACCTGGCGCGCCTGACTTCCTCGCCTGATGTCGTCTTGATCTACGAATCGGGTCCGATTGGGGCCAAGCCGAGCGTATTGCCACTGTCGATCGGTGACGGTGAACTGGCGGAAACCGCTGACACCGTCGTACCGACCGGTGAGATTTTTCGCTATTGGTTGCAGGGCGGTCGCATTGACGTCGGCTTCCTCGGCGCGGCGCAGGTCGACCGTTTCGGCAACATCAACACCACCGTGGTCGGTGATTACCACTCGCCGAAAGTGCGCCTGCCAGGTGCCGGTGGCGCGCCGGAGATCGCCGGTTCCGCCAAGAGCGTGCTGATCATCCTCAAGCAGTCGGCGCGTTCGTTTGTCGACAAGCTCGACTTCATTACCTCGGTCGGCCATGGTGAGGGCGGCGATTCGCGCAAGCGTCTCGGCCTGCCAGGCGCCGGTCCGGTCGGCATCATTACCGACCTGTGCATCATGGAACCGGAGGAGGGTACCCACGAGTTCGTGGTCACCGCACTGCACCCGGGCGTGACCCGCGAACAAGTGGTAGCGGCCACCGGTTGGGCGATTCGCTTTGCCGACACGATTGAACACACCGCCGAGCCGACTGAAGTCGAGCTGACCGCGCTGCGCGATCTCGAAGCCCGTACCGCGGCCGCCCACGGCCAAGCTCCCGGAGAAGCGTGATGCGTGACGTTTATATCTGCGACGCGATCCGCACTCCCATCGGCCGTTTCGGCGGCGGCTTGTCGACGGTTCGCGCCGACGACCTGGCCGCCGTGCCGATCAAGGCCTTGATGGAACGCAATCCGTCGGTGGACTGGAACGCCGTGGACGAGGTGTTCCTCGGCTGCGCCAACCAGGCTGGTGAAGACAATCGCAACGTGGCGCGCATGGCGCTGCTGCTGGCCGGCCTGCCGGAAACCATTCCGGGTGTGACCCTCAACCGCCTCTGCGCTTCGGGCATGGATGCCATCGGCACCGCGTTCCGCGCTATCGCCAGTGGCGAGATGGAGCTGGCGATTGCCGGTGGCGTCGAGTCGATGTCCCGTGCGCCGTTCGTGATGGGCAAGGCCGACGCGGCGTTTTCGCGCAACATGAAACTGGAAGACACCACCATCGGCTGGCGCTTTATCAACCCGTTGATGAAAGCCCAGTACGGTGTGGACGCGATGCCGCAGACTGCTGACAACGTTGCGGATGACTACAAGGTATCTCGCGCCGATCAGGACGCGTTCGCCCTACGCAGTCAGCAACGCACCGCCGCCGCGCAAGCCGCAGGCTTTTTCGCCGAAGAAATCGTCGAAGTGCGCATTGCCCACAAGAAGGGTGAAACCGTGGTCAGCCAGGACGAACATCCTCGCGCCGACACCACGCTCGAAGCCCTGACCAAACTGAAACCGGTCAACGGCCCCGACAAAACCGTCACGGCCGGCAATGCCTCGGGCGTGAACGACGGTGCTGCCGCGTTGATCCTGGCCTCGGCCGAAGCGGTGAAGAAACACGGCCTGACGGCCCGTGCCAAAGTGCTGGGCATGGCCAGCGCCGGTGTTGCCCCGCGTGTAATGGGCATCGGTCCGGTACCGGCAGTGCGTAAACTGATCGAGCGCCTCGGCGTGGCGGTCAGCGATTTCGACGTGATCGAACTCAACGAAGCCTTCGCCAGCCAGGGTTTGGCAGTGTTGCGTGAACTGGGGATCGCGGATGATGCGGCGCAGGTCAACCCGAACGGCGGCGCCATTGCCTTGGGGCATCCGTTGGGCATGAGTGGCGCGCGGTTGGTGTTGACCGCTTTGCATCAGCTGGAAAAAACCGGCGGCAAGAAAGGTCTGGCGACTATGTGCGTCGGCGTTGGCCAAGGTCTGGCACTGGCGATCGAGCGCGTCTGACACGCGCCGTCGACTTATAAGAATTGAGGAAAGTGTAATGACTGACAAGCCTGGTTACCGTCGCCCGCAGGAAGGCACCCAGCCGCCTTATCTGCATCCGACCTACCAATCCACCAACCTGCGCTCGCCGTCCAAGCCGTTGGTGTTCCTGCCGCATTCGTTGTCGGAAATTACCGGTCCGACCGTAGGTGCCGAACGCATCAACGAGAAGGACAACGACCTGACCGCCCAGCATGACGCGGAACCTCAGGGTGAGCGCATCATCATCCACGGCCGCGTGCTGGACGAAAACGGTCTGCCGGTGCCGGGGATTCTGGTGGAGATCTGGCAGGCCAACGCCGCCGGTCGCTACGCCCATGCCCGTGATTTGCACGACGCGCCGCTGGACCCGAACTTCACCGGCACTGGCCGCACCGTGACCGACGCCGATGGCTGGTATCAGTTCCAGACCATCAAGCCTGGCGCCTATCCGTGGGGCAACCACCACAATGCCTGGCGCCCGGCGCACATCCATTTTTCGCTGTTCGGGCCGAGTATCCTCACGCGTCTGGTCACCCAAATGTACTTCCCGGGCGATCCGCTGCTGGCCTACGACCCGATCTACAACTGTGTGCCGGATACCCGCGCCAAAGAGCGTTTGATCGCCACGTTCGATCTGGAAAAAACCATCCCTTCCTATGCCCTCGGTTATCGCTGGGACATCGTTTTGCGCGGCCGCGACGCCACGCCGATGGAGAAATAAGATGACGCTGAATGCGACCACGTCCCACACCGTCGGGCCGTACTACCACATCGGCCTGACCTGGCTGAATCGTGAAAATCTGGCTGTCGAGCAAACCCTGGGCGAACGCGTGGCGATCACCGGGCAAGTGGTCGATGGCAACGGCGACGTCGTCAACGACGCCATGCTGGAAGTCTGGCAGGCCAACGCGGCCGGCAAGTACGACCACCCGGAAGACGACCAGGACAAACCCCTGGACCCGAACTTTGAAGGCTTTGGTCGGGTGCCGGTGGATGCCGAAGGGCGTTTCCGTTTCACCACGATCAAACCGGGTACCGTCGAAGGCCTGAAAGGCACGACCCAGGCCCCGCACCTGGTGGTGCTGGTGTTCGCCCGTGGTTTGGTGAAGCACCTGCTGACGCGGATCTACTTTGATGGCGAACCGGCCAACGTCGACGATCCGCTGCTCGAATGCGTACCGGCCGAACGCCGCAGCACGCTGATGGCGAAGCAGGATGCATCAGGTGTTTACCAGTGGAATGTGATTCTGCAGGGCACCGATGCCGAGACGGTGTTCTTCGATTATTGATCCGGCATGGCCATAAGCGCTTTTGTGGCGAGGGGGCTTGCCCCCGTTCGGCTGCGAAGCAGTCGTCAAAATAGGCTGCACGATCCATCAGACAGACCGCATTGGCCGGTTTTGGGGTCGCTTCGCAACCCAACGGGGGCAAGCCCCCTCGCCACAGGGATTCGAATTGCTGATGCATCTGCGGAACGGGACTGTTGCAAAGTGTGTCTAGACTCTCACCGTCCCCATTGAGTGAAAAAACGATGACAACACCCACAGCGCCTACAGCTCTTTATACCGGCGAAGAGCGTAGCAAGCGGATCTTCGCCATTGTCGGTGCCTCGTCCGGCAACCTCGTCGAATGGTTCGACTTCTACGTCTACGCCTTCTGCGCAATCTACTTCGCGCCTGCGTTTTTCCCGTCCGACAACCCCACGGTGCAGTTGGTCAACACCGCTGGCGTGTTTGCCGCCGGGTTCCTGATGCGGCCGATTGGCGGCTGGATTTTCGGCCGTGTCGCGGACAAGCACGGGCGCAAGAACTCGATGCTGATCTCGATTCTGATGATGTGCTTCGGCTCATTGCTGATCGCCTGCCTGCCAACGTACAAGGACATCGGTGTCTGGGCGCCGATCCTGTTGCTGTTCGCGCGTTTGCTGCAAGGCTTGTCGGTGGGCGGCGAGTACGGCACCACCGCGACCTACATGAGCGAAGTGGCACTCAAGGGCCAGCGCGGGTTCTACGCGTCGTTCCAGTACGTGACATTGATTGGCGGGCAATTGCTGGCGGTGTCGCTGGTGGTGGTCCTGCAACAAATCCTCACTGAAGAAGACCTGCGTGCCTACGGCTGGCGGATTCCGTTCGTGGTCGGTGCAGTGGCGGCGCTGATTTCGCTGTTCCTGCGTCGTTCGCTGAAAGAAACCACCAGCAAGGAAATGCGCGAAAACAAGGACGCCGGCAGTATCAAGGCACTGTTCCGCGACCACAAAGCCGCGTTCATCACCGTGCTCGGTTACACCGCCGGTGGCTCGCTGATTTTCTACACCTTCACCACGTACATGCAGAAGTACCTGGTGAACACCGCCGGCATGCACGCCAAGACGGCCAGTTACATCATGACTGGCGCGCTGTTTCTTTATATGTGCATGCAGCCGATCTTCGGCATGCTCGCGGACAAGATTGGCCGACGTAATTCGATGCTCTGGTTCGGCGCGCTGGGTACCTTGTGCACCGTGCCGATCCTGCTTAGCCTCAAAAGCGTCAGCAGCCCGTTCATGGCTTTTGTGCTGATTACCCTGGCGCTGGCGATCGTGAGTTTTTACACCTCGATCAGCGGTCTGGTGAAAGCCGAGATGTTCCCCCCGCAAGTGCGCGCACTGGGCGTTGGCCTGGCGTATGCGGTGGCGAATGCGATCTTCGGTGGCTCGGCGGAATACGTGGCTCTGAGCCTCAAGGCCGTTGGGATGGAAAACTCCTTTTATTGGTACGTGACGGTGATGATGGCGATCGCCTTCCTGTTCAGCCTGCGTTTGCCGAAACAGGCGAAGTATCTGCACCACGATCTTTGATCTTCACGCGCGGGTCGCCAAGGCCCGCGCCTTCAGGAACTGTTTATGAACCAGCGACCGGGCAATCAATTGTTCGATGCCTATTTCACGGCGCGTGATATGCGTGAAGTGTTCTGCGATCAGGGCCGGGTCCAGGCCATGCTCGATTTCGAAGCGGCACTGGCCCGTGCTGAAGCGCGGGTTGGCTTGATTCCGGTGAGTGCGGTCGCGCCGATTGAGGCGGCGTGCAGCGCCGGGCATTACGACTTTGCCACCCTCGCCGAGGCGATTGCCACGGCGGGGAACTCGGCGATTCCGTTGGTCAAGGCACTGGGCAAACAGATCGCCGCGCAAAATGCCGAGGCTGAGCGATACGTGCATCTGGGTGCGACCAGCCAGGACGTGATGGACAGCGGCCTGGTGCTGCAATTGCGCCGAGCGTTGGAATTGATTGAAAAAGATCTCGCGGACCTGGGCCAATCCCTTGCGACTCAGGCCCAGCGATATGCCGCCACTCCGCTGGCGGGGCGCACCTGGTTGCAGCATGCGACACCGGTCACCCTCGGCATGAAAATCGCCGGTTGGCTGGGCGCCGTGACACGCAGCCGCCAACGTTTGGCCGAACTCAAACCGCGTCTGCTGGTGCTGCAATTCGGCGGTGCTTCCGGAACCCTCGCGGCACTTGGCGAGCAAGCGATGCCAATTGCCCAGGCGCTATCCGAAGAACTGCAACTGACCTTGCCCGACCAGCCGTGGCACACCCAGCGCGATCGCGTGGTGGAATTCGGCGCGGTACTTGGCCTGATCGCCGGCAGCCTCGGCAAAATGGGCCGCGACATCAGCCTGTTGATGCAAACCGAAGCCGCCGAAGTGTTCGAACCTTCGGCGCCGGGCAAGGGCGGCTCTTCGACCATGCCGCACAAACGCAACCCGGTGGGCGCGGCGGTGCTGATCGGCGCGGCGACCCGTGTTCCCGGTTTGCTCTCGACCCTGTTCAGCGCCATGCCTCAGGAACACGAGCGCAGTCTCGGCCTGTGGCATGCCGAATGGGAAACCCTGCCGGAGATTTGCTGCCTGGTGTCCGGCAGTCTGCAACAAGCACTGTTGATCGCGCAGGGGCTGGAAGTGGACGCTGCACGCATGACCCGCAACCTCGATTTGACCCAGGGCCTGGTACTCGCCGAAGCGGTGAGCATCGTCCTCGCGCAACGGGTGGGGCGCGATACCGCGCATCATCTGCTGGAACAATGCTGCAAACGTGCCGTGGCCGAACAGCGTCATCTGCGTGCGGTGCTCGGCGACGAGCCGCAAGTGACGGCCGAGTTGTCGGCCGCCGAACTCGATCATCTGCTGGACCCCGCCCACTACCTCGGCCAGGCCAAAACCTGGGTCGAGCGAGCTGTGGCTGAACATTCTGCATTGACTGCCTGAAGGAGATTGCTGTGGCTTTCGTACAACTCGCCGAGGGCGAACTGCACTACCAGATTCAAGGGCCGCACGACGGACCGGTCGATGCACCGGTGTTGGTGCTGTCCAACTCGCTAGGCACCGACCTGCACATGTGGGACGCGCAAATCCCGGCGCTCACCAAGCATTTTCGCGTGTTGCGCTTCGACACGCGCGGTCACGGCCAGTCCTTGGTGACACCGGGGCCGTACAGCATTGAGCAACTGGGGCACGACGTGCTCGCCTTGCTGGATGCCTTGCACATCGAGCGCGCGCATTTCTGCGGTCTGTCCATGGGCGGGTTGATCGGCCAGTGGCTGGGCATCAATGCCGGCGAGCGCCTGAACAAACTGATCGTGTGCAACACCGCAGCGAAAATCGGCGATCCATCGATCTGGGACCCGCGCATCGAGATGGTGCTGCGCGATGGTCAGGCGGCCATGATTGCCCTGCGCGATGCGTCGATTGCCCGCTGGTTCACCCCGGACTTTTCCGAAGCCAATCCGGCGGCGGCCAAGCAGATCACTGACATGCTCGCGGCCACGTCGCCAGAAGGTTACGCGGCCAACTGTGCAGCGGTGCGTGACGCTGATTTCCGTGATCAGTTGTCCTTGATCAAAGCACCACTGCTGGTGATTGCCGGCGCTCAGGATGCGGTGACGCCGCCGTCTGGCGGGCACTTCATTCAGGAGCATGTGCCAGGCGCCGAGTACGCCGAGTTCCATGCCGCGCACTTGTCCAACGTCCAGGCAGGCGACGCTTTCAGCGAGCGCGTGCTGACGTTTCTGTCGGCTCAGTGAGGGATTTTTTCGTGGACGAAAAACAACGTTACGACGAGGGGATGAAAGTCCGTCGCGCGGTGCTGGGCGATGCCCACGTCGACCGCAGCCTGACCACCCTGACCGAGTTCAACTCGGAGTTTCAGGAAATGATCACCCGCCACGCCTGGGGTGATATCTGGACCCGCCCGGGCCTGCCGCGCCATACCCGCAGCCTGATCACCATCGCCATGCTGATCGGCATGAACCGCGAGGGCGAACTCAAACTGCACCTGCGCGCCGCCGCCAACAACGGCGTCAGCCGTGGCGAGATCAAGGAAGTGATCATGCAGAGCGCGATCTACTGCGGCATTCCGGCTGCCAATGCGACGTTCCACCTGGCGGAATCGGTGTGGGATGAGTTGGGAGTTGAATCGCGGGAGTAAGTGATCTGATCCCTGTAGGAGCCGGCTTGCCGGCGAAGAGGCCCTGGAATTGTGCGTCGCTGCTGAGGCCGACTTCGCTGGCAAGCCAGCTCCTACAGAAATGGCAGTGCTGGTAGTTAAAGCAAGCTGATCGGATAGCTGACGATCACGCGGTTTTCATCGAACTCGTTGTTGCTGTAATCCCGGCGCATGGTCGAGTTGCGCCACTTCACGTTCAAGTCCTTCAGCGCACCGCTCTGCACGGTGTAGCCCAGTTCCGATTCACGTCCCCATTCCTTGCCATCAGTAATCGTACCGGTGTGCACGTTGTCGCCGCTGATGTAGCGGTTCATCAGCGTCAGGCCCGGAACGCCGAGGGTGGCGAAGTTGTAGTCGTGACGCACTTGCCAGGATTTCTCCTGGGCATTGTCATAGCTGGAGTTGTAGCTGTCGTTGGCCAACGTCCCGCCGCTGGTGCCGTTGACCCGCATCCAGGCGTTGTCGCCCGTGAGTTTTTGCAGGCCGACATAAAAGGTGTTGCCGCCGTATTTGGCCGAGAGCATTGCGGACCAGGTCTTGTTGTCCAGGTCGCCGGCCCGGGCGCTGCCGTCTTCCTTGCCGTAGAAGTAGCCGAGGTTGGCGCCCAGGGTCCAGTCGCCCAGCGGTTGGCTGTGGATCAGATTGACGTATTGCTGGCTGTAGATGTCTTTGAGTTCGGCGTTCCACAGACCGATCTGGGTGCGTTTGTCGTTGAACACGTACTCGCCGCCCTGGAAGTTGAAACGGTCGGAGGTGAACGCGGCTTTTCCGGTCATCGACATGTCGCCCATGCTGCTGTCGTCGCGCGGGCTGTTCTGCCGGAACTGGCCGCCGTAGAGCGTCAGGCCATTGATTTCCTTCGAGGTGATCTGGCCGCCACGGAAGGTTTGCGGCAGCGAGCGACCGTCGTCCGAACGCAGGATCGGCAGCACCGGCATCCATTCGCCGACCTTCGCTTCAGTCTGCGACAGCTTGGCCTTGAATGCGACGTTGGTGCGCCCGAAGTTATCCGCCGGGCGGCCGTCGCTGTCCAGCGGCAGCAATTGCGTACCGCCTGTGCCTTTACCGCCATCGAGCTTTACCGAATACAACCCCAGCACATCCACGCCGAACCCGACGATGCCATGGGTGAAACCGGACTTGGCGTCGAGGATGAAACTTTGCGTCCACTCTTCAGCCTTGCCCTGAGCCTTGGTCGGGTTGGTGAAGTTGCGGTTGAGGTAGAAGTTACGCAGGTTCAGGTTGACCTTGGCTCCTTCGACAAAGCCCGACTCCTCGGCGTGAGCGGGCAGGGCAGCGCTGGCCACGGCAATGGCGATCAGGCCGGGAACGAAATACTGCGCAGGAAAAGGCGTCATGGGCGTGGGTCTCTCTAATTCTTGGGGATGAAACGGGGTGATGCCGCAACTTGGGGTTGCAGACGAACATTCGGTCAGGACAAGCGAAGCGGATCAGCCGGAGAGGGCGGGGCGCGGGGGCATGGTGTCGAACCTGTTGTTTTTGGTTTTGTGGTTCGGATGGTGTGGGAAATGTACTGGATGGTTCAATAATCTAAAATTGGTTTTGGGCGATTATCGAACGAAACATTGAGCAGAGTTTTGTGGTGTATTGGCCGGCCCTATCGCGAGCAGCTCGCTCCCACATTCGACCGCATTTCTTCGGGAGGAACTCGGTCACCTGTGGGAGCTAGCCTGCTGGCGATGGGGTCATAACGAACAACACAGATTTTCAGACGGCCAACAAAAAGCCCACCAATCGGTGGGCTTCGTGTTTTCACAGCGCTATCAGAACAACTTCAACTCCGGTGCTTCTTTTTTCAACGGCTCGTTCTTCGCCGTTTGCTCGTTCCAGCCACCACCCAGTGCCTTGTACAGGTTGACCTGGCTGACCAGCTGCGCCAGACGGTCGGTGATCAGCACTTGTTGCGCACTGAACAGCTGACGCTGGGCATCGAGGAAGGTCAGGTTGCTGTCGACACCGATGCGGTAACGACGCTCGGCCAGACGGTAGTAGTCCTGGTTGGCGCTGACGAAATCTTTCTGCGCCTGCAACTGCTGGACGTAGGTCTGGCGGGCGGCCAGGCCGTCGGCGACTTCCTGGAAGGCCGTTTGAATGGACTTCTCGTAGGTCGCCACGCCGATGTCTTTCTGGATTTTCGAGTAATCCAGGCTGGCACGCAGGCTGCCGGCGTTGAAGATCGGCAGGTTGATCTGCGGCTGGAACAGCCAGGTACCCGAACCACCGTTGAACAGACCGGACAGGTCCGGGCTCAAGGTGCCCGCATTGGCCGTCAGGCTGATGCTCGGGAAGAACGCAGCCCGTGCCGCGCCGATGTTGGCGTTGGCGGCCTTCAGGTTGTGCTCGGCCTGGAGGATGTCCGGGCGACGTTGCAGCAGATCCGATGGCAAGCCCGGCGGTACTTCGCTCAGCAGGTCGTCGTTCAGCGGTTTGGCTGCTTGCAGGTTCGCCGGGACGCCGGTACCGAGCAGCAGCACCAGGCTGTTCTCGTCCTGCGCGACCTGACGGGTGTACTTGGCCAGTTGTGCACGGGCGTTTTCCACCGAGGTGCGCGACTGCGCCAGGTCCAGGGCCGAGGCGACACCGACTTCGTTGCTGCGGGCGGTGAGCTTGTAGCTTTCCTCAAACGCGGCAAGAGTGTCCTGGGTCAGCTTCAGCAGTTCCTTGTCGGCCTGCCAGGTCAGGTAGGCATTGGCCACGCTGGCCACCAGGCTGATTTGCGTGCTGCGGCGGCCTTCTTCAGTGGCGAAGTACTTTTGCAGTGCTTCTTCGTTCAGGCTGCGAACGCGACCAAACAGGTCGAGTTCGTAGGCACTGACACCCACGGTTGCCGAGTAGGAACTGGTGATGCTGGACTCACCGGTCTGCGACGCGTCGGCCGGTAACCGCTGACGATTGCCGGTGCCGTTGGCCGAAATCGCCGGGAACAGGTCGGCGCGCGAGATGCGGTATTGAGCCGCAAAGGCGTCGATGTTCAGGGCCGCGACACGCAGGTCACGGTTGTTTTCCAGGGCAACCTGAATCAACTGTTGCAACGCCGGGTCATGGAAAAACTGCTTCCAGCCCTGTTCGGCAGCGGCCTGAGCCGGTGCCTGGGCCGACGAATACGCCGGCCCTTCAGGGTATTGGCCCGCCACCGGAGCGTCCGGCTGCTGATAATCAGGTATCAACGAGCAGCCACTGAGCACGAAGGCGGCAACTGCCAGGGAAAGTAGCGACTTGCTCATTAGCCAGCCTCTTTAGGAGTTTCAGTAGCGTCTTGCTGGTCGACGTTTTTACGCTGACCCATGGCAGACACAGTGACGAAGAACAGTGGGACCCAGTAAATCGCCAGCACGGTTGCCGTGATCATACCGCCAATCACACCGGTACCGATTGCGTGCTGGCTACCCGAACCTGCGCCCGAGGAGATCGCCAGCGGAACCACCCCGAGGACGAACGCCAGCGAGGTCATGATGATCGGCCGCAGACGCATCCGGCAGGCTTCGATCGCCGCATCATGCAAACTGCGGCCCTGTTCGTGCAGCTCCTTGGCAAATTCGACAATCAGAATGGCGTTTTTCGCCGCCAGCCCGATGGTCGTCAACAAGCCCACCTGGAAGTACACGTCGTTGGACAAGCCGCGCAGGCTGGTAGCCATGAGCGCACCGATGATCCCTAGCGGTACCACCAACATCACCGCGATCGGAATCGACCAGCTTTCATACAATGCCGCGAGGCACAGGAACACCATCAGCAGCGACAGGGCATACAACGCTGGCGCTTGCGAACCGGACAGACGTTCTTCGTATGACAGACCGGTCCAGGAAATACCGACACCGGCCGGCAGTTTCTTGGCGATGGCTTCGACTTCGGCCATGGCTTCACCGGTGGAATAACCCGGCGCCGGGGAGCCGAGGATTTCCATCGCTTCCACACCGTTGTAACGGGCCAGTTTCGGCGAACCGTAGATCCACTCACCCTTGGCGAACGCCGTGAACGGCACCATGGTTCCGGCGCTGTTGCGCACGTACCACTTCTGCAGATCTTCAGGGCTCATGCGAGCGCCGGGCTGACCTTGCACGTAAACCTTCTTCACACGACCGCGGTCGATGAAATCGTTGACGTAGCTACTACCCAGGGCAATCGACAAGGTGTTGTTGATGTCGGCGATGGTCACGCCCAGGGCGCTGGCCTTCTCGTCATCGATTTCCAGCTGGAATTGCGGTTCGTCGTTCAGGCCGTTCGGACGGACCTGGGACAGGATCTTGCTTTGTGCCGCCATGCCGAGGAACTGGTTGCGCGCTTCCATCAACTTGTCGTGACCGATACCGGCGCGGTCCTGAAGGAACACGTCGAAACCGGTGGCGTTACCCAACTCGAGTACCGCGGGTGGCGCGAAGGCGAACACCATGGCGTCACGGAACGTGAAGAAGTGCTGCTGGGCACGGGCCGCAACCTTGAACACGTTGTTGTCAGCGTTACGTTCGTCCCACGGGCGAAGCATGATGAATGCCATGCCCGAGCTCTGGCCACGGCCGGCGAAGTTGAAGCCGGTCACGGTGAACACCGAGTTCACTGCATCGCCTTCACCGCCGTCCTTGCCCGGACGCAGCAGGAATTCGCGCATTTCGTCCACGACCACTTGGGTACGCTGCGCCGTCGAACCGGCAGGTGTTTGCACCTGGGCAAACAGTACGCCCTGGTCTTCTTCCGGCAGGAACGCGGTTGGAATGCGGGTGAACAGCCAGATCATGCCGACGACAATCAACAGGTACGCCAGCAGGTACGGTGCTTTGTGCTTGAGCATGCTGCCCACGCCGCGCTCGTAGCTTCTGACACCGCGATCGAAGTTGCGGTTGAACCAGCCGAAGAAGCCGCGTTTCGGGGTGCCGTGATCGCCTTTCGCAATCGGCTTGAGCATGGTGGCGCAGAGCGCCGGGGTGAAGATCAGTGCAACCAGTACCGACAGGGCCATGGCCGAGACGATGGTGATCGAGAACTGCTTGTAGATCACACCGGTAGAGCCGCTGAAGAACGCCATTGGCAGCAGAACCGCCGACAGCACCAGGGCGATACCGACCAGGGCACCCTGGATCTGCCCCATGGATTTCTTGGTGGCCTCCTTGGGTGACAGGCCTTCTTCGCTCATTACCCGTTCGACGTTTTCCACCACGACGATGGCGTCGTCCACCAGCAAGCCAATGGCCAGGACCATACCGAACATGGTCAGGGTGTTGATGCTGAAACCGGCGGCCGCGAGGATGCCGAACGTACCGAGCAATACCACCGGCACGGTCATCGTGGTGATGATGGTGGCGCGGAAGTTCTGCAGGAACAGGAACATCACCAGGAACACCAGCGCAACCGCTTCGACCAAGGTATTAACCACGCCTTTGATCGACTCGGTCACCACCGGAGTGGTGTCGTACGGGAACACCACTTCCATCCCTTCCGGGAAGAACGGCTTGAGGCTGTCGATGGTCGTGCGCAGGGCTTTTGCGGTGTCGAGGGCGTTGGCGCCGGTGGCCAGTTTCACCGCCAGGCCGGATGCCGGAGCGCCGTTGAACTGGGCGTTGATGCTGTAGTTTTCACCACCCAGGCCGACTTCGGCGACATCTTTCAAACGAACTTGCGAACCGTCCTTGTTGACCTTGAGCAGGATCTTGTCGAATTGCTCGGCGGTCTGCAGACGGGTCTTGCCGATGATTGTCGCGTTCAGCTGTGTGCCGGGCAGAGCAGGCAAACCGCCGAGCTGGCCGGAGGACACCTGCACGTTCTGTGCGGCGATGGCGTTCTTGACGTCGATCGGGGTCAGGTTGAAGTTGTTCAACTTGGCCGGGTCGAGCCAGATACGCATGGCGTACTGGGAGCCGAACACCTGGAAGTCACCAACGCCGGCGGTCCGCGAGATCGGGTCCTGCATGTTGGACACGATGTAGTTGGACAGGTCGTCCTTGGTCATGCTGCCGTCACGCGACACCACGCCGATCACCAGCAGGAAGTTCTTCACTGCCTTGGTCACCCGGATACCCTGTTGCTGCACTTCTTGCGGCAGCAGCGGGGTGGCCAGGTTCAGTTTGTTCTGCACCTGAACCTGTGCGGTGTCGGAGTTGGTGCCTTGCTCGAAGGTCGCGGTAATGGTCATGGTGCCGTCGGAGTTACTTTCCGACGAGACATAACGCAGGTTGTCGATACCGTTGAGCTGTTGCTCGATCACCTGGACCACGGTGTCCTGAACCGTTTGTGCCGAAGCACCCGGGTAGGACACGGAGATCGCAATGGCCGGAGGCGCAATGCTCGGGTATTGGTTGATCGGCAGTCTGAGGATCGATAGTGCCCCGACCAGCATGATCACCAGGGCAATTACCCAGGCGAAAATCGGACGGTCGATAAAAAATTTCGACATGGTTTACTCCCCTTTGCCGCTGGAAGCCTTGTCAGCTGCCTGTGCGGGGACCGGGTTCTTTGCGGCTACGTTGGTCGCTTCCCGAGCGTTGACTTCGATGCCCGGTTTGACGAATTGCAGACCTTCGGTGATCAGGCGATCGCCAGCCTTCAGGCCATCTTCGATCAGCCATTGGTTGCCGACGGTGCGGTTGGCCTTGAGCTGACGCAGTTCAACCTTGTTATCCGGACCCACGACCAAAGCGGTCGGCGTGCCCTTGAGGTCGCGTGTCACGCCTTGCTGCGGGGCCAGGATTGCGGCGCTGTTTACACCGGCCTGCAATTTGGCGTGTACGAACATGCCTGGCAGCAGGGTGTGCTCAGGGTTCGGGAACACGGCGCGCAGGGTGACGGAACCGGTGGTCTGGTCAACCGAGACTTCGGAGAACTCCAGCTTGCCGTCCAGCTTGTACTGGCTGCCGTCTTCAAGGGTCAGCTTGACCGTCGCCGCGTTGGCACCGGCCTTCTGCAGGCGACCGCTTTCCAGTTCGCGACGCAGTTGCAGCATCTCGACCGAGGACTGCGTCACGTCGACGTAGATCGGGTCGAGCTGCTGAATGACTGCCATCGCATCGACCTGGGCATTGCTGACCAGCGCGCCTTCAGTCACCGAAGAACGACCGATGCGGCCGGTCAGCGGTGCGTAGACCTTGGTGTAGCGCACGTTGATCTGGGCGGTTTGCAGGGCGGCTTCCGATTGCAGGCGGTTGGCCACGGCGGTGTCGTATTCCTGACGGCTGACGGCTTGCTCATCGACCAATTGCTTGTAGCGGTCGGAGACCGACTTGGTCGAACGCAGGTTGGCTTCAGCGCTTTTCAGTGTTGCGTCATAGACCGACGGATCGATCTGATACAGCTGCTGGCCGGCCTTGACGTCGCTGCCTTCCTTGAACAGGCGCTTCAGAATGATGCCGTTGACCTGAGGGCGAACCTCGGCCATGCGGAATGCACTGGTGCGTCCCGGAAGATCAGACGTCAGGGTGAAAAGTTGCGGTTGCAGGGTTACGACGCCGACCTGAGGGGGCGGTGCGGCTGGTGCTGCCTCTTCCTTTTTGCATCCGCTGAGTAGCGATGCCAGGGCGACGGCGGCGACCAGAGCGGTAACAGCTGGCTTGAATTGCATGAAAATCCTCGGGTCAGGCGCGCAAGGTGCGCACAAGAAAGGTGGAAGGTTTAAAAATGTGTGCCGAGTGGATAAGTAGCTTGCTAAGGAATATACTTACGTACATGGCTGTTTGTAAATACCTAGACTGTGTACTCATACCGTTACAGAAGCCGTTCGCAGGTTCGAATTGTAGGCCGGGGACGATACCCAAGAACGTTCGCCCCACTTTTATTCAGCTGATATTCAGACATCGCTGAAGCACCCTGATTGAGGTTGTACTGCCATGGTCCGTCGCACCAAAGAAGAAGCTCAGGAAACCCGTGCCCAGATTCTCGTGGCGGCGGAGAAGGCCTTTTTCGAGCGGGGCGTGGCGCGCACCACGCTGGCGGACATCGCGACCCTCGCGGGCGTGACGCGCGGGGCCATTTACTGGCATTTCAGCAACAAGGCGGATCTGGTGCAGGCCATGCTCGACACACTGCATGAGCCGCTGGAAGAAATGGCCAAGGCCAGCGAGAGCGAAGATGAACTCGATCCCCTGGGTTGCATGCGCAAGTTGTTGGTTCATTTGTTTCATCAAGTTGCGCTGGACCCGAAAACCCGGCGCATCAACGAAATTCTGTTTCATAAGTGCGAATTCACCGATGAAATGTGCGACCTGCGTCAACAGCGTGTGGCAGCCAGCCTCGACTGCAACGTGCGTATCGGCGTGGCCCTGAGTAATGCAGTCAACCGCGGGCAACTGCCGGAAAACCTCGACACTGTCCGTGCGGCCATCAGCCTGCATGCCTACATCGACGGCATCCTGTACCAGTGGTTGCTGGCCCCCGACAGCTTTGAACTGCACACCGAAGCCGAGCGTTGGGCCGATACGGGGCTGGACATGCTGCGCTTGAGCCCCAGCCTGCGTAAATGAAGCAAAATGCGAAATCGACGTCATGTGTGTCAACCGTCGAGACCGTAAATGAACGGTTCTTCACGTGCCCTTCGACAATGGGCTGCTTTTATATACTTACACTCGGCCCGTTGACAGGTTGCGAGCTCAGTAATTTGTAGGAGTTTTGTGTCGAGACTGTGAGCAAGTCCTTTTCGCGGTGTCAAAACCACAATATTGTTTTCAGATAACAAAAAGCCCCGGCTCTTTCGAGTCGGGGCTTTTGCATTTCCAGGATGACTGATTACAGCGTCGGGTAGTCGATATAACCAACCGGGCCCTTGGCATAGAACAGTTCAGGACGCACTTCGTTGAGCGGCGCATCAGCCTTCAAGCGCGCCGGCAGATCCGGGTTGGCAATGAACGGCACGCCGAACGCGACGGCATCGGCCTTGCCACTGGCCAGCCATTCGTTGGCGCTGTCCTTGGTGAAGCGTTCGTTGGCAATGTACGGGCCGCCGAAAGCTTCTTTCAATTGTGGGCCGAGGCTGTCGGCGCCTTCTTTTTCGCGTGAGCAAATGAAGGCGATGCCACGCTTGCCGAGTTCACGAGCAACGTAGGTGAACGTTTCAGCCAGGTTGTCGTCGCCCATGTCATGGGAGTCGGCACGTGGAGCCAAATGCACGCCCACGCGGCCGGCTCCCCAGACTTCGATCGCTGCGTCGGTCACTTCCAGCAGCAGGCGTGCACGGTTTTCCAGGGAACCGCCGTAATGGTCGGTGCGCTGGTTGGTGCTGCTTTGCAGGAACTGGTCAAGCAGGTATCCGTTGGCGCCGTGGATCTCCACGCCATCAAATCCCGCTGCCTTGGCATTTTCAGCACCCACACGATAAGCGTCGACGATGTCGGCGATTTCAGCGGTTTCCAGTGCGCGTGGGGTAGGGTAGTCCGCCAGCGGACGCACCAGGCTGACGTGGCCTTTTGGCTGGATGGCGCTTGGTGCAACCGGAGCTTCGCCATTCAGATACGACGGATGCGAAACCCGGCCCACGTGCCACAGTTGCAGGAAAATCTTGCCACCGGCGCCGTGGATGGCTTTGGTCACGTTGGACCAGCCACGCACCTGGTCGTTGGACCAGATACCCGGGGTGTCCGGGTAGCCGACGCCCATCGGCGTGACCGACGTGGCTTCGCTGAGAATCAGGCCAGCGGAAGCGCGTTGCACGTAGTACTCGGCCATCAGCGCGTTGGGCACGCGACCTTCGTCTGCGCGGCAGCGGGTCAGCGGGGCCATGATGATGCGGTTGGCCAACTCGAGGTCGCCCAGTTTGATCGGATCGAAAATAGTCGTCATTTAATGCAACCCTCGTGAGGTAATGGATGATCAGTTGGTAGCAGGTGCCAGATCGGGATTGCCGCTCTTACGAAACGTAATCAGGGTCACCAGCAGGGCGAGAACCGCCAATACAGCTGCAGCAAGCGGTACGCTGGTCAGGCCGAAACCGTGGGCAATCACACTGCCGCCGACCCAGGCACCCAAGGCGTTACCGACGTTGAAAGCGCCAATGTTCAGGGTCGACACCAGGTTCGGAGCGGCTTTGCCAAAGGTCACCACGTTCACCTGCAAGGCCGGCACGGCGGCGAAACACGCGGTGGCCCAGAGGAACAGGGTGATTTCGGTCGGGATCAGCGCGACGCTGGTCCAGGTCAGGACGGTGGAAATCACGGCCATGGCGATGAAGACACCGATCAGCGTTGCCGCCAGGCCTTTGTCGGCCATCTTGCCGCCGATGATGTTGCCGACCGTCAAGCCCAGGCCGATCAACATCAGGCTCCAGGTCGCGCCGCGGGGCGAGACGCCGGTGACTTCACCCAACAGCGGTGCGACGTAAGTGAACAGCGTGAACACCGAGGCGGCGAACAGCGCGGTCATGCTCAACGACAGCCAGATCCCGGCACCTTTCAGCGCGGACAGTTCGGCGCGCATGTCGAGCTTCTCTTCATCGCGCTTGGCCGGCAGGAAGCGGATCAGGCCGATCAGTGCGATCACGCCGATCACGGTCACCGCCCAGAAGGTCGAGCGCCACCCGGCTTCCTGGCCGAGCGCGGTGCCCAGCGGTACGCCGAGGACGTTGGCCAGGGTCAGGCCGGTGAACATCAATGCCACGGCCGAAGCACGTTTGTTCGCAGGCACCAGGCCCGCTGCCACCACTGAACCGATACCAAAGAAGGCGCCATGGCACAGGGCGGTGACCACACGGGCGAACATCAACACGTTGTAGTCGCCAGCCACTGCGCAGAGCAGGTTGCCGATAATGAAGATGCCCATCAACGCCACCAGGGCGGCCTTGCGCGGCAGCTTGGCGGTGGCCAGCGCCATGAATGGCGCGCCGATGGCCACGCCCAGGGCGTAACCGGTCACCAGCCAGCCGGCGCCGGGGATCGACACACCGAGGTCGGCCGCCACGTTGGGCAGCAAGCCCATGATGACGAACTCGGTGGTGCCGATGGCAAAGGCGCTCAAGGCCAATATGAGTAGCGAGAGGGGCATGTCTAATTCCTTATGGCTGGCTGACGTGGGGGGCGTTCTCAATTGGCTTTCCCGGGGCTGTGTGAAAACCAATTGAGAACGCCCCCACAGGGTCAGAGCTCGTTGCTGAAGATGCGGAGGAACTCCTGAATGGTTTCCTCGTTGCGCTTGAAAAAATGCCACTGGCCGACTTTGCGGCTGCTGATCAGGCCGGCGCGTTGCAGGGTCGCCAGGTGTGCGGACACCGTGGATTGCGACAAGCCGCAACGTTGATCGATCTGCCCTGCGCAAACGCCGTGCTCGTTACTGTGGGACTGGTCGGGAAATTCGACGGTCGGGTCTTTGAGCCAGTGCAGGATTTCTCGCCGTACCGGGTGCGCCAGGGCTTTTATTATTTCGTCGAGGTCTAGGTTCATGGCAGTGGGCTCGTGATCAGTAAAACGCTATATCGCGATGAGGCGAACTTTAAATCGGTATTTCGCGATATGCCAATATGATTTTGCTCTTATGACTGAGAAAATCGGTATATCGAGTTATAACGATACGTTGAGTGTAACAAGGCAAGGGCGCGGTGCTAAGCTGCGCCCATGAACTATCTCGCACATCTTCACCTCGGTGGCCAGCGTCCCGGTCAATGGCTCGGCAGCCTGTATGGCGATTTCGTCAAAGGCAGGCTGCAAGGGCAGTACGATCCAGAGATCGAAGCGGCCATCCAGTTGCATCGCAGCATCGACGTGTTCACTGACCGCCATCCACTGGTGGATACGGCGTTGTCACGGTTTTCCCTGACGCGCCGGCGGTATGCCGGGATCGTCCTCGACGTGTTTTTCGATCATTGCCTGGCGCGGGACTGGACGCTGTATGCCGAGCGGCCGCTGGCGTTGTTCACCTCGGACGTTTACCGAGTGTTGTCCACTGAACCGCAACTCCCGGAGCGCCTGGCTCGCATCGCGCCTTATATGGTGGCTGATGACTGGTTGGGTTCTTACCGGGAGTTCGAAGTGCTGGAGCAGGTGTTGCGCGGGATTTCGCGGCGGTTGACCCGGCCGGAAGAGTTGGCGGCGGCGATGCCGGAGTTGCGGCGGTTGTACGAGCCGTTGAGCGAGGACTTCCGGTTGTTCTATCCGCAGCTTCAGAATTTTGCGCAGAGCCACCCAGCACGCTGAACCTCTGTAGGAGCGAGCCTGCTCGCGATTTCGATTTGTCATTCAGCATCATCGTTGAATGTAAATCCGCTATCGCGAGCAGGCTCGTTCCTACAGGGGAATGTGTTTACGCGGCAATCGCGGGGCGCAGGGGAGCTCGTTGCGATTCAACAACAGCACCAAACAACGCCTTCTGCACCGCCTGCTGCGCCTCGAACGCGAGTGCCGCGCGTTCCCGGCCTTCGCAGGCAATCGGCTTGAGCAGATGAATCTCCACGCCGCCACGATCATTGGCAAACAGACGCATCAGGTGCGACAGCAAATCATCGTCACCAATGAACGGCGCCAGCGCATCGAGCTCGCCGTTGCGCACATAACGAATCGCCACCGGTTGCATCGCCACTTCGGAATCGATGGCCGCGGACAACAAGCGACCGTGGAAGGTGCGCAGTGAACGGCCATCGGTGGTGGTGCCTTCCGGAAACATCAGCAGCGGATGCGCCGTTTCCAGATGACGGGTCATCTGTTTGCGGATCAACTGGCTGTCGCCCGAACCGCGACGGATGAACAGGCTGCCAGCCTTGGCCGCCAACCAACCGGCCACCGGCCAGGTGCGCACTTCGGCCTTGGACAGGAACGACATGGGCGTGAGCATGCCCAGCAGCGGGATGTCGGTCCAGGACACGTGATTGCTCACCCACAGCATCGGTGTCTTTGGCAGTTCACCCTGAACCGTCACGTCAAAGGGCAGGGCATTGCTCAGGCGTGCCATGAAAAATCGCGACCAGTGTTGGCGACGTTCCATCGAATGGGCCATGCCCAGGCGCTCGAACAACCCGAACACACTGGCCATGCCCAGGCCTAGCGCCACTACCAGCAATACTCGTGCGATTCGCGCGTAAATGCGCAGCCGGCTCATCACACAGCCGCCTTGAAGTGTTTGGCATAGCGCGGGCAAAGTTCGTCGCGCTTGAGCAGGATGAACACGTCGGCGACCTGGAAATCTTCATCCCAGCACGGCTCGCCGCAAATCTTCGCGCCCAGGCGCATGTAGGCCTTGAGCAGCGGTGGCATTTCGGCAATCACGTTCGAAGGAATGTCGAGGCTCGGCAACGGTTTTTTCGGCTCCGCCCGCAGGTGTTCGGTGCACAGGTAGCGCTCGCGCAGACGCTGCATGATCGCGTGGGCCTGAATGCCGCCGTCCTGCATCGGAATGCTCGCGCAGCCCATCAAATAGCTGTAGCCGCCCTGGTTCAGGACCTCGGCCAGCTCGCCCCAGAGCACGGCGATGGTGCCGCCGTTGCGGTAGGCCGGATCGACGCAGGTGCGGCCGATTTCCAGGATCGGGCCTTGCAGGTGGACCAGGCCGTGCAGGCTGAATTCTTCTTCGCTGTAGAATTTACCCAGGCTGCTGGCGGCGGTATGGTCGAGCAAACGGGTGGTCGCCACCAGACGTCCGGTGTTGAGGTCACGCACACCGATGTGGGCGCAGTGAACGTCGTAGTCATCCATGTCCAGACCCCGCTCCGCGCCTTTGAGCTTGGCGTTGAATTCGCCGCTGAACACGTTGAATCGCAAGGCCTGGGCTTCTTGCAAAGCCTCGGCGCCCACCAGGCGTTCGGCTTGCAGGCGGCGTTCGGTGCCGGTGTCGCTGATGCGGGCGATCTGAGTCATGGCGAATCTCCATTCGGGCTGCTCACCCGTCTTTGGGCTAC